>JAZROI010000031.1:0-43767 GCA_045648585.1 Acutalibacteraceae bacterium
ACTCCTTGGCTCACAGAACGACATGGCTACGATCCGACTTAGGATACATCAATGAATAAGACAGAATTTATTAATGCAGTAGCAGCAAAAGAAGGTATCGAAAAGAAGTGTGCTGAAAAGGCAGTTAACGCTGTTTTCGCAACAATCGCTGACCAGCTTGCAAAAGGCGAAAAAATTCAGCTTGTAGGCTTCGGTACTTTCGAAGTTAGAGAACGCGCTGAGAAACAGGGCCGTAACCCCAGAACAGGTGAAGTTATGACAGTTCCCGCTTCTAAAGTTCCCGCTTTCAAAGCAGGCGCAGCTCTTAAGAACGCTGTTAAATAATTTTAATAATTATATAAAAGCTCCCAAGTCGAAAGACTTGGGAGCTTTTATGTTTATTTAAAAATTTAATTGCTACCTACGATATTATTTACCCATACTCTTTTCTTAACAAGAGTTAAGCCTATAATAACCTTGATAATGTCAATACATTGAACAAGGAAGAAGGTTGTGCGTATCGGCAAATCGAAAATATAGTAGAAAGAGAATGCAAATGGTACGCTTACAAACATGATAAAGACGCTGTCCATAAGGAAGGTAACCAGCGTTTTTCCACCACTTCTTATTGTGAAATAAGCTGAGTTTGCGAAGGAATGAACGGGTATAAAAAGTGCACAGGTTCTTATGAAATATCCTGCAAGAGCTTTTGCTTCATCTGTAGTGTTATAAAGATTTGGTATTTTATCACCTATAATGAAAACGAAAATGCCTATAGCAATACTGCAGAAAGCGGAAAAAGCAATAAGCTTTCTATCTGTATCAATTGCCTCTTCAAACTTGTTGGCACCTAAAAGCTTGCCGATTATAATACCGATACTTCCGCCGAAAGCAATAAAAGCAATATTTGCAAGATTCATTACCGTTGAAGAAATGCTTGTACCCGCAACAACGGAAATACCGTAAAGGCTGTAAGCCATATTTAAAAGCGACATTCCCATTGACCAGAAAAATTCGTTAAATAAAAGGGGCATACCTTTTACGGTGATAACGTTAAAAATATTTTTGGGGATATAAAAGCTTCTGAAAGTACCCTTTAAATACGTGAAACGCTTTTTATGGGTTAAGGTGTAAACTATTAAAACGAAGCATTCAACGTATCTTGAAATAACGGTTGCCACCGCAGCACCTACAACGCCTAAGGCAGGTGCACCTAATTTACCGAAGATAAGCACCCAGTTAAAGCAGCAGTTTACGGCAACTGCAATAAAGCCTGCTACCATAGGAGCAACGGTTTCGCCCGTTTCTCTTAAGGTGCTTGAAAAAATCTGGGCAATGCAGAAAGGAAGAAGCCCCCAAAGCATAGCTTTAAGATAGCTTTGAGCATAGCTTAAGGTTAAAGCTATGTCACCCGCACCGTCACTTTCGTGAAGATAAAGGCTTATCAACCTTTCGTCAAGCGTGTTAAAAATCACCATTCCAGCAAGGAAAATCAACAGGGTGATTCCAAGCTTGTATCTTATCGTATAACGTATACCGTCGTCATCTTTTTTGCCGTAGAATTGCGACGTGAAAATACCCGCACCGCTTAATGCACCGAATATTGCAAGATTAAAAATAAAAAGCAGCTGGTTAACTATAGATACGCCTGACATTTGCTCGGTGCCTAAATTACCTACCATAAGGTTGTCTAAAAGACTGACAAAGTTAGTAATAAGGTTTTGCAGCATTATAGGTAACGTTACTTTTATAGCCATTTTGTAAAAGGCTTTGTCACCTATAAATTTTTTGAGAAAAGTCATATTACTTAATTAAATCGTGCTCCTTGATAAAGTTAATTGTTTCATCAACAGTTGTAAAGGCAAGACCGACAACTGTATCAGCACCGCCGTAATAAATAGCGATTCTGCCCGTTTCGCTGTCTGCAAGAGCAGCACAGGGGAAGCAAACGTTAGGAACGTCACCAACAAATTCGTAGATTTCACGAGGTGAAAGAAGATAACAGTCTGCTCTGTGAAGAACCTTCCAAGGCTCGTCTTTATCAACAATCATAGCACCCATACTGTAGGTGAAGCCGTTACAGCTTGTGAGAACGCCGTGATAAAAGCAAAGCCAACCCTCGTCAGTTTCGATAGGTGTAGGACCTGCACCTACCTTTGTTGATTCCCAAACCATTTCGGGCTTGATAACAAAGCGATGCTTACCCCAATAGGTGAGATCAGGGCTATGGCTTAAGAAAATATCACCGTATGGAGTGTGACCCTTGTCGCAAGGACGAGAGAAAAGCATATATTCACCGTTTACTTTTCTGGGGAAAAGCACGCCGTTTCTCGATACGGGAAGAACTGCATTTTCTTTGCGGTCCCAAGTTTCAAAATCCTCTGTTACTGCAATACCGATAGAGGTACCTCTTTCGGTATGTACAACCCAAGAAAGATAATATTTACCGTCAATTTCGCAAAGACGGGGATCGTAACCGTGGAAGATTTTTTCGTCGTTTAATTTCCAATGAATACCGTCATCGCTAAAGCCTGTAACAAGATACTGCTCTCTTGTTATATGGTCCATACGGAAAACGCCTGCGAAGCCGTCTTTATAGGGCACGACAGCAGAATTAAAAATACTGTTTGCTTCTTTTACAAAAGAACGGTCAATAATAGGGTTTTCAGTGTATCTCCAAACGGGGTCCGTGCAGTTAGCAGGTTTGTCCTGCCAAGGAATATTTTTTACTGTTGAGTTGAGAATTTTAGCCATAATAATACCTCATTCGTCAAAATAAATTTAAAGTTTCTATTATAAGCGAGCCTACGTCGGCTACACTTTTTTTACCGATATCCGAAAGCTTGTCTGCGTTAGCAAAGAAGCATTTTGAAGTGTGTTCTTTAGAGGTGCCTAAAGAACAAGCAGAAAAATGGTTTTTGGAAAACGGAGTGAATGCTCCTGAGCCTAAAAGATGATTCTCTGATTTGATTTTCAAGCCTAAGTTACTGCCTGCTTCACGAATTGTGTTAGCAACATCTTCGCTACCCGTTGTGCCTGAGCCGTCGCGGAAGAAGACCGATAGCTTTTTAGAAGTGGTAATTTCTTCAATAGGGATAAATATAGTAGGCACGTCTCTGTATAATCGTTTGTACTTGTTAGCAAAAGCGTATGCTCCAGCCCTTGAAGAGTAATCACTACCTGTAATAAGACAACAAATTTCAGTTTTATCATATCTGAAAGCATTTTCTTGAAATTGCTTGAAAACAGCTAAAATAGTAGCGGAGGGCACAATGCTTGTGCTAATACCTGATGCAACACGTTTGCTGTTAATATGAAAAATAGAAATAACGTAAAAAGGAACGAATATAAAGCATAGACCGCTTAAAATCTTGAATAACGCAATATTTTCAGGTGCACCTGAAAATAAGAAGAAAAGAGTTGAAACGAAAAGGATGGTGTTACCGATTATTGAAGTAATGCTTAAAATATATTGTGCTCTGTTTCCGAACTTATATGATCTTAAGCATTGTGGAGAATCCGAACGGGAAACGAGAACAACACGTGCTTGAGCTTCACTTCGACTGTATCTTACACCTAAAAGGTTAGCACTTGTTTTTGAAGGGGTAATAAAGTCGAGCTTCTTGCCGTCGAAAATGAATTTGTAGCAAAATACGCAGAATATAATTAACGAAGCAAAAAGCACTATTGAAGCCCAAATCGCATTACCGCGACTTACAGAAACTGAAAACAAAAAAACACACACAACCAAAAGCATACACAACAGCTTTTCTGCTATTGTGCCTGCTCCGGGATGTGTTTTAAAGGTTTGCTGCGTAGCTTCATCGCAGTATTTTTTAAGTTCGTTTAACAATATATGCTGAGCCTGCTTCTCACCTACAGAGCCTGCTCTTCTTTCCCTTGTGGTTTTAACAATAAGCTCTGCAGTATCAATGGCATACTCCGTGTTTTCAAGCTCTAACTTCGGGATAGAGGTCATAAGAAATCACCAAAGCTTTAGTTTAATATTTTTTTAAAGTTTTCGTAAGCCTTTTCCCAATCTGAATTGTTTTCCGGCTCGTAAAGCTTAAGGTTTTCACCGTCAGCAATAATTTTTCTTGCTTCTTTAATATCCATTATTGCACCTATTGACATAAGCTGTACGGCAATATTACCGAGCGCAGTTGCTTCAATAGGACCACCGTAAACGTTTACGTTACAGCTTTGGGCAGTCATTTTAAGAAGAAGCTTATCCTTTGTGCCGCCACCCATAACGTGAATTCTGTCGTAGTCTTTACCTGTACATTCTTTAATACCGTCAAAGGTATAGCGGTATTTAAGAGCAAGGCTTTCGTAGATACAACGCATAATTTCGCCTACTGTTTCGGGCACGTACTGACCTGTTTTTTTACAGTAATCCTTAACTCTTTGAGGAAGGTTACCCATAGGTGCAAATTCGGGAGCATCAGGGTCTATAAAGCATTTAAAGGGTTCGCATTCAAGAGCTAGCTTTTCAAGCTCTGCGTATGAATATTCTTTACCCTCACGAATCCATTGACGACGGCTTTCCTGAATAAGCCATAAACCGCATATATTTTTTAAGAATGCAGTTGTATAGTTGTATCCACCCTCGTTTGTAACGTTTAACTTTTTAGAAGCTTCGTTTATAATAGGCTCTTTTACCTCTGTGCCGAAAAGTGACCAGGTGCCGCAGCTGATGAATGCAAAATCGTCATATTCGCAGGGAGCAGCAGTAATAGCACTTTGAGTATCATGGGCAGCAACGCTGATGATATCGGCTTTATTAACGCCTAATTCCTCGCAGATATCGTCACTTAATTTGCCTATAACCGCACCTGTAGGAGCAATAGGTGTAAGAATATCTTTCTTTATGCCGAATCTGTCAAGAATATCCTTTGACCAATCTTTTGTCTGAAGGTCAACCATCTGAGAGGTTGTTGCAATTGAATATTCAGTTGATTTTACGCCAGAAAGCATATAATTAAGAAGGTCAGGCATAAAGAGGAGTGTGTCCGCCTCGTCAAGTATGTAAGGACGGTTTTCCTTGAGAGAAAGAAGCTGGAAAATAGTGTTGAAATCCATAAACTGAATTCCCGTAATATCATACATTTCCTCTTTGCTCATATATTTTTGAGCAGCCTCAACCATACCGTCGTTACGGGCATCGCGATAATGAACGGGGTTTTCTATTAAGGTGCCGTCTTTACGAAGAAGACCGAAGTCAACGCCCCAAGTATCTATACCGATTGAGTCAAAACCGCCATCCTCTTTTGCTTTAAGGATACCTTGCTTTATTTCGTAGAAAAGTCGCTGAACGTCCCAATAAACAGTTCCGTTGATTTTAACGGGGTCGTTACTGAAGCGGTGTACCTCGCGAAGCTCAATTTTTTTACCGTCGAAAACACCTACGATTGCTCTACCGCTTGATGCACCGAAATCGAATGCAAGTACTCTTTTTATCATATTTTTCACCCTTTAATCTGATGATATAGTTGGTTTTATTTCAAGAAGCAGTTTATAATTATTTCTTCTGCTTCCTCTTCGGATTTACCGAGAGTCTGAAGCTTTAAAAGCTGGTCGTTATTAATTCTGCCGATAGCGGCTTCGTGAATGATATTTGCTTCGCAATGGTTTGCGGCAATTTCAGGGATAGAACGGATATGAGCATCGTCCATAATAATAGAGTCGCACTGAACGTGAGCTTTACAACGGGCATTACCTATCGCTCTGGGGTAGAAAACTTGTTCTGACTCGTCTTTAGCAACTGAACGGGAAATAATCTGAGAAGATGCATCCTCGCCGTTTAATTCGATTACCATATTTGAATGGGCAATCTGTTTTCCGTGAGTCATAAGCTTTTCAAGCACAACAAGTCTAGCACCGCTTTGAAGCTTTGCAACTGTATCTCTTTTTGTAGAGTCAACACCGCGAATCTGAACAGTTTCCATTTCGCAGAAAGAATTTTCATCCATATAAACCTCTGTTGTAGGATTAAGGATTCTTTCGCCTGTGCCTTCACCCTCGCCGTAATGCTTTTCAACGTATTTAAGGCGGGCGTTTTTACCTATATGGAAACGGTGGATACCGTCGTGTTCACTCTTCTTGTCACCGCTGTTGTGAATTCCGCAACCTGCTACGATAAGCACGTCTGCATCCTCACCAATATAAAAATCGTTATAAACTAAATCCTCTACACCTGTTTTTGTAATGATTACAGGCATATGAACACTTTCGTTTTTTGTTCCGGGATTTACGATGATGTCAATGCCGGGCTTGTCTTTTTTAGGCTCAATGATTATATTTTCGCTTGAACGCCTTTCGACACTTTCACCGTCTTTTCTTAAGCTGAATGCACCTTGAGGTATTTCGTGCAAATCAGCAATTTCTTTAAGCATATTGAGTTCGGTATTATTCATATATATATCCTCGTAGTTTCTATTTATCTGAAAGAGCAGGCATTATCAAACTGTGACATAAGCTCGGGGAAAATCTCGTCACATGGGCCTTTTTTCTTAACAGTGCCGTTAGCAATAATTGCAATTTCATCGGCGATTTTCATAATTCTTTCCTGGTGAGAGATGATAACCATACTCTCGTTACGAATTTTTGAAATTCCCTTGAAGCTTTCAACTAGCATGTTAAAGCTCCATAAGTCTATACCTGCTTCGGGCTCATCGTAAATTGCAAGCTGTAAATCACGAGCCATAAGAGTTGCAATTTCGATTCTTTTAATTTCACCGCCTGAAAGGGATGAGTCAACCTCACGGTTGAGATAATCTTTAGAGCAAAGACCTACGCTTGTAAGATAAGTACAGCATTGGTCTTCGGGAAGAGTACTTCCGTGAGCAAGGCTTAAAAGATCACGTACTGAAAGACCTTTAAAGCGAGGCGGGTGCTGGAAAGCGTAGCCGATACCAAGCTTTGCTCTTTCGGTTATTGAAAGGTCGGTAATATCCTGACCGTTCCAGAAAATCTTTCCCCCCGTAGGCTTTTCAATACCCATTATTATTTTAGCTAAGGTGGATTTACCGCCACCGTTAGGGCCTGTAATTACAAGAAATTTACCGTCATCAAGAGTGAAGGAAACGTCAGTAAGAATTTCCTTTTCACCCATATCGTCGGATACGTTGAATGAAATGTTTTTAAGTTCAAGCATATTTTTCTCCGTGTTTAAATTAATTAGTTTTAAAGCACACTTCGTGCCATTTTATATCAATTATAGATTATATATAATTTTATTATTATATTCAAGTCTTTTTCAAAAATCCTTGTTAAATACAATGTTTTATGATATTATCGTCATAGGAAAATTTCTTTTGATATGTGAGGGTTGTTGATGAGAAGATTCGGTGGTGAATATGAGTCAAACTTAAGCCGTGAAATGCTCGAAACGATTTTGAAGGAAACCGTTACGGGTCTTGCTGTTGTTTCACCTCGCGTTGACGGTATTCAGCTTGATTATACCAATGATGGATTTTTCGCTCTTTTCGGCTATACAAGAGATGAATATGAAGAGCTTTCCGAAGATGTAAGAATGTCTCTTCTTAATCCAGAGGATTTTATAAGTACTATAACAAGAATTAATACAGATTATGCCCCCGGTGAAATTCAGAAATTTGAATGTAGAATCAATAAAAAAGGCGGGGAAACAGGCTGGGCACTAATTTCCACAAGAAAACCTCGTGATGCAAAAAAAGGTGAGCAGACCTTTGTTTGCAACTTGGTTGATATAACCGATACCAAAAGGCTTCAGATGCAGCTTCAGAAAGAAAAAGAAAGATACGAAATTGTTGAAGAGGTTTCTGATAACATCATTTTTAATTACGACGTTGTAACAGATACCTTTGAGGCTTCATCAAAACTGTTACGAGGCTTAGGAACAAATACAAAAATAACAAACGCAATTGAGAATTTTACATACGGCAATATTCTTGACCATAGAGATGTTCCTGCATTTATCGGCGCTTTAAGCAGTGCTTTGTCAGGTAAACGAATCAATGTTTTTGATGCACGTATTATAAACTCAAGAGGCGACAGTGTATGGCATAGAATTAAATTTGCAGCTGTGTTTGATGAATCAGGTAATGCTGTAAGGTTTATAGGTATGCTTTCCGATATTGATAAAGAGAAAAAAGAGAAAAACCGTCTTATTTCTCAGGCAGAAACTGACCAGCTTACAGGCTTCCTCAATAAGATTTCTACAAGCCTTAAAATAAGCGAAATGATAAGAGAAAATCAGGAGGGTACAGGTGTTATGTTCCTTCTTGACTTGGATGATTTTAAAAAGCTTAACGATACCTACGGTCACAGAGAGGGCGACATTTTCTTAAAAGAATTTACAACGAAGCTTGCTCTTTCATTCCGTCCTACCGACGTTTTAGGCAGAGTTGGCGGTGAAGAGTTTGTTATTTACGTTAATGGCGTTGGTGACAATACTCACTATATAAAAGAAAAAGCGGAGCAAATTGAAAGCATTTGCCACAGTATTAAATTAGACTGTGCACCTGACAGAGAATTTTCTTGCAGTATAGGTATAGCTACTTACCCCAATGACGGCGAAACCTATACACAGCTTTATGAAAAAGCCGATAAAGCAATGTATTCTGTTAAGAGAAACGGTAAAGACGGCTATGCATTTAACGAATAAAAAAATAAATAACTACAAACGGAGATGTTTTTGTGTTTCCTATAATTGAGTATATTAAAGATAAAAAAGTACTTGTCCTCGGCTTTGGCAGAGAGGGTAAATCAACCTATTCTTATATAAGAAAGCATTTACCCGATAAAAAAATAACTATTGGTGACAGAAACAAGCCCGATATTGACGATAAAAACACTGACGTTATTTTCGGCGAAAATTATCTTGATTGCTTAGGCGATTTTGATATCGTTTTCAAAAGCCCCGGTATTGCGTTTTTAGATGACGCAACCTACCCCGATACTACTGAAATTACTTGTCAGACAGATATGTTTTTGCGTTTTTGTAAGCCTGTTGTTGTAGGTATTACAGGCTCAAAGGGTAAAACTACTACCTCTACCTTAATTTATGAAATGCTTAAAGCCGGCGGACTCAATACCTGCCTTATCGGTAATATTGGTATTCCCGTTTTTGAAAAGGCAGATGAGGATGAAACTCTTATAGCAGTTACTGAAATGTCATCTCACCAGCTTGAGTTTACGACTGCTTCACCTCACGTTGCAGTTTTAGTAAATATCTACGAAGAGCATCTTGACCATTATAAAACAGGCTTTAAGGGCTACGTTGAAGCAAAGCTAAATATAGCTATTCATCAAAAGCAAGATGATTATCTCATATATAATCCCGGTCAGGATTTAACGGGTATTGTTGATTGGGAAAAGGTTATAAAGGGCAACGGGAAGCCCGTTAGCTTTAAAGATGCAGAAAACGATGCTTTTGTAAATGAGTTGTGGAAATCAACGGAGCATCTCAAGGGCGAGCATAATAGGCAGGATATTGCATATGCCCTTACCGTTGCAAGAATTTTCGGCATAAGCGATGACGCCGTAAAGCAGGCAATAAAAACCTTCGGCGGTATTGAGCACAGAATGGAATACGTTGGAGTTTACAAAGGTATCACATGGTATAACGACAGCATTGCTACAATTCCTACCGCTGTTATGGGTGCCGTGAAGGCTATCGGAAACGTTGATACTCTTCTTTTCGGAGGTCTTGACAGAGGCATTGATTACAACGATTTTATTGCTTTTCTGAATTCCTGCAAAATAAATAACCTTGTAGGTCTTCCTGAAACAGGGCATATGATTATAGATGCTCTTAAGCAAATGGGTTGTAATAAAAATATGCTTTGTGCTGAAGATATGGTGCACGCGGTAAAGATTTGCAGTGAGGTTACCGAGAAGGGTAAATCTTGTCTGTTTTCACCTGCGGCGGCAAGCTATAATTACTATAAAAACTTTGAAGAAAAGGGTAAACATTACAAATCACAAGTCCAATTATTGACAAATTGAGGCTTGAGTTATATAATGAAATGTAAGAATTATATTCTAAAGGAGTTAAGGTTTATGAAAAAAGCATTATCATTGATTTTATCAATCTGCATGTTGTTTTCTTTAGTGACTATCGGTTTTGCGGGTCATAAAGATTCAGCAGCACTTCGTTTTGATGAAAACGGTAACTTGAAAATTATGGTGCTCGCTGACGTTCAGGATAGCTATCCTCTTCATTATGACACTATCCGTTTCATTGAAGAAGCACTTGATTTCTCAAATCCCGACGTAGTTGTTTTCTGCGGTGACAACATTGTTGACGCAGACGAAAGAGCATTCAAAGAAATGCTTACCCCCCTTGTTGAAAGAGGCGTTCCTTTCACTTTCGTTTTCGGTAACCACGATGAAGAAGCAGGCTTCGATAAACAGACTCAGCTCGAAATTTACCAGAGCTATCCCGGTTGCCTTGCTTATGATGCAGTTCCCGAGCTTCACGGTTGTGCAACACATAATCTTCCCGTTCTTTCAAGCGATGGCTCAAAGATTGCTTTCAATCTTTGGATGTTTGACAGCGGTGACTATGTATATGATTCATACGGTGAGTGGCTTGGTTATGACTGGGTTCGTGAAGACCAGATTGAATGGTATAATACAACTCGTGAGGAGCTTAAAGCTGAAAATGGCGGTGAGCTTGTCCCCTCAATGGTGTTCCAGCACATCATTCCTCAGGAGCCTTGCGAAAAGATTTTCTATCCTACAGATATAAATTTAGGTGAGTTAACCTTCAATTTCTCAGACGGCACACACCTTACAGTTGTTCCCGATATTACAAAGCTCGAAGAAGGCTACGTGTTCGAAAAGAGCTGTCCCAGCTACGGTAATGACGGTCAGTGGGATGCTTTAGTTCAAGGTGGCGACGTTCTTGGTATGGTTGTAGGTCACGACCACGTTAACAACTTTATCGTTAATTGTGACGGTGTTGATCTTATCATGGCTCCCGGTGTTACAAACAACTCATATTACAACGAGTTTATGCAGGGTGCAAAGGTTATTGAAATTAATGAAAATAACCCTTGGGAATACACAACCTATACTATGACTTCAAACGAGCTTGCTATGCAGGAAGGTTCAGGCCTTGGCGATGAAGCTGATAGAAATCAGTTTGACTACACACTTAACTACTATTTAGAAAAGGTTTTCGCAATCTTCTACGACATTCTTAAAGATTTGTTCGGTGAGTTTGTTAGCGGTACACTTTAATTCCTAAATAAATATAACAAAAACTGCGTTGGTACATAACCAACGCAGTTTTTTATCTTTTCTTTTCAAATTTCATTTAAGCTTCAGTAATTTCACCAGCTTTTTTAAGGCAGGTTTTTGCAATTACAGGACCTACAAGCTCGTAAATAAGCGTACCGCAAAGAATAACTGTTCTTATCTCGCTTGCGTGCTCGGGAACTACGCTTGATGCTGCAAGGGAAAGACCTATCGCAACACCCGCCTGAGGAACGAGAGCAGGACCTAAATATTTACGAATCTTTTTATCTGCTTTAGAAATTGTAGCACCTAAGGCTGCACCGAAAATCTTACCTACAACACGAACAACGATGTAAATCACACCTACAAGACCAACCGCAGGTAAAACCGAAAGCTTTAGGTCAGCACCTGATGCTACAAAGAATAGCATGAATATTGGCGGTGTAATTCTATCAGAAAGCTTCATTATCTGATTAACGTCGGGTGAGAAGTTTGCAACAACAGCACCCATTGCCATACATAAAAGAAGTGAAGAGAAGCCAAAAAGCTGAGAAAGACCTAATCCAACGAATATAAATGCAATAATAAGGGAAAGTCGGTTTCCGTCTTTCTTAAAGGTTTTCATAGGTAACAAGAATAAGAAACCTAAAATCGCACCTACAACTAAAGCTCCGCCTATTTCAATAACGGGCTTTAAAACGAGGTCTTTTACCGTTGCGTTACCGCCTGAAAGCGCAGTTGCGGCGGCTATTGAAATCGAATACATAATAAGAGCGGTAGCATCGTCGATAGCAACAACCGAAAGAAGGGTTTCTGTTACGGGACCTTTTGCTTTGTACTGCTTTATTACCATAATAGTAGCGGCGGGGGCGGTTGCGGCGGCTATTGAGCCTAAAACAAGCGAGAAGGTAGTAGAGCATCCCGCAAGCATTAAAGCAACAGCAACAAAAGCTACTGCAAAAAAGCTTTCAAAACAGGCAATAATTATAGGTGTAGCACCTACGCGTTTAAAATAAGATATTTTAAATTCGTTACCGATTGAAAAAGCAATAAAGCCTAAAGCTGCATCGGATATAACGGTTATACCGTTTAAAAATTCTTCAGAAAGAAGACCTAAAATGCTGGGGCCTAAAAGAAGACCTGCAAGAAGATATCCGGTAACGTTTGGTAGCTTGATTTTTTTTACAAGCCTGCCTAAAGCCATACCGACGAATATCATTAGACCTAAATCGGTAAAAGTATTAAGAGTTATTATATTGGAAAGCATCAGTGATTAAGTCCCTCCAAGTAATCAATCGGAACTGTAAACATAATACCTGTATCGGGGTGGTCAAGGCCGCCTGTGACGTCGTTTACAATTTTTGAAATGAGAGCTACGTCCTCATCCTTTGCAACGGTTATAATAGTTTTGTTTTCCTTGTGAGTAGGGTTAAGAAGAGAGCGTAGGGACATAAGGAAAAACATATCCTCATGGTCGTGCTCAAAGAGCTCCTGTACCATACCTCTGCTATCAATAATGGTAGCACCTGAAATTTTGTTTTCACCGAATTGCTCGAGTAAATCATCTAAGCATTCGGTTTTGTTAAGAATGATAGTAACTAATTTCATACTATTCCTCCTGAATTTATTCACTCGGTATTTTATCACTGAGTTTTATTAATTTCAATAACAATTTATAATATCAAATAAAAATCTAATTGATTGATTTTCTTATACCCCTGCAAAAATGCTTGCATTTCGTAAAGAGGGATTTTCTATAAAATCATTAACTGAATAAGCGTGCTTTTCTAAATCGTTGCAGTTCGCCTTTGTTATTGAATTTGCTTTTAAAAGGCTTATTATATCCTCACAAATACTTTCAATTATAGTTATTTTGATTTCTGCATTCTCAGGTGAATTATCCGTTGAAATAAGAAATTCAAGAGAATCTGCAAAGGCTTTTCCGTCAGGTAAATCCCTTAATGCTCTGAATTGCCATTTGTAATAGGGAAGATATGCTTTATTTAAAAGGAAAAAGCATTTTATAGAGGAGATTGAAAATTCAAAAAGGGCAAGCTGTGCAGAGCCCGTTTCACCTCTTTTTAAAATGCGAGAGTAATTATATTGACCGCTTTGAGCCATTAAAAGAAGATTTCCCGCAAGCTTTTTTAAAAATATATCGCGAGGGTATTCTTTTAAGCTGTTACGGATTTTCGAAAATTCACCGAAATTATCGCAGAAGATTTCACCGTTTGTAGCCTCTAATAAAGCAAAATCGGGTAAAGATAGCCATTGTTCAACGGATAAATTGCCGTCTGGTGAGCCAATCTTTTTTATGTAAAAATCAGTTATTCTGAAAACACCGTTTCGGCTACCGCCAACAGGCTTTACAAGGGTTCTTTTGTAACCCATAAACTCTTGTGGTAATTTTGAATATGCTCTTTCTAATTTGAAAAAGGTTTTTTCGTCAAGAATAGAATTGTCGGGTGCGAAAATACAAAACCCGGGTTCAAAATCGTGGTCAAGAGATAAATCGTCGTCATAACCGTAGCAATCCGAGCCACTGCCAACAAGACCTACCGCAAGAAGATGAATGCAGTCTCTGAATTCACTTTCTAACATAGGCTTGCCGTATTCTTCATAAAAATTTCTTGAAAGCTCAAGTCCTTTCATAAATTTCCCTTGCCCTTTCTTTTAATTCTGCTTCGTAAAAAAATCTGCCGTAATACCCAAAGGTTGAAGCACATTTTTCGCATACGAAAGCATAGTTGCCGTCGTTTTTAACTTTACTCTTATCTAATATTTCTACTGCCTTATCTAAAAGACGGTCGATTTTCTCACAAGCATTTTCTAAGCCCACTTTTGCCTCAATTGTATTTGCCATATTAAGATAAGAAATAGCTGTTTCGGGTTGTATTTCTTCGTAGCTTTTCAATACTGAAATAGCCTTTTCATACAAGGCTATTGCTTCGTCAAAACGCCTTAAATCTGTAAGAGTTAAAGCAAAATTGTTATATAACCCTGCAATACGTTTGTCATTTTGCGTAAGCTTTTCTTCATAAATTTTTTTAGCTTTCTCGAAAAATGAAACTCCTTTTTCTGCTTCGCTGAATGCTTTAAAAGCTGTAGCACAGTTTATATACGTTGTAGCACCCGAAACGCTTTCTGAAAGCTTTAGCTTTTCGGTTATCTCAAGAGCTTTGTTGCAATAAAAATAGCATTTCTCTTTTTTACCTATTTTTCTGTAAATGCCTATACATTCATTGTATAAAGTAAAAAGCGCTTTAAGGTCATTGATATTTTGAGCCTCAATAATACTGCTTTCTAAAAAATCACAAGCAGAATCATAATCGTTTTTGCTTAATATATCATCAAGCGTTTTGATAATTGCTTGAATATTTATTTCGTGGGTTTTGTTATCCATAGCTTAACCTCAATTTAAGGAACGTTTAAATTTATATGAGTATTTTATCACTTGATATGATATTTTACAATGCACTTAAAAGTTATTTCTATGGTAATTTTTGATTTTAGAAACTGAAAATAGTAAAAATGCATAAATAGCTATATAGAAAATCAACTAATATATGGGAAAGCATACAAAATAAAGAAAAATCTCAAAAACCTCTTTACTTTAGCGTGGTAAAGTGGTAGAATAACGACACAAAATACAAAGGCAGTTAATTTGCCTATGGAGGAAAATATTATGAGTAAGAAAATTTTAGCTATCGTAATGAGCCTCGTGCTCGTAGCAGGTATTGTTTGCGTTTTCGCTTCTTGTGGCGGTAACGGCAACGATACACAGACAGAAGCACCCTCAAATAACGAACAGCAGGATGCAACAAACACAGCTTCAGACCTTGCTTACATCAAGGATAAGGGCACAATGATTATCGGTATCACAGAGTATGAGCCCATGAACTATTATGATGAAGACGGTAAGCTTGTTGGTTTTGATACAGAGTTTGCAGAGCTCGTTTGTGAAAAGCTTGGCGTTAAAGCTGAATTCAAAATCATCAACTGGGATACAAAAACAACAGAGCTCAAAACAAAAACTATCGATGCAGTTTGGAACGGTATGACAATTAAAGAAGAGCTTAAAGAGTCAATGAACATCAGTGATGCTTACGTTCTTAACGCTCAGGTTATCGTTACAAAGGCTGAAAACAAAGATAAATTTGCTGATGCAGAAAGCCTCAAGAACGCTTCAATCGCAGTTGAAAGCGGTTCAGCAGGTGAATCAGAAGCAAGCAAGGTTGCAACAAACATCGTTCCCGTTGCTACTCAGGCAGATACTCTTCTTGAAGTTAAATCAGGCGCTGCTGACTGTGCAGTTATCGATATTACAATGGCAAAAGCTATGACAGGTGAGGGCACAGACTACGAAGGTCTTGTTTACACAGGTTCTCTTTCAGAAGAATTCTACGGTATCGGCTTCCGTAAGGATGCTGACACATGTGCAGAAGTTAACAAGATTATCGCAGAGCTTATCGCTGACGGTTCACTTCAGAAGCTTGCTGACAAATACGGCGTTACACTTGCTGAATAATTCTGTTCAGTAAAAATTAATTGAAATATTTACGGCAGAGTGCTTACGTGCTCTGCCGTTGAATACTGTAAAAATATAAATGTGTGTGAATGAATTTCACATAATATAAACGGAGAAAGATAATTGATGGATCAGGCTTTATTGACAGAGGTTTTTACAAGGCTTGCGGATGGATTTGTTACAACTCTTGAAATTTTCGCATTAACCTTGTTAATATCATTACCTTTAGGTCTTATTATGAGCTTTGGCTCAATGAGTAAATTCCTTCCTTTAAAATATGCGGTCAGATTTCTAGTCTGGGTTGTAAGAGGCTCACCTCTTATGATTCAGCTTATTCTTGTTTTTTACGGTCCCGGTCTTTTAGGTCAGTGGGCATTAGATTTAGTAGCAAACGGTAATACAAATGTAATTATAGTATGGCTTTCAAATATCGGTGTTATGGAAAGATTTGTAGCTGTTATAATAGCGTTCTCGGTAAACTATGCTTGTTATTTCTCTGAAATTTACCGTGGTGGTATTGAAAGTATACCAAAGGGACAGTATGAAGCAGGTCAGGTTTTAGGTATGACTAAAACTCAGGTATTCTTTAAGGTTGTACTTATGCAGGTTGTTAAGAGAATAATTCCCCCGATGAGTAACGAAATTATTACTCTCGTTAAGGATACCTCTCTTGCAAGAGTTATTGCAGTTTACGAGCTTATCTGGGCGGGTGAAACCTTTATTAAGCTTAAAGGTATTATATGGCCTCTTATTGCAACGGCAATATTCTATCTTGCATTCAGCGGTCTTCTTACGTTCATATTCGGTAAGATAGAAAAGAAACTCGATTATTATAAGACATAAGAACTAAGGAGAAAGGAGCTTTTAAATGTCTGTACTTGAAGTTAAAGATTTAAAGAAAAGCTTTGGTAAAACCGATGTTCTTAAGGGAGTATCCTTTAACCTTGAAAAAGGTGAGGTTTTAAGTATAATCGGTTCTTCCGGTAGCGGTAAAACAACGATTCTTCGTTGTATAAATCAGCTTGAAACACCCGACAGCGGTTTTATAAGCGTTGGCGGTGAGGTTTTTTTTGATGGGAACGTGGAAAAGGTAAGTACTAAAGAAAAACGTCGTAAGCAATTGCTTGTTGGTCTTGTTTTTCAGGATTTTCACCTTTTTCCCCAATATAACGTGCTTAAAAACGTAACTCTTGCGGCAGAGCTTCTTGCTAAAGAGAGAGTGGATTATAAGCAAAATAAAAAGGCTATTCACGATGAAATAATTGAAAAAGCGAAGGTTATTCTTGGTAAGGTTGGCCTTTCTGAAAAGCTTACAAACTACCCTTGCGAGCTTTCGGGCGGTCAGAAGCAAAGAGTTTCTATTGCAAGAGCATTAATGCTTGAGCCCGAGGTTTTATTCTTTGACGAGCCTACCTCAGCCCTTGACCCCGAGTTAACGGGTGAAATTCTCAAGGTAATAAAAAGCCTTGCAGAAGAAAATATGACAATGGTAATCGTTACTCACGAAATGTCCTTCGCAAAAGCCGTTTCATCAAAGGTTATCTTTATGGATAACGGCGTTATCGAAGAAGAGGGCACACCCGAAGAGGTTTTCGATAACCCAAAATCACAAAGAACAAAAGAGTTTATCTCAAAGTTTTCGGATTGAGAAAATAGTCTTCAGTCGTCAGTCACCAGTCTCCGGAGGCTTCGCAAAATAATAGTTAATAGAAACAGGTCTACAATGGCGTTATTGCTATCGCAGACCTGTTATTTTTATTATTAAGTAAAAATGGTGAGAAGCCTATCCCTCTTTTTCTCAAAGAGAAAAGGAGGGATAGGCTTCGCCTTTTTCACATTTATTATTAAATATCATATTATATAAAGAAGATTCGCGTAAAGTGGGGGCGGTGGTCAAGTGAAAAAGAGGGAAGGTTAAGTTGATTGTAGTTTTCATCTGACCCGCAGAATAGCCAAACCTTTGAATGAAAAAAATTTCATTCTGCCTTTTCGCTTTATATAAATCTTTAATTTAAATAACCGTAGTCAATTTTTCTGAAAAAATGACTACGGTTATAAAATTTAATTGAATTATGTAATTATATTTTTTCAAGCACTTTAAGAACAATATCTGAAAATGCGGTTACGTCGGTTGAAACAGAATTTGTGTAATCCTCAACACCAACGTCGTCGGCACTGTCAGAAATTTTTCTTATGCTGATAAATGGCACGTCTAAAAGGTAGCAAACTGCACCTAAAGCACCGCTTTCCATATCAAAAGCAGAAATATTGAAAATCTCTTTGTAACGGTCGCGTCTTTCTTTATCTGTTAAGAAAAAGTCACCTGTACCGAGATTGCCATGCTTGAAACCCTCAACGCTTGTAGCAGCATTGTAAAGAGCATTGTTGCATTTATAAACGTATTCCTCCTGACCGGGCTTTTGACCGGGAAGTCTACCGATAGGTGTTAAGTCGAAGTCACATTCCACACAAGAGTCCGAAACAATTATGTCACCCTTGAAAACTCCTGAAACGGCACCACTCCAGCCGGTGTTTATAACGCCGTCAAAATCCCCCTCGTTAAGAGCGAGTGCGGCACCCATAGCGGCATTAACCTTACCGATACCGAAGCAAACTGCAGTGCAATCGTGACCGTTATGAGAAAAATCAAATGCAGGCATATGCTTTATTTTATATTCTTTTTTTACAAGGTCACCCAAACTGTTTTTGCAAGGGTTAAATTCATCAATATCTGCAATTAAAATAAGATATTTCATTTTAAAACTCCTTTTTATTCGTTTAATGCACCGTGAAGTGCTTTTGCTAATTGGTCGGGGCAGGAGGTAGATTTAAAACCGCAACGAATTCCTGCAAGAGAAGAAATAATTTCTTCAGCGGGTTTACCCTCGCAAAGTGCGGCAATACCTTGTAAATTACCGTGGCAACCGCCTTCAAAACGAACGTTTTTAACGATACCTTCTTCAATATCAAAGGTTAAATTTCTTGAGCATACGCCCTGTGGCTTGTAATTATACTTCATTTTTGTTTTCCTCCGTGCTGTTTTGAGCATTCTTTATAAGTCCGAAAGCTTCTTCAAGTGTGTCAAGGGGTGATTGCCCCGTCAATTTCTTTAAGGTGATATAAGGCTTAGGTCCTTTTGAAACAAGGATTCGACCTCTCATACCTTTTACGAGAATTGCAACTAGTGACATGTCAACCTCTTCAACGTATAAAAGAAGACTGTTGTTATTCTGACCGATTTCGTATATACCGAGATTTGCGGCAGTATTTCTTAAAAGTGCAACCTTTATAAGACCCTCAACGCCTGCGGGCGGGTCACCGAAACGGTCAATAAGCTCATCTAAAACGTCAGAAGCATCTTCATCGTTTTTGATATCTGCAATTCGTTTGTAAATTGAAAGCCTTTGAGGAAGACTTTCTATATAATTTTCGGGAATGTGAGCATCAATTCTTATATCAATAAGACATTCTTTTGATATAGTTTTTGGTGCTTCACCTTTTTCTTCTATAACCGCTTCCGAAAGAAGCTTCATATACATATCATAGCCGACTGCTTCCATATGACCGTGTTGCTCCGAACCTAAAAGGTTACCTGCACCGCGTATTTCAAGGTCTCGCATAGCAATTTTAAAGCCTGAACCGAATTCTGTATATTCTCTTATAGCAGTAAGACGTTTAGAAGCAATTTCGGAAAGCTCTTTGTTTCTGTTAAAGGTGAGATATGCAAAGCCTCGTCTTGAGGACCTGCCTACTCGACCTCTTATCTGGTGAAGCTGAGCAAGACCTAAATTGTTTGCATTTTCAATAATAAGGGTGTTAGCATTGGGCACGTCTACACCTGTTTCAATAATTGTTGTGCAGACTAAAATATCGATTTCACCCTCAAGAAGTCTTCGCCATACGTCTGAAAGCTCGTCTTCGCTCATTTTACCGTGAGCAATTCCTATATTTGCATCGGGTAAAAGCTCGTGAATCATTGAGGCGGTACGTTCAATACTATCTACCTTATTATGAAGATAATAAACCTGACCGCCACGGCGAATTTCCTTTGACATAGCCTCGGCAATTACGCCCCAATCGTGCTCTAAAACGTAAGTCTGAACGGGTGAACGGTCTTGAGGAGCTTCTTCGATAACAGACATATCTCGAATACCTGACATTGCCATATTCATAGTTCGTGGAATAGGTGTTGCTGATAAGGTAAGGCAGTCAACGGTGGGGTAAAGCTCCTTGAGCTTTTCTTTTTGCCCAACACCGAAGCGTTGCTCCTCGTCAACGATAATAAGACCTAAATCTTTAAATTGAACGTCTTTTGAAATAAGGCTATGAGTACCTACGATTATATCAATAGCCCCTCTTTTAAGGGCTTTTTTAATTTGTGTTTGTTCTTTTGTCGTACGGAAGCGTGAAAGCATCTGTGCTTCAATGGGGAATCCCTCAAAACGACGGATAATGGTGTTATAATGCTGTAAAGCAAGGATAGTAGTCGGTACGAGAATTGCACATTGCTTACCGTCGGCAATACATTTGAAAGCCGCCCTTAAAGCAACCTCGGTTTTACCGAAGCCAACGTCACCGCAAAGAAGTCTGTCCATGGGGTGAGGCTTTTCCATATCCTTTTTTATTTCGTTTATTGAACGAAGCTGGTCCTCTGTTTCATCGTATTCAAAACGTCTTTCAAAATCGTTTTGCATATCAATATCGGGGGAGAAAGAGTAGCCGGGCATTTTAAGACGTTTTGAGTAAAGCTGAATTAATTCCTTTGCCATACTCTTGGCAGAGGTTTTAACTCTTGCTTTTAATTTTTCCCATTCGTTTCCGCCCAGTCTTGAAAGCTTAAGAGTTTTTGTATCGTCTTTAGGACCTATATATTTTGATACGAGGTCAAGCTGAGTAACGGGCACGTAAAGGGCATCACCCTTTGCGTAGCGAATCATAATAAAATCTTTAGTAACGCCTGATACCTCAAGCTTTTTTATGCCTTCAAAAATACCGATACCGTGAACGGAGTGAACAACGTAGTCACCCTTTGAAAGCTCTTCAAGGCTTTGAATAGCATCGGCAGCTTTGTAATTTTTTCTTCGCTTTTGTGACGTTGCCTTAAAGCCCTTGCCGTAAGAAATCACGGTAAATTTTTCATTAGGGTAAGTAAAACCGCTTGTAAGACTACCCGAAAGCACCGTTACGGTGTTTTTAGGGAATTCAGCAGGGGGAACGGGGCAGTAAATAGCACGAATATCTTCTGTTTCAAGTGCTTCAGCAAGAGCCTTTGCAGATTTTTCAGTGCCTGAAAAAACAATACAGGTTTCATTTTTTGAAAGTGCGGGACGCAAATCGTCCATCAAAACCTCTAATGAGCCATTCCATACGGGCGTTTGCTGTACTGAAAATGTGGTAAGACTTCTTACAGGTGTATCAAAGCTACCTCTTGCAAAGTTATCAAGGTAAATCGCCTTTTTCTTTTCGTAAACCGTTAAAAGTTGGGGGAAGCTTAAAGTGAAGCTATCAAGCCCTTTAAAGAGCACGCCGTTTTCAAACTGTGCTTTAATTTCTTGGTTAAAAAGCTTTGCTGCGGCAGTTGCTTTATCTTTTACTGACGAGCTTTCGCAAACGAAAAGCAAGTCATCATCGCAATAGTCGAAAATAGTTGCGAGTCTATCGTATGCAAGCGAAAGATATTTATCAACCGATTGAAGCTTTACACCTGCACTCAGCAATTCTAAATCTTTATTTAAAAGCTCTTTTGCTTTTTTGGAGCCTTTTCCCGAAACGGTAGAAACGTAGCTTTCAAGTTTTTCTTTTAATGCCTCGTCATTATCAAAAACTATTTCAGTAGCAGGCGTGATTTCGCAAAAATCAAGATTATCAGTTCGTCTTTGGGTTGAAATATCAAAAAGTGAAATAGTATCAACGTTGTCGCCCCAAAGCTCAATTCTTACGGGTTGAGCTGAATCGGGCGGGAAAAAGTCTGCAATACCGCCTCTAACGGCAAATTGACCTACACCCTCAACGCTATCGGCTCTTTTAAAGCCTGCACTGATAAGAAGCTGAATAAGCTTTTCTGTAGTTATTTCCGTATCGTAATCAATTTTGAAGGTTCGTTTTTTAAGCTCTTCAGGGGGGAGAGTAAATTGCATTGCCGCTTCAACAGAGCAGGCAATAACAGAATAATCATTGTTGAGAATACTGCAAAGAGCCTTTATTCTTAATTGCTCATATTCTCTTGATTGTCCTTGAGAAGTGTTGAAAATAAAATCTCTTGCGGGGTAAAATATTGCTTTTTTGCCGGTAGGCAATAATTCATTTATATCAGAGGCGAATTTTCTTGCCGTATTCTCGTCGGGAAGCACAACAACAGCTCTGCGAGAAAGCTCGTCGCAGAGTGAATGAACAAGATGTGCTTTCGGCGTGGGGGGAAGTCCCGTTATTCCTGCAGGGCATAACCCCGATTCAATATACCGTAAAACATCCTTGTATTGTGTGCAGTTTTTAAGAAGCTTTGAATAGCAAGACATAAAAACCTCAAAATTTTAATATGGTTACCATAAGCCAACCATTTATTAACTGTTGTATTTAGACATAGCTCCCTCAAGGTCGCCCTTTACAATGTATTCAAGAGAGTCACAGGCTTTACCTAGTGCCTCTTTAACAAGAGGGATATCTTTTTTAGGGAAGTTGCTTAAAACCCAATCTGCTAAATCATAGTCGGGGTGAGGCTTTGCACCTACACCAATTTTAATTCGAGGGAAATTTTCAGAGCCTAAATGGGCAATAATGCTTTTGATTCCGTTGTGACCACCGGCAGAGCCTTTTCTTCTTATGCGAAGCTTGCCGGGCTCGAGTGAAATATCATCATAAATTACAATGATATTTTCGGGCGGTATTTTATAAAACGTTGCACATTCACTTACCGCAACGCCGCTGTTATTCATCATGGTTTGCGGCTTCATTACAAGAATCTTAGAGTTACCTATTTTAGTGTCACCTATAAGTGAATGAAATTTGAGTTTCTTTGCAGTAAAGCCAAGCTTATCCTCTAAAAGTGTTACAAATAAAAAACCTGCGTTGTGACGTGTGGTTTCATATTTTGCACCGGGATTTCCCAAGCCTACAAGCAAATAATCATATGTGGAATTTCCTGTTGATTTTTTAAACTTATTAAACATAATTACTCCGTTTATTTATCGTGTTGTCTTTTGTACGGTTTTTTGATATTAACCCAATTCTCTTTTACTGTCTGTCTGTTTCTTGCAACTGCAAGAGCATTATCGGGCACGTCCTCGGTAATTGTTGAGCCTGCAGCAGTAAATGCGTTTTCACCAACGGTAACGGGAGCAACAAGATTAGTGTTACAGCCGATAAAAGCACCGTCTTTAACCGTAGTACGTGATTTGTTTTTTCCGTCATAGTTAACAGTTACGCAGCCGCAACCGAAATTAACGTCTTTACCCACGTCAGAATCACCGACGTAAAGAAGGTGAGGTAATTTGCTCCCCTCGTCAACGGTGGAGTTTTTGACCTCAACAAAGTTACCTATATGAACGTTATCAGCGATTTTACAATTGGGACGGATATGCACAAAAGGACCTGCAGTAACACCTGAGCCGATTTGAGAGTTGTAGCATTGAGTGTTGTTAAGCTTAGTGTTGTCGCCAATCTCGCTATCGCAAATATAAGAGTTAGGGCCGATAACGCAGCCTTTACCGATTTTTGTTTTACCCATAATAATTGTGTTGGGGAGAATAACTGTTTTAGGTGAAATTTCTACGTTTTTGTCAATAATAACACCATCATAGCAAGGGATTTCTACACCTTGAGAAACAAAATTTTCTAATATTTCAAGTCTTTCGGTATTGCTTATCACAAAGAACAACTCCTTTTGTTTTGCGATTTACTAACAAAATATTTTAACATATTTTATAAAAGTTTTCAAGTTTTTAGTGGTGTACTGCTTACTATAGTTTTTCTATAATAATATTTTATATTAAATTGTATGTAAATTTTTAAAAAAGTATTGATACTTTCGGGATTTTCTGCGATAATAAAGTGTCAAATTATACAATCGGGTTAGATTGGAGTTTTTTTATGGATTACGATTACAATAAGCTTGCTCAACTGCTTTTCCCTGACGTAACGGGTACAGTTGAAGAATTAGAACAAAAATACCCCGAAAGACAGCTTAAGGAGGGTGCGCGTGTTACACGTTTTGCTCCCAGTCCTACGGGTTATCTTCATATCGGTGGTCTCTTCGGTGCACTCGTTGACGTGCTTACTGCAAAGGCAACAGACGGCGTAGCTTTCCTTCGTGTTGAGGATACCGACAAAAAACGTGAAATTGATGACGGCGTTTCTGCTATTATCAACGGTTTTGCTTCATTTGGTATTGATTTTGATGAAGGCGTTACCGGTTTTAACACAGAAAAAGGTGCTTACGGTCCGTACACTCAAAGTCAACGAGCAGAGATTTATCATATCGTTGCAAAAGAATTAGTTCAAAAAGGTCTTGCTTATCCTTGCTTCTGTACTGCGGAGGAGCTTTCCGATATTCGTGCAGAGCAGGAAAAGGGCGATGCACTTATTTGGGGTTACTTCGGCAAATGGGCTAAATGTCGCAACCTTTCTTATGAAGATATTGAAGAGAATATAAAAGCGGGTAAGCCCTACGTACTTCGTTTCCGTTCAAACGGTCAGGAGGATAAGAGAATTTTCTTCGACGATATTATTCGTGGCAAAATTGAAATGCCCGAAAATATTATTGATGAGGTTCTTTTAAAGTCAGACGGTATCCCTACTTACCATTTTGCTCACGCTTGCGACGACCATTTTATGAGAACAACCCACGTTATTCGTGGCGAAGAATGGATATCCTCAGTGCCTAAGCATATCGCTCTTTTCAAGGCTTGCGGATTTAAGGTTCCTAAATATGCTCATACACCTCAGGTTATGAAAATCGACGAAGAGGACGGCACAAAACGTAAGCTTTCAAAACGTAAAGACCCTGAAGCAGCAGTAAGCTATTTCGTTGAAGAGGGCTTCCCGAAAGAAAGCCTTATTGAGTATCTTCTTACTCTTCTTAACTCAAACTTTGAGGATTGGCGAAGAGCAAACCCCACCGCAGACGCTTTCTCATTCCCCTTTAATTTAAAGAAAATGAGCCCAAGCGGATGTCTTTTCGACCTTGTAAAGCTTAACGACGTCAGCAAAAACGTTATTTCTGTTATGACGGCAGAAACTGTTTATAATTATATTGCAAACTGGGCAGAGAAGTTTGATGAAGATTTCTTTAAAGTGTTTACGCAAGACCCCGACCGCTCAAAAGCAATGGTAAATATAGACAGAGAAAGCCCCAAGCCCCGTAAGGATATTGCAAAATGGAGTGAGGTAAAAGAGTATTTCTCATATCTCTTTGATGAATATTATGAGCCTGATTTCCAGCTTCCCGAGAATATTTCAAAAGAAGATGCAAAAGCAATTCTTACAAAATATCTTGAGGTTTACTCAGCTGATGACGATAAGGACCAGTGGTTCTCAAAAATCAAAGATATTTGCGAGCCCTTAGGCTTTACTCCCAACGTTAAAGAGTATAAGAAAACTCCTGAGCTTTTCAAAGGTCACGTTGGCGACGTTTCAACGATTATTCGTCTTGCAGTTACTTCTAGAAAAAATACTCCCGACCTTTGCTCAATTATGAAGCTTTTAGGTCAGGAAAAAGTTAACGGCAGAATCAGTGCAGTTATCAACTCACTTTGATATATACTTCTAAGGAGAAATCAAAATGGAAGAAATTAAAACAGAGAATATTTCCAACTTTATTCACGATATTATCGATGAAGAATTAAGAACGGGCGTTAATACTAAGGTGCAGACCCGTTTCCCTCCGGAGCCTAACGGATATCTTCATATCGGTCACGCAAAGGCTATTTGCATTGACTTTACAACGGCTATGAAATACGGCGGTGTTTGTAACCTTCGTCTTGACGATACAAACCCTGCGAAAGAAGATATCGAATACGTTGAATCAATTAAAGAAGATATTGAGTGGCTCGGCTTTAAATGGGATAAATGCCTTTATGCATCAAGCTATTTCGATTTTCTTTACGAATGTGCAATAAAGCTTATTAAAGACGGTAAGGCTTACATTGACGACCTTACTGCTGAGCAGATGAGAGAATACAGAGGCACTCTTACAGAGCCAGGTAAAAACAGTCCCTACCGTGACAGAAGTGTTGAAGAAAACCTTGACCTTTTCAAGAGAATGACTGATGGCGAATTCCCTGACGGTGCAAAGGTTTTACGTGCTAAAATTGATATGGCGTCACCTAATATGAATATGCGTGACCCCGCTATTTACAGAATTCTTCACGTTGACCATCATCAGACGGGTAATAAGTGGTGCGTTTACCCCATTTATGACTTTGCTCATCCTCTTTCTGATGCTCGCGAGGGTGTAACCTATTCACTTTGCTCTCTTGAATTCGAAAACCACAGACCTCTTTACAATTGGTTTATTGAGCAGATTGGCTTTGAAGAGCCCCCGAGACAGATTGAGTTTGCTCGTCTTAACCTTAACTACTGCATTACAAGTAAAAGAAGAAATATTCGTCTTGTTACTGATAATCTTGTTAGCGGTTGGGATGATCCCCGAATGGCTACAATCTGCGGTATGAGAAGAAGAGGCTATCCTGCAAAGGCACTTCGCACCTTTATCGAAAAGGTTGGCGTTTCAAAGGCTTACAGCGTTGTTGATTACGGTCTTCTTGAATCCTGCGTAAGAGATGAGCTTAACGCTCAGGCTCCCAGAGCAATGGCAGTCCTTGATCCTCTTAAGGTTATTATTGATAACTATCCCGAAAATCAGACTGAAGAGATTGAGGTTGAAGTACATCCCGAAAAACCCGAGCTCGGCAAAAAGACTATTACCTTCGGTAAAGAAATTTACGTTGAAAAATCAGACTTTATGATTGAGCCCGTTAAAAAGTATTTCAGACTCTTCCCCGGTAACGAGGTTAGACTTAAGGGTGCATATTTCATCACCTGCAACTCTTATGAAACTGACGAAAATGGTAACGTTACAGCTCTTCACTGTACCTATGACCCCGAAACAAAGGGCGGTAATGCTCCCGACGGAAGAAAAGTTAAGGGTACAATTCATTGGGCAGGACCAAAGGCATTTAAAGCAGAGGTTCGTCTTTATGACAGACTCTTCAACGTTGAAGACCCTGCAGGTGTTCCCGACGATGAATTTGTAAACGCCATTAACCCTGAATCACTTGTAGTTCTTAAGGATTGCCTTATTGAAGAAGGTCTTAAGGATGCAAAATATCTTGATTCATTCCAGTTTATGAGAAACGGCTATTTCTGTGTTGATAAGGATTCAACTCCTGAAAACCCCGTTTTCAATAGAACAGTTCAGCTTAACTCTTCCTGGAAATAATTAAAAGGTAAGGTAATTAAAATGAAGTATGTTTATAAAATAGTTGCGGCATTAGGTGCATTATCTGTTATTCCTATGCTTGGATTTTTAAAAATCTTCTATTACAAGGCATCATCAACAGTCGTTCAGATACTTGCTTTTATTTCAAGTATGAGGGGCAATGAGGATATAGAAAAGATTATGGCTGAAAACGGTGGGAATCTTCCCGAAAATATAGCAGATTCAATGTCCGTTTACGATTTATCAGGTCTTTTAGATTTATCAAAAAGCTTTGGTGACGGTGCAGGGGATAAGTTTGATTTGATTGTAGTGCCCGGTATCGTTTTAGGAATTGTAGCTGTGTTGATAGTTATCTGTGCAATTGTTACTGCCATATTCGCTTTTGCCGCAAAAAATAATAGAATGGTTATTTATTCATCGGTTTGTGGTATAGGTCTTACCTTTATGTTTTCAAAAGCCTTTGAAGCAGTTGCAGCACCTTTCCTCGATCAGTCAATAAGTCTTAGTACCATTTTAGATAGTATGTGGGCTTCGTTTTTAGGTCAACTCGAAGTTATGACGTTGACAAACGAGTTTTGGTTTATTGCGGTTGCTTTTGCTGCGGTAATTGTATGGACAGTTTTGTACAACATAACACTTCCCGAAGATGAGAAAAAAGAAAGAAAGCTTATGCTTGGTGAGGAAGACTAATGATTTACGATAAAGTTGAAAATATGGGCTTGTATTTCAACAAGCTTACAGGCTTCGAAAAGGTTGAAGAGGAATATAATAAGTTTTGTCAATCGCCCATTAAAGAGGGTAGAATTGATATCGACGGCGAAAATATGTGGTGTAACGTTGCTTCTTATGAGGTAAGCGGTGACGGTCCTCTTAAATACGAGGCCCACAGAGAATATGCCGACGTTCAAATTATGTTTGACGGTGAAGAAAATTTCGGTTGGGCAAATATAAAAGAATGCGATATTACTGAGGATTTTAAAGAAGGCTGTGATATTGCATTTATGACTTGCGAAAACGGTCAGCTGTTTGCTTTAAGAAAAGGCTACTTCGCAGTTTTCTTTCCCGAGGATGCTCACGCACCTTGCAGAAAAAGTGAGAATTCAGACACCGCTCACAAATTAGTTTTCAAAGTTAAAATATAAGATTAAAAGACGCCAAAGTTAAAAACTTTGGCGTCTTTTTTGTTATAAATCCATCATTTCGTTTATTTGATTTTCGGTATCCTTTGCCCAAGGGTATTGCTCCATGTATTTTCCGAAATATTTTACACGGTCACTTTTGCCGTTTTCAAGGAAATCGTAGTAATCGCAAGCAAATTTGCTTTTGTCAATACTTCTCTGATTTCTGTTATCAATAAGAATGTCTATAATACCTGCTTCTTCCAAAGAGGTTCTTAAGGATTTTAAAACCTTTCTGAAAAGCGATTGTACGGTTTCATCATACTTTCTGCCTTCCCATAAAATCGCAATAGCCTGTTCAGTGTTTATAACACCGCCGTTTCTGTCAACAAGAATAGCAAGAAGTTCTTTTGATTTTGCACTTGGAAAAGAAACTGATTTTCCGTCTACAAACACGTCAAAGAAACCAAAGGTTTTTATAAATACGTGGTTTTCGGCAACAACGTCACGCACAAGGAGAGCCTTGTTATACGCTCTTTTAATATCCTCAGGCTCGTAAGGCTTCATAACGTAGTCAACGGCATCTACACCGAAGGCTTCTAAAGCATAATTGCCGTAACCTGTTGCAAAAATTATTCTTGCATTGGGGCAAATTGCTTTTATTCGTTTTGCTAATTCTATTCCCTTAATTACAGGCATTTCAATATCAAGAAAAGCGATGTCTATTTTATTGGTAGCAACAAAGCTTAATGCATCAAGAGGGTTGTTGAATTTAATAATTTCATCAGTAATACCTAATTCACGACAAGTGTCTTCAAAATCTTCAAGAGCAAGTAATTCGTCGTCTACGGCAATTATTCTCATTTAAATATCCTCCTTAGGTATTGTAATAACTGTTTTTGTGCCTTCGTTTAAAACGCTGGTAACCTCGACTGTAGCGTTTAACATCTGGCTTAATCTTTGTGTTATGTTTTTTATTCCTACGTGTGAGCGACCGTCATCTTCAGGTGGCTTTGATGTATCAAAGCCTACACCGTTATCCTCGATAACAATAACTGCATTTTTGTCATCCTCGTATGACGTTACTTTTACAAAACCGCCCTCAGGACGTTGATTAACACCGTGTTTGATTGAGTTTTCAACAATAGGCTGAATTGTTAACGGTGGGATATCGAAAGCATCATACTGGATATCATAAATAACATTAAGTCTTTCGCCAAATCTCAACGATTCAATAGTAGTGTAGTTTTTTACGTGTTCAATCTCTTTAGAAAATGGAATAGGATCTTTTTGAGTAAGCGAATCCATATTTGCTCTTAAATAGCTTGAAAATTTTACTACTGCGGTTTCAGCAGTTTTGGGGTCTTTTTTTATTAAATATTTTATAGTATTTAGAGCGTTATATAAGAAATGGGGTTGAATCTGGCTTATCATTAAGGTCATATTCAATTCACTTAATTCTTTTGAAAGCTCTGCAGTTTTTTGAGCCTGCTGATAAAGCTTAACGGTATTTATTGTATGGATAAATACCATACAAGTAATAAATACTGTACAGCCAAACGGCATAATTAAAGAAACGTTTTCAGAAATAAAGCCGTTAAGATAATAGTTATCTATAACTATGGTTGCGGCGGTTATGCAGTAGGAAACAAGGTAAATAACTGATGTTTTTTTCTTGCTTATAACAGCCTCTGAAATTTTATAAATTATCAGCGCATCTACGATATATGCTACAGCCTGAAGGCGTATATAAGCATTTGTAATATAAATATAATCGTAGAAAACATACGGAACAAATGCACAAATAAGGAAAAGTGCAGAAATAAGGAACAGTGTTCTGTAATGAATTTTTAAATCAAGCACAGAGCTTATATACATTAACATAGAAAGCTTTATGATATACGTCGATACGTAAACCAATGACGTTGTAATCTCGTAGTCAAGGTTGCCGAAAAGCATATAAGAGCCTGCATAACCTTCGTACGAAATAAGCATTCTGAATATAAAGGTTATACATAAAATAACAAGCCAGAATTGACTGCCAAGCCGTTTTCGCATAATTCCTAAAAGAAGAGTGCTTAGCGCAAAAAATACGGTTGTTCCTATAAAAAGATATCTTACTGCAAGTGCGGTAGTTTGATGAGATTGAAAATGTGAATACGTGCTAAGCACGGGGATAGACGTCAAACCGCTTGAATAAGAGCATTCTACCTCAACAACAACCTCATAAAATTCATTGTTTGACTTTGTAAGTGAAAAAGGTTGAGAATATCTTATAGCGTTATTTACATTATAATTACCTTTCGGTAAGGTTCTGCTTGAAAAAACACATACACCGTCGATAAATACACGGCAAAGTCCCGATATGTTAGGCACGCTTATAATAATCGGTTGAGAAGAATTGATGTTTTTCAAATACGTTCTGTAGCTTGCTATACCGCCTGTTGCGTTTTTTGTTTCAGGGAATTTATAGGTTGTCCATGATGATGGTACTTGAACGTACATATCAAGCTGAACATTGTTAAGCTTTTCAGAAATTATATGCTTATCCCAAAAGAATTCCCAAGCACCTGTAAGGTAAATTTCTCGCTCTTCAGTAACATTATATTGTAATAAATCCCCACCGCTTTCGGTAAGGTTGATTTTATTAAAAGTATTTGGAAAATTGTTTGATAAAAATGGCAAAATAAAAGCCGAAACTAAGGTAAGAAAAATAGCAAAAAAAGCTAAAAGATTAATTTTGAAGCGTTTCGACATTATTTCACCGCCTTTTTGTAAATATGGAATAATTATACCTTATAAACGAGAATAAATCAACAAGAATTTGAGAAAACAACGGGATTGTTTCGTGAATGAGAGGGCGGACTTGACGAAACGTGAAAATTGAGTTAAAATACTCCTCGGTAAAATGGGCAGTCGCAGATGCACCGCAAGGTGTAGATGAGGAAAGTCCGGGCATCATACGGCAGGGTAACGGCTAACGGCCGCCGAGGGAAACCTTAGGGAAAGTGCAACAGAGATATACCGCCGATTTTTTCGGTAAGGGTGGAAAGGCGAGGTAAGAGCTCACCGGGGCATTGGAGACAGTGCTGCCATGTAAACCCTACCCGATGCAACACCGACAGGGGAGTCAGCCGGACAGCGTTTTCGCAACCCCGACGGGTGGCTAGAGCCACGTGGCAACATTTGGCGTAGATAGATGACTGCCTTAGACGACAGAACCCGGCTTACAGTTTTACCGTCTTGGAGCGATGTTTTGCGTATTACTTGATTTATCTCAGTCGCTGTATCTTCATACAGCTTCCTTCGATAAATCTTCGTAATACACTAAAACCTCGCTCCAATGACTTTTATAAAGACAAAGCAACAGGTCTGCGAAGCTAAATCAGCGTCGCAGACCCGTTTCTATTATCTATTCAATATTATCTTTTATCTCGCGAAGCCCTCTGGCATCTCCACTTCGAACTCCGCATTTTCTTACACCAAATGACTTGTATCATTCAAAAACTTTAATTTGGTTTTAATAACCCCATCTTCTTCAAGGTAATTAACTAAGGTTACCCCTGTGTTAAGATGTGAAAAATTGAAGTTTTCTTTTAGCGGAAAATCTAATGCGGCTAAAACTAAAAAGCTGTTAAAGGTGCCGTGAGCAACTACTACAACTGTTGAGTTGAAATCGTTTTCTGCTTTTATTTTTTCAATAAAAGCTTTTGCACGGGCATATGCTTTTTCGTCATTCTCTTCACCGAGAGTTTTTCTTTCACCAATTTTCGCGTAGGGACTTAATTTTAAAATTTCTTCATCGGGAAGACCTGAATAATCGGGGGCAGTACCTTTTTCTAAAAGCGAAAAATCTACAACTAACGGTGTGGTTTCGTGAAAGCTTTTAATTGCATTTGCAGTCTTTATTGCTCTTTTTAAAGGACTTGTATAAATCCTATCAATTTCTGTATCCTTAAAGCGTTTACCTAAAAATGCAATTTGCCTCATACCGTTTGGGGTAAGGTCTGTTTCTGCGAAACCGTCACCGTTTATATTTCCATAGGTTTCGCCGTGTCTGATTATGTAAATAAGCATTATTATCACCATAATAAGTATATAATATTATTTAAAAACTTGCAATGAGAATGATTGAATATGTTTTTATTGTGTAGTATAATGATGTAAAATAAATTAATCAAACCAAATCAGGAGAATTGTTATGAAGCTTGAAGAAACAAAAATATCCTCACAAGAGATTTTCAACGGTGTTGCTATTCACCTTTTTAAAGATGAAATTTTATTACCCAATGGCCACACGGGCATACGCGAAATTATCCGTCATCCCGGTGCAGTTTGTGTTTTGCCGTTAACTGACGATGGCGACGTTATATTCGTTAATCAATTCAGATATGCTCTTAACAAGGTAACTCTTGAGGTGCCTGCAGGAAAGCTTGAAAAAGGCGAGGACCCGAAAGAAGCCGCACTTCGTGAGCTTTCAGAGGAAACGGGGCTCACTGCAAAAAATATAGTTCACATAGGTGATTTATATACAACTCCCGCACTTATTGATGAAGTAATTCATATGTATATAGCTACCGACCTTACACAAGGCGAACAGCACCTTGATTACGATGAATTTGTTAACACGTTAAAAATACCGCTTTCAAAAGCTGTGGATATGGTTATGGACGGTGAAATCAAGGATTCAAAAACTCAAACCATAATTCTCAAAGCTGATAAATATTTTGAAAGACAAAAAAGAAAATAAAATAATAAAAAATAAAACCGTTGAGTTCATTGAAAACTCAACGGTTTTGCTTTGCAATTTAATTATTATGCAACCTTATCAAGAAGGCCTTTTTTGTACATAAACAATGCACCGCCAACAGAAGCAATAATACCAACGAAGAGAAGTGTACTTGCGCCCATTGTAGGAGCGAAGATAAGCACGATTATCATAATGATAATGGGGAAGAATGAAATTCTCCAATGCTTTATAAAGTAGCCTGCACCGAGAGCACCGAAAAGTGCGGGAAGAACCTGTGCAAAAGCGGGCTTAAGAAGTGCACTGTTTGTAAAGGTTGTAAGGAAGGGTGCGAATGCGATAATACCGATTGCGAGAACTACTGTTGTAACGATAGCTGAAGTAGCAATAGAAATTGTTGAAATAACCTCGCCCTCTTCAGAGTTTGCCTTAACCTTAGCGCCCTCCATAGCGTTGATAGCGCAAGGAAGCTTAAGGTTTGCAATATTACCTGTAACGAATGAAAGGTATGTACCACCTGCGCCAAGCATGGGAGTATATACGATAACTTCAACGACTGCAACTGTCCAATATGTAGGGATAAGCTTAAGAAGTCCTTGAAGAATACCTGATACAGAGGGGGAAACGTCAAGATAAAGTGTAATAGCTAAGGGGAACATAAGAAGCACGCAAAGTGCGGAAATAGTAGAAATTCTACCCCATGAATGAACTCGGTCAAAATATGTTTTGTTTGTATTCTTTTTCATTTTTAACCCCTCCATTCAAGCATAGCAATATCTTCGGGGAGAACGTTGAAGAAGATAATTGCAGCAATCATTGCGATTATCATACCGATAGGCATAACAAAAGGCTCTAACCAGGTGAGCTTGAGCTTCTTTGCAAGAATCTCAAGAAGAATTGAAACTACAACAGCAACAACCAAGGTAATGATTGAAAGTACACCTGCACCGTCACCAAAGGTTTCGGGCTTACCAGCACCGATTATAGCACGGGCAATGAAAGCACCTATAAGACCGATAAAGATAGCGGGAGTTGCGAATTTATTTATAAAGTCGCCAAGGTTTCTCTTTTTCTTTGCATCTACAGGTGCAACATTTTCTGCATTTGCTTGTGTTTCTTCATTTTCTTTTTTACCTGCTGACAAGAATTTCTTGTTAAGAGGCTTTGCAAGGAAGGGAAGAACAACGAGTGAGAAGCAAATACCTAAAGTCATAACCCAAGCAACACCTGCGTAAACCTCAGGGTCTGTAACTGGTACTGCGATACCGCCTTGATGCCCGAAGGCTTCCATTGCAGCCTCAGCAGCTGTTGTTTCGTACATTAAGTTACCGATAACTGAAAGACGCACCCAAGGAATAACAAGACCAAGAGCAGGAGCGAGTGCGATAACAGTTGCAAGCACGGAAAGTGCAGAGGGGATAGTAAACAATGCACTTGACGTTACTGCATTTTTGAGCTTCTTTTTGTCGATACCTAACTCTTTGCCGTGTTGCCAGGCTTTAACAAGGAAAAACACAGATTGAGCAAGAACAAAAAGAATAACTGCACCGGCAATAAGATACAATGCCGGAGATTCTTTGAAGTCAACCATAGTATCACTTACTTTCTATAATATTGATAAAATTATACGTAATTTTTCATTTTATGTCAATAAATATTCAGTTTTTTATTAATACAAATAATACCTGAATCCGTAATATCAATGACCCCGTAACAACCGTCCTTTAAAGCACCGGGGTTGAAATAATAAATCCCGTCTTTATAAAGGCTCAAGGGAGTATGCGTATGACCGAAAAGCACGATATCACATTTATTGCTTATCGCATCTAACTGTAAATCGTAAAGCCCGAATTTAACATTTTGCTCGTAGCCGTGGGTTGCCATAATCTTTTTATCGCAAACGGTACGTATATCTACAGACGGAAGACTTGTGTACATATCACAGTTTCCCCTTACACCGATAAAGGCTTTTTCGCTGTTGTATTTAAAAACTGCTTCTTCAAATTCGTTTGAGCCGTCACCTAAAAAATAAATAACCTCGGCGTTAGGCTCCGTTTCTATTGCCGCAAATAGATTGTATTGCTTTTTATGGGAGTCAGAAAGAACAAGTATTCTCAAGCATAAACACCTTCTTTTAATAATATCATATAGTACAATTATATTATTATAGGTGTGTGATTTCAATGGCTAATTTTGAAAATGATAAGCTCAATATAAACGAGCTAATAAAAAAAGCTTCTCAAAGTGACAATATGAATACAAGCGAGGGCATAAAAAGCTTTTTAGATAATAATCTTGATGCATCGCAGGCGAATGCTATTAAAAAGCTTCTTAACGACGAAGAAAAAACGAAAGCTCTTTTAAACAGCGATGCTGCAAAAGCACTTTTCAAAAAGTTTATGGGAGAAAAACCGAATGGCTGATTTTGATATTAATTCAATATTATCTTCGTTATCGCAAGAGGATATTGAAAATCTTAAGAAAACTGCCGCAGATATAATGGGCGGTATGGGTAACAATAATGCAAGTGGCAATGCAAACAATAGCGTGAACGGTAATGGACGTAATAATGGCAATAACCAAGCTCAATCCACCGATAAAAAGAATTCGGAAAGTAGTAACAATATTTCTATAGAAAATATTTTATCGTCATTTTCACAAACAGGAGGGAATGCTTTCGGCTTTCCCGATATGAATATGCTTTCAAGTCTTGCTCCCGTTTTACAAGCCGTAAATTCAAAAGACGATAGGGTGGAATTTATTAACGCATTAAGACCCTTGCTTTCAAATGATAGACGGAAAAAGGCAGACGAGGCGGTGAAAATAGTAAGATTACTTTCAGTTTTACCTCTTCTTAAAGAACGGGGGCTTATGTAATGGCAGATTATACGTATGCTGAACTTATGAAAATGCAAAATGATGCCATAAAAAGAGTAGAGGATATGCAAAAACGGGCAAGAAAAACTGCAGGCTTTACCGAGGAAAGTGATGATGAGGCAAGGAAAAAGAACGAAGAGCAAAATTCATCCTTTGTTTTGCAGAAGGATGCACCTAAAAGAGTGCATATGCCCGACGATTATCTTCAAAATTTAAAAGAATATGCAAGAAATGTTTCTGATAAGAATAATAATGGGGAAGAGGGTAACGAAAAACGAGATACTTTTGAGGGGCAAAACAGAAAAACACCGTCGGCGAAAAGCTCAACCGACGGCATAAAAAGCGTTTTAGGTGATATTAAAATTGATGAGGATAAAGCATTGCTTTTGTCGCTTGTATTGCTTTTATCAGAAGAAAAAGCAGATGAAACACTTATTCTTGCATTGCTTTATATGCTTTCCTGATTTTTTTCAAGTTTCAGGTAATTTATAGCGTAATTGCTTTCAGGGGTAGACTCTTTTTTTCTTGCGATGCAATTGTATAAAAGCAAGGTGTTGCAAAGCTTGTGGTAAGGCAAAGCGTAAAAAATCGGGATAATTGTAAGACAACTTATAACCCACCCTGTCAGCGACGTTTTTAGTACTAAGGCGTTTTGAATATAGCTGTCGGTAACCTCTATGCTTTTATTTATAGCAGAGCTGATTTTTGTTTTATTATTAAAAAGAATGTAATAGGGTGCGGCAGAATATCTGAAAACAGTTGCTTTATACATGAAAAGGCATAACGAAAAAAGAAGCGAGCTACTAAAGCATAAAACGATAAATATAGAGTGTGATAAAGTAGATTTATTGTACATATATAGAAGCTCTGCAAAGCATATTCCCGCAGGAAAAGAGTAGTAAGCAATCCAGAATATTTTCAATGATAATATTTTAATATATAAAAGCAATGCTTTGAAAAGTGTTTTTGGCTTAAAATATTTTATTGCTTTCTTGAGCTTCGGCTTCTTGCCCTTTGATGCTGTGAAAAAAGCATAGTTTTCACAGTTTTTTATACCACAAGTAAAAAGTAATAAAATTATTGACGTTACCGTGAAAAACAGTAGCTTTAAAAATAAAGATAAGTATTGATTTTCTGTTTCAAAAAAGCTTTTAAAAGTATCAGCGAAAAAGGTGAAATAAATTAAAAGGGGGATGCTCAAAAAAGCACTCCACCTTAAAGCAATACTCCAAAATGAAATGAAGAACAATTTTACATTGTTTCCCGACAACAGATATTTACTTTCAATACGAATTTTACTATTCATTTATTTTGTCACCTCAAAAATAAAAAGTCGTACACTTTTATTGTGTACGACTTTTTTGCGCTTTAATCAATTTTTAAAATGTTTTTCATATTTTGAAGCACAAAATAGGGGATAGATAAATCACCTTTGCCTACGCCTATTTGTATATGGGGCTTCATAGCGGCGTGGTAATCAGATCCACCTGAAAAGCAGAGAGAAAGCTTTTCTGCAAGAGCACGGTAAGCTGAAATTTGCTCTGCAGTGTATTCGGGGTAATAACCCTCAATACCGTTTAAGCCTGCCGATTTTAATTTTAAAAGTAATTCCTCTAATTGCTCAATACTATATTTTGTTTGATTCAAGTGAGCTAAAAATGCAAGGCCGCCTGCAGCACGAATAGCCTTTACGGCTTCAACGGCTGAAAGCTCATTCTTTTCTGCATATGCGGGTTTGCCTAAGCCTATATATTTGTCGAAACATTCTGCGATTGTTTCACAATAGCCTTTTTCAACCATAAGCTTTGCTATATGGGCTCTTCCTACAAAATTTCCTCCTGCTATTTCCAAGGCTTCATCGTGAGTGATATCCATACCCAAATTTCGAAGCTTAAAGCAGATTTCTTCCATACGTCTTTTTCTGCTACCCTTGAGCTTTTCGATTGTTTTTAACAACGTTTCGTTTTCGGGGTTTACAAATAAGCCTATGATATGAGTTTCAGTGTTTTCAGCGGCAGAAAATTCAATTCCCGCTATAAACTCTATACCTATTCTATCGGCTTCTTCTTTTGCTTCTTTTATACCGTCAACGCTATCGTGGTCTGTAAGTGCAAATGCACTAAGCCCTGATTTTTTTGCGTGGTTTACAAGCTCTTTAGGAGTTAACGTGCCGTCGGAGCAGGTTGAATGAGTATGAAAATCAACGACTCTGTTGTCAAAAAGAATTTTTTCAACGTCTTTTAAGCTGTTAACGGTAAATGCGTTATGCTCTTCTAAAAGCCTTCTACCTTGATGACCGTATGAAACGAGCACACAGTCAATGCCTAATGCGTTTGCGGTTTCAAGGTCATGAAGAGTGTCACCGATAAGAATAGCATCGTTTCTGTTAATATTTAGCTCTTTGAAAAATGATTTCGCTCTGTCGATTTTACTTTCTGCAAGAGTGTTTTCAGCACCTAAAATCTTGTCAAAGCAAGCTGATATACCAAATTTTTCAATAAGCTCTTCGGCTTCGCTCAAAATGTTGGCGGTTATTATGTATTGGTGCACGCCTATGGCTTTTAACTTGTGTAAAAGCTCGTATGCACCCTCGGCAAGACCGGTTTCATTCATATGACGGGCATAATCTGAATGGTATTGCCGTGAAATATCCTGAAAATCTAATTCATCGGGGGGGAGAATGTGACGGTAAAAGCCTATTATGGGAGTTTCAACGTAAGTATAATAATCATCGAGAGTAATGGGTTGTCTGCCTTTTCTCTCAAGCATATCGTTAACGCACTGTAAGGCGTTACCTACGTCGTCAATGATTGTACCGTTAAAATCCCAGAAAATATGAGAGTATCTCATTAAATCACATCCTTTGATGCTTCATTCTATCACACTGCGTGAAAAAAGGCAACGTCAAAAAAAGGACGTGACGGCTACTCCGATAGCTAAACCGATAACAAAGGGACAGAGTATAGTCAAGAGGGTTTTGACTTTTGTTTTTTTATTAATATATCTTCTTACGGGTGGTTTTCCTGTTTTTTCTAACTCTTTACCTGCACTTTCACGTAATTTCCCCTCAGACATACCAATATATTCAGGCTTTACAAAGAAAATTGCTTTTTCAAAAAAGCCTGTTCCCGTTTCGTTTATTTCAAGCACTTGTTTATTTACACCTTTTATCATTTTTTAATCCTCACAAATAATTATTTTTATTGTTATATATTGTGAATTTTTCAATACGTTTATTCACTTTTAAACGAAAATATATGCAATAAAAAGGTGAAGTGATTTTAGTTGTGAAAATGTTAAAAATTAATCATTTATACAAGTGTTGAAAAACATTTTTTGCATATTTCCTAAAAGTAAAAATAAGCTTTGTCAAAATTAACAACAGGGAAAATATACTTTTTGTATAACTGACTTTACCGAAAAAATGTTCAAAACTGTGTTCAAAATGTCCACAACTACCCCCTTAAAACCGCTATTCGAATAGGTTTTCGACATTTTGAATACAGATTTCGACAATTTTTATAAATTACCAAAATATACTAAATGTTTTAATATCTTTACAAATTATACAGTTTGGAAACACAGATTAAACAAAAAAATAAATGTTCGTTGGCAAAAATGTACAATAGAAAAAGGTACAAAATTTTAAAAAAATATTGTCAAAAACAGAGAAAAAATTTAAAAAACTAAAAACATCTTGACAAGTAACTTTACTATTTTTGAAAAATAGGTTATTGTTAAAAAGGTGATAAAAATGCATATAGTTTGTGAAAATGATAATATCGTTTTAAAGGATTGCGATAATTTTAATATTGAGCTGACTCTTGATTGCGGTCAGTCGTTCCGTTGGGTGAAAGATGAAAACGGTGATTGGAGCGGTATAGCAGGTGGAAATTATTTAAAATTAAAGCAAGAGGGCAACGAGGTAACGTTATATAACGTTACACCTGAAATTTATAACGATTTTTGGAAAACCTATTTTGATTTAGATAGAGATTACAAAAGTATAATAGAAAAATATGACGACGAAAGCCTTAAAGCTGCTTGTAGTGAATACCCGGGTATTCGTATTTTAAAGCAAGATGAATGGGAAGCGATTTGCTCGTTTATTATATCAGCTAATAACAATATTCCCCGAATTAAAGGTATAATTGAAAGGCTTTGCGAAAACTTCGGTAATAAAACAGAAAATGGTTATACGTTCCCGTCGGCAGAGGAAATTTCAAAGCTTCAGGTTGAGGATTTAGCCGTAATTCGTTCAGGCTTCAGAGCCAAATATATTATTGATGCTGCCCAAAAGATTTCAAGTAAAGAGGTTGACATAGAAAAAGTAAAAGCTCTACCCTTTGATGAAGCCAAAAACGAGCTTTTAAAAATTAAAGGCGTAGGTGAAAAGGTGGCTCAATGTGCTCTTCTTTACGGCTTTGGAAGAATTGAGGCTTTCCCCGTTGACGTATGGGTGAAAAGAATTGTAGAAGAGCTTTACCCCGAAGGGCTCCCTCAATGTATAAAAGGCACAGAGGGTATAGCACAGCAATACCTTTTTCATTGGAGAAGAAATAAGTAAATAAAAATAGTCTGCAGTTGCTAAGATTTTAAAATAGCAATTGCAGACTTTTATTTATTTTATAGAGGATAGTATTTTTTCGCCGATTTCATTTATAATATCAAAATCAGTCGCCTTGATATAATATTCTTCAAGCCTGTCGTGGATATCCTTAGCGAGTGCCATTTTCTTGACCGCCTCGGTGATAAGCTCTTTTTTTGTTCTTTTTTGAAGCAGGAGCTTTTCTTTATTTGCAAGATATTTTTCCTTATTATAAAAACGACTTGCGTGAACGGTCTTTTCACCGTCGTCGATAGAATAGTGATAGCTGTTTTCGGTAAAAATAGAAACCTTTAATTCAGGGATGATAATATGCTCGATTTTAGACGTGGGGAAAAGGGGACAGAAGCACTGATATACGTCGTAGCCGTTTAATATAGCGTAATTACTTACGTATTCTGCAATAAAGGGGGCTACGGCACAGTATTCATCTTCAATAGTGATAATTTTTTCAGATAAAGCGACTATTGTGTCGTATTGTACTGTTATGCCGTCAGGTGAAATAGCAGATAAAAAGCGTTTATTAATTTTGCCTTTTTCAGAAGTTTTTCTTTCGGGAATTAGTCTGTTAGCTAATCTTTTTGTGTATCTTAAAAGCTTATCTTCATCTGTAAATCCAAGACACAAAGAAACGCTTTCTTTTTCAAATTGAGATGCAACCTTTAAAAAATCCGTGCATTTTCTGTGCTGAAGTGAGTTTGCCTTTGAAAGCTCTGCTATTTCCCTTGTATGAGCTTTTAAAAGACTTTTATTCCAAGCTACGCTTAAATCAACGATATGCTCGGTGACACCCGGTAGGGTAGGGTCAATGGTGTGGGGTGCGGTGCCGTCAAGAATTGAAAAATTATTTTCCGGCACAAAAACTATATCTAAAGAGTTGGGGTCAGCACTACAAAAGCCTCGTTCAACGTAGTAGCCTTGTCGCTCAAGCTTTTCTGCAATACGTTTCATAAGAGTAGATTTTCCAGTGCCGGGACCGCCCTTTAAAATCAAATGGGTTCCGTCTATGTAGGGTGAATATAAATCTTTATAAAGAGAGCAATAGCCGTATTTGTTATTTGCACCGAAAAAGAAGCTTACAGGTAAAAGCGTATTTTTCATAATATCATCTCCAATCATTTTATATTATGAAAAATATAGTAATTTGTTACCCTAAAACAAGTAAATTTTATCTTCACTCTCATTGACTTTTTTTTACAGTAATTATATACTAATATATGTATGCACTACTTCTCGAAAAGAGGTTAAAATATGACGAGATACGATGAGGCTAAAAAAATCTATGCCGCTTACGGTGTTGATACCGATAAGGCTCTTGAAGCTTTAGAAAACGTTACTGTTTCTGTTCATTGCTGGCAGGGTGACGACGTTACAGGCTTCGACAGCAAACAGAGTCTTTCAGGCGGTATTCAAACAACGGGTAATTATCCCGGAAAGGCTACAACTCCCGATGAGTTGATGGCTGATATTGATAAGGCGTTTTCGCTTATCCCCGGTAAAAAGAAGCTTAATCTTCACGCAAGCTATGCGATTTTTGAAGAGGGCGAATTTGCTGACAGAGATGCAATTGAGCCTAAGCATTTTAAAAAGTGGGTTGATTTTGCAAAAGAGAGAGGTATGGGTATTGATTTTAACCCTACATATTTCTCTCATTCAATGGTTAAAGACAACCTTACACTTTCATCACCTGATGAAGAGGTTAGAAAATTCTGGGTAAGACATGGTATTCAATGTCTTAAAATTTCTCAGTATTTTGCAGAGGAAACAGGCATTCCTTGCGTTATGAATATCTGGATTCCTGATGGCTATAAGGATATTCCTGCTGACAGATTAAGCCCTCGTGCAAGATTTAAAAAATCACTTGATGAAATTCTCAGCACACCCTACGACAAAGAAAAGGTTTACGTTACTCTTGAGTCAAAGGTTTTCGGTATCGGTCTTGAAAGCTATACCGTAGGCTCTGCAGAATTTTGCCTTTCTTATTCAGCAAGTAAAGGCATAACTCCTCTTATGGATAACGGTCATTATCATCCTACGGAGCTTGTTTCCGATAAAATTTCTGCTTTACTTCTCTTTAACGAGAAAATTGCTCTTCACGTTACAAGAGGCGTTCGTTGGGACTCTGATCACGTGGTTATTTTTGATGATGAAACTAAAGAAATTGCAAAAGAAATAGTAGCAAATAATGCTCTTGACAGAGTGTTTATTGCAACTGACTATTTTGATGCATCAATAAACAGAATTTCAGCTTGGGTAACAGGCGTAAGAAACGTTAAAAAGGCACTTCTTAACGCACTTCTTATGCCAAACGAAAAGCTTAAAGCACTTCAGGAAAGCAGTGACTTTACAAGCCTTATGTGTTTACAGGAAGAGCTTAAAACTGCTCCCTTTGGTGACGTTTGGGAGGAATATCTCAATCGTGAAAACGTTGTAAGTAATTATCTTAACGAGATAAAAGAATATGAAGAAAAGGTTTTGGTGAAAAGAGTATGAAAAACATTTTAACAGCTCCCTTTGTGGAGGATATGAAAAGAGCAACTGCTAATATGTATCGTCAGGGTTGGGATGAAAGAAACGGCGGTAACATCAGCTTTATGCTTGAAGAGGAACAGGTTGCAGAATACCTTGACCTTAACAACGTAATTCGTGAAATTCCTACAGGCTTTGATGCAACTGACCTTATCGGTAAAATCTTTATCGTAACGGGTACAGGCAAATATTTTAAAAACGTAGAGGTTGACCCTGAAACAAACCTTGGTATTATCCGTATTGCAAAAGACGGCACAACCGCAGAGCTTCTTTGGGGCTATGCTGACGGTGGTAAGTTTACAAGTGAGCTTCCCGCACACCTTATGAGCCATATGGCAAGACTTAAGGTTGACCCTCAGAATAGAGTTGTTATGCACTCTCATCCTACATACACACTTGCAATGAATCATATTCACGAGCTTGACGAGCAGAAGCTTACTCACACTCTTTGGGAGATGTGCACAGAGTGTATCGTTGTTTTCCCCGAGGGTATTGGTGTTCTTCCTTGGATGGTTTGCGGTAACAACGAAATCGGTATCGCAACAGCTGAAAAGATGAAGGATTTCCGCCTTGTTATCTGGGGTCTTCACGGTATTTACGGTGTAGGTAAGGATATGGACGAAGCCTTCGGTCTTATCGAAACAGTTGAAAAAGCAGCTCAGCTTTATATGCTCGCAACTGCAAGTGGCAAGAGAATCAACACAATTACAGACGAAAACCTCT
>JAZROI010000032.1:0-6001 GCA_045648585.1 Acutalibacteraceae bacterium
GGAAGCGGATGCATAATGCACAAATCCTTTTTAGCATTAACGAGTTTCTTAGGTTCAAGAACGTAGCTATCCTTCAAACGAAGGTAATCTTCTTCGTTGAAGAATCTTTCCCTCTGAACTCGTGTCATATAGAGAATATCAAGCTCGGGCATTACGCTTTCAAGATCAGTTGTCTGCTTATAAGGAATATCGTTCTTTTTGAGAACGTCTTTTTTTATGTAGCTTGGGAGCTTTAATTCATCTGGTGAAATAAGCACAACTTTAATACCCTTATATCTTGAAAGAGCAGTTATGAGAGAGTGAACTGTTCTACCAAATTTAAGGTCACCGCAGAAACCAACTGTAAGATTCTCAAAGCCGCCTTTTTCACGGTTAATTGTAAGCAAGTCTGTCAGAGTCTGAGTGGGGTGATTATGACCACCGTCACCTGCATTAATAACGGGAATTGTAGCATTCTGAGCAGCAACAAGGGGTGCACCCTCTTTAGGATGACGCATTGCTATAATATCTGCATAGCAGCTGATTGTTTTTGCAGTATCTGCCACACTTTCACCCTTTGCAGCAGAAGAATTGTTTGCCGCTGAAAAACCGATAACACTACCGCCCAACTCAATCATTGCCGACTCAAAGCTAAGACGGGTTCTTGTTGAGGGCTCAAAGAAAAGTGTTGCAAGTTTTTTTCTTTTGCACTTTTCACAGTATTTATCGGGGTTATCTATAATATCATTTGCCGTTGCAATAAGCTCATCAACTTCTTCAACGGTAAAATCAAGAATATCAATTAAGCTTCTCATTTACTACTAATCCCCTTTTCAAATATAAAAATCCAAGAAATTGTTTTATTATTCTTTAGCACCGTTTACTTCGAGATATTTTTTGATTCTTTCAACATTTTCTTTGTTGCTTTCATCTTCTTCGAGGTATTCGATAATATCATAAACGTCAACTACTGAATATACGGGGAAACCGAATTCTTCGCCAACCTCAGCCATAGCTGATTTTTCTGTCTGGCCTTTTTCTTTTCTGTCAACCATAACGAAGGTTGCAGCAACCTTTGTACCTTTAAGACCTGAAAGAATTGACATACTTTCACGAATAGCTGTACCTGCTGTGATAACGTCCTCAACGATAACGATTTCTTCGCCCTCCTGAGGCTTGTAGCCAACAAACACACCGCCTTCGCCGTGGTCCTTTTCTTCCTTACGGTTAAAGAAGAAGGGCACGTCAAGACCGTTTTTAGCAAGAGCAACTGCAACAGAAACTGCAATCGGAATACCCTTGTAAGCAGGTCCGTAAAGAACAGTTTTCTTGTTACCTACTTTTTCAAAGTAAGCCTTTGCATAGAATTCACCTAATTTGCAAATCTGCTCACCTGTTTTAATGTCACCTGCATTTATGAAATAAGGAATTTTTCTTCCGCTTTTAGCTGTAAAATCGCCGAATTTAAGAACACCGGCACCCTCTAAAAACTGTATAAACTCTCTTTTGTAGCTTTCCATTTTTATTTTCTCCTATCTATTAAATCTGTACCATCCTAAGGCTAAGGATAGTCTAACTTTTCTTATAAAAGTTACTAAGGTAAAAGGATTTTATTATACGCACCTATCGGTGCTAGAACCCTCCACCACACCAAAACAAGTTTCGGTGCGGTCCCCCTCCCTTCGCCAAGGAGGTTTATTAGGTAAAGGATTTTATTAATCACAGAACTCTGCAACGCATCTGTTATATGCTGCAACGGGGTCCTCTGCTGCTGTAATGGGTCTGCCAACAACGATGTAGTCAGAACCGATTTTCTTTGCTTCAGCAGGTGTCATAACTCTCTTCTGGTCACCGATATCACCATCTGCGAAACGAACACCGGGGGTAATTGTAAGAAATTCCTTACCGCAGGTTTCGTGAACCTTACCAGCCTCAAGAGGTGAACAAACGACACCGTCAAGACCTGCAAGCTTTGCGTTGTGAGCGTAATGCATAACAACCTTATCAATAGGCTCTTTGATAAGAAGGTCGTTTTCCATTCTTTCCTGGTCAGTTGATGTAAGCTGAGTAACTGCGATAAGAAGAGGTCTTGTGCCGTCGGGACGGGTAAGGCCTTCAAGAGCTGCTTCCATCATACTGATTGTACCTGATGCGTGAAGATTTGTAATATCCACGTCAAGATTAGAAAGAACTGCCATTGATTTTTTTACTGTATTGGGAATATCGTGAAGCTTAAGGTCGAGGAAGATTTTGTGACCTCTTTTTTTGATTTCACGAACAATCTGTGGACCTTCTGCATAGAAAAGCTCCATACCGATTTTTACGAAAGGCTTTCTTCCGCCTTCAAATTTATCAAGAAACTCATAAACCTTTTCTGCACTTGAAAAATCACATGCAACGATTACGTCTTTACCCATTTTTATCTATTCCTTTCCTAAAAAAATGCATAAATCATCAGGATATCAAAGTTTGAAAGAAAATTGTTCACTGTGCGTTTTGAAGCGAGTGGTGCTGTACAAGGGTACCGCCCCGAGCAAAAAAAGCGCTGTGGGCAATTTTACTCAAGCTTTTGCTCCTCCTATTATGTCACTTAATTTTTCAATTCCATACTTGTCCATAGCTTTTGGCAAGTCATTTATTATGTTAAGACATGCGCAAGGGTCAATAAGGTTTGCCGCACCTACTTCAACTGCGGTTGCACCTGCGAGCATTAACTCTATAACGTCCTCTGCGCTTGAAACGCCACCCATACCAACAACGGGAATATCAACGGCATTTGCTACCTGATAAACCATTCTTACTGCTACGGGGAAAATGGCACTACCTGAGAAGCCACCCATTTTATTAGCAATAACAGGCTTCTTTGTTTTTAAATCTATTCTCATACCGAGAAGAGTGTTTATAAGGCTTATACCGTCTGCACCTGCTGCTTCACATTCTTTTGCGATAGCAACAATATCTGTAACGTTAGGTGAAAGCTTTATAATAACCGGTTTTTTTGTTACCGCTTTAACTGCTGCGGTAACCTCTGCAGCTGCTTTAGGGTCTGTGCCGAAGCTCATGCCGCCACCGTGAACGTTAGGACAGCTTACGTTTACCTCAAGCCAACCTACCTGTTCTTCTTTATCAAGCTTTTCACAAGTGTAAGCGTAATCCTCAATAGAGAAACCGCTTACGTTTGCCATAACTTTTTTGTTAAAGCATTTTTTGAGTTTCGGAAGCTCTTCAGAAATAACCTTTTCAACTCCGGGATTCTGAAGACCTACCGCATTTATCATACCTGCAGTACATTCTGCGATACGAGGTGTAGGATTACCGAATCGCGGATCCTTTGTTGTACCTTTAAATGAAAAAGTACCTAATACGTTTATGTCGTAAATTTCTGCAAACTCGTAACCGAAGCCGAAGGTTCCGCTTGCGGGAATAACGGGGTTATCCATTTCTATTCCGCAAAGATTAACACTTAATCTTCCCACAAAATCTCCTCCTTCTTAAGAACGGGGCCTTCTTTGCAAATTCGTTTATAGCCTGTAATTGTTTTGCAGGAGCAACCCATACAAGCACCAAAGCCACAACCCATTCTTTCTTCAAAGCTGAACTGACCGCTTGTGTTTGTTGATTTAAATACTGCTTTGAGCATAGGCTCAGGACCGCAGGTATAAAAATATGAATAATCAATATCCTTTAAAGCATCTGTAACGAAGCCTTTAATACCGTAAGAGCCATCAGCGGTTGTAACGTAAACCTCTGCACCGAGCTTTTTGAAATCCTCCTCGCAGAAGACTTCATCTTTAGTGTTAAAGCCAAGAATCACGCTTACCTTTTTGCCCTCTGCAATAAGCTTTTTGCAAAGCATATAAAGAGGCGGAACACCTACACCGCCGCCTAAAAGCACGGGCTTATCACCTGAAAGAGATAAGTCATAGCCGTTACCAAGGCCTGTAAGTACGTCAAGCTTTTCACCGGCTTTCATTTCTGCCATCTGCTCAGTACCTTTACCTACAACCTTATAAATGATTGTAAGAATTCCATTTTCGCAATCGTTAACGGAAATCGGTCTTCTGAGATAAAAGCCGTCGAGCTTGATATTAACAAACTGTCCGGAAGACGTGATATCACTCACGTCTCCCTTAAGCTCCATTTTATAAACTGTTTTTGTAAGTGCTTCGTTTGATTTTATTTCAAAAATAGACTGTCTCATAAGTTTCCTTCAGCATCGATAGTTGAAATTGTAAGAGTAATATCTTCAAGAACGTCAAGAAGTACTTTTACGGTATCGAGTGCGGTAAATATTGTAACGTTGTTTTCAATTGCATAACGGCGAATCTGATGACCGTCGTTGTTATCACCTGTTGCATTAATATCCTTTGTATTGATTACGTAAGCGATATGACCTTGACGAAGTGCCTCGGGAACTTCGTTGCTGCCTTCGCTGATCTTACCGAGAACGTGAGTACGAATTCCGTTTTCCTTAAGGAATTTTGCAGTACCTGAGGTAGCCTGAATATTAAAGCCGAGCTTATAGAATCTACGGATAAGAGGAAGTGCCTCTTCTTTATCCTTATCTGCAATTGTTGCAAATACTGTACCGTAATTCTGAAGGTGCATACCTGAAGCCTGAAGAGCTTTATAAAGAGCTCTGTTAAGCTTGTCATCGTAGCCGATTGCTTCACCTGTTGATTTCATTTCAGGTGAAAGGTAAGCATCAAGACCTCTGATTTTATTGAATGAGAATACGGGAACCTTTACGTACCAACGTTTCTTCTCTTCGGGATAGATATCAAAGATACCCTGCTCTTTAAGGCTCTTGCCCATAATTACCTCTGTTGCGATATCGGCAAGAGAATAGCCGGTTGCTTTTGAAAGGAAGGGAACTGTTCTTGATGAACGGGGGTTAACCTCAATGATATAAACGTCGTCGTTTTCGTCAACAATAAACTGAATGTTGTAAAGACCAACGATACCGATTCCCAAGCCTAACTTTTTAGCATACTGAAGAATTATGCCTTTAACCTTGTTTGAAATACTGAATGAGGGGTAAACGCTTATTGAGTCACCTGAGTGAATACCTGTTTTCTCAACAAGCTCCATAATACCGGGAACAAATACGTCTCTACCATCGCAAATAGCGTCAACCTCAACCTCTTTACCGTAGATATACTTATCAACAAGAACGGGCTTGTCCTCATCAATTTCAACGGCTGTTCTGAGATAATGACGAAGCTGTTCTTCGTTAGCAACAATCTGCATAGCACGACCGCCGAGAACAAAGCTGGGACGAACAAGCACGGGATAGCCGATTTCAGCAGCTGCTGCGATACCGTCTTCAAGGTTTGTAACAGCTTTACCCTTTGCACGGGGGGTGTTTAATTCGTTAAGAAGATTTTCGAATGCATTACGGTCTTCAGCACGGTCAATAGCAGCACAGTCAGTACCGATAATTTTAACACCGCGGTCGAAAAGAGGCTGTGCAAGGTTAATTGCAGTCTGACCGCCAAGAGTTGTTACAACGCCTTCGGGCTTTTCAAACTCAATAATGTTCATAACGTCTTCAGGAGTAAGAGGCTCGAAGTAAAGCTTATCAGCGGTTGTATAGTCAGTTGAAACAGTTTCAGGGTTATTGTTGATGATAATTGCTTCATAACCAGCATTTTTAATTGTCATAACTGCATGAACGGTTGAATAGTCGAATTCAACACCCTGACCGATACGGATAGGACCTGCACCGAGAACGATAATTTTCTTCTTATCTGTATGAATTGATGCGTTTTCGCCTGTATATGAAGAATAGAAGTAAGGGATATATGCGTTTGTATGGCAAGTGTCAACCATTTTAAATGCAGGGAAAAGATTTATTTCCTTACGCTTATTGTAAACGTCGATTTCCTTACAATTCCAAAGACGGGCAATGTATTTATCGCTGAAGCCCATCTTCTTTGCAGCCTTGAGAGTTTCGGCATCCTTGTTAACGCGAAGGGTTTCTTCCATATCAATAATGTTTTTGAATGCCTGAAGGAAGTAA
>JAZROI010000033.1:0-6867 GCA_045648585.1 Acutalibacteraceae bacterium
CGAAAAGCTCGTCAAGCTTTTTAATAAGACCGTCTTTACCGCCGTAAAGCTCGGCAAGGCCATCTATATCGTGTTGCACGGCAAAGCTCGTCTGCCAAGCAGATGCTTCTGTGTAGTGCTTGCCCCAAGAAATCGGGTCAAAGTCAGGGTCAAAAGCACCTTGCGTATCACGGGGTCTCATAAAGCCCGTTTCGCTATCAAATATGTTTTTGTAATTCTTTGCTCGCTTAAGATATTTCTCTTTCTTATCCTCGTAACCGAGAATACCTGCAACGGTTGCAATACAATCGTCAAAATACGCCGCATCAAGAGTAAGGTTTACACTTTCGCTATATTTATCGTAGGGCACGTAGCCAAGCTCCAAATATTCCTCGCAGCCCTCTCTGCCGTATGCCGGAACAGTTGAAGATTTATTTGCGTGATGCTCCATGCCCTTGAATGCAATTTCGAGTAAATCCTTTGAAATAAGGTTTCTTGTAGCAACGTCTGCAATTACGGCGTCAATACCCGTGCTTGGCATACAGTTTTTTGCATCGCCTGCGGTCCAACGGGGGAGCCATCCGCCGTCAATATAATCTTGAATATAACCCTCAATAATTTCGGGTAAAATATCCTTTGCAATTATTGAATAGAAGGGGTAGTTTGTACGGTATGTATCCCAGAAGCCGTTATCGGTGTATCTCACACCCGGAAGCACTTTATCTGCGCTTGGTGAATAGTGGATAGGCTTCCCGTTTTCGTCGGGCTCATAAGCCTTGTGAGGATAAAGGAAAGTACGGTACATACAGCTATAGAAGGTTTTCATTGTATCTTCGTCAGCATCAATTTCTATTTTGCTTAAGTATTCATTCCAGATACGCTCGTTTTCCTCTTTAAGCTCTTCAAAGCTACCGTAAACGGAATCGTGCTGAAGATTTCTCAACGCCTGCTCACAGCTTATAAAAGAGGTTGCAACCGTAAAGGTAACATCTTTTTTCTTTAATGCAATATGAATTCCTGTTCCCTCACCGGCTGTTTTAAGGCTATGCTTTGTGTCAGTTGTATCTCTGCTACCTATGAGGATTTTGTCAACGTCAACAGAATCGCTGTCGAACTGGAAAACGTAGTAGCCCTTTAAAGTGCCTTTATCGTGATCTTTTCTTCCTCGATTACAGTCAGTCCAACAGTAAAGACGGTTGTTTTCTGTGTCATATTCGTATTCACAGTTGAATTTAACGGGTAAAACAGAAAGGAAACGGTCAAAATCCTTTTTAAAGCTAAGCCTTACACAAGCACCATATTCGGTAGGTGTAAGCTCAAAATCGCAGAAGGGTCTTTTGAGATAGCATTTAAGATAAGAGGGTTGTAAAATTGCCTTTTCAGGGTCATAGCCTGACCAGCAATCCTCAAAATCAACAAAGGGCTTCTCAATCTGTGGCATCATAGTAAAAGCACTATGCTCGCTAATCCACGGGCTAGGCTGACGTGTAAGGCGAATACCCTCAACAGAACGGTCGTCGGGATGATAGTACCAGCTACCTCTTGAGGTTTCGGTTTGTAAGCTAAATGCCGCAAAGCCGAAGGGCTTTTGAATAAGGGGTAAGGTGTTGCCTTGAGAAAATCTATGAAGCGATTTCGAGCCCTGCTTAATATTTACATATTTTAAATAATTCATAAAGCATTCCTACTTTCGTTGAATATAAGGCTATATTACCATATATTTACAAGCGTTTCAATAATTTAATCAAGAAGAGAGCAAAAAATAAACCCCCTTTTATCAGCATTTTAGATAAGAGGGGATTCAACCATAAATTAACTTATCAGTCTAATATTCTGCCATCAGTAGAAATAGTAACAATTCTCCAAGGAATAAATTTACCGCTTGCTTGTAAAGCTCTTTTTGCAGCGTTTTCAATACCGCCACAGCATGGCACTTCCATACGAACAACAGTAACGCTTTTAATATCGTTATTTGTAATAATAGCCGTAAGCTTGTCGGTATAATCTACGCTATCAAGCTTGGGGCAACCAATAAGAGTAACGTGGTTACGTATAAATTCATTGTGAAAATTAGCGTATGCGTAAGCGGTGCAATCCGCCGCAATTAAAAGATTTGCTCCGTCAAAATACGGTGCGTTTATGGGAACAAGCTTTATCTGTACAGGCCATTGAGATAATTGACTTTGAGGGACAACGCTTGTCGTATCGAGAGTTGAAAACTCACGTTTAATAGATTTTGACTGTGTACCAGGGCAACCGCAGGGGAATGGTGAATTCTTTTTTGCCTTAGCTTCGAGCACAGCCTTTTCGTCGTAAGCAGGAGCCTCTCTTTCCTCAAAGGTAATTGCGTCAACGGGGCAGGCGGGTAAGCAATCACCAAGACCGTCGCAATAATCCTCTCTTGTAAGCTTCGCTTTTCCGTTTATCATTTCTATTGCACCCTCGTGACAAGCCGCCGCACAAGCACCGCAACCGTTGCATTTATCTTTGTTTATTTTAATGATTTTTCTTATCATAAAAATTATCCTTTCTTGATTTTGTGGTTAAATTATAATACAATAATAAAAACAAATCGGTTGTTTTTACAACGGAAAGTGGTGCTTTATGAAAAAATACCTTCCAATTCTCAAGAAAACAAAATTATTTTCAGGTGTAGGCGAAGATGATGTTGCCTCTATGCTTTCCTGCCTTGGAGCAAGGCTTGAAGGCTATAAAAAGGGTGAGTTTGTGTTACGTCAGGGCGAACACCTTAGCGATATTGTTGTTTTAGTAGAAGGTAAGCTTCATATACAAAAGGACGATTACTGGGGTAATCGCAGTATTCTCGGCTTGATAGACGTTGGCGAGATGTTTGGCGAAGCCTACGTTTCACCTGAAAGCAGTGTTCTTTTAAACGACTTAGTTGCGGTAGAGGACAGTACTGCGATTTTCTTTGACGTAAACAGAATAATTACAACCTGCCCCTCTGCTTGCCGTTTTCATTTAATGGTTGTTCAAAATATGTTCTTTTCAATATCAGAGAAAAACAGAAAGCTTGTTCAAAAGCTGGGGCATATGTCAAAGCGTACAACAAGAGAAAAGCTTATTTCGTATCTCTCTGAGGAAGCGGGTCGCCAAAATAGTTCAAGCTTTTCTATTCCATTTAACCGTCAGCAATTAGCCGACTTTTTATCTGTTGATAGAAGTGCAATGTCAAACGAGCTGTGCAAAATGCGTGACGAAGGTCTGTTAGAATTTGAAAAGAATAGGTTTAGTTTGTTATAAATATGTTGTTCACCCGATTAACAGGAAAAGTTTTGTTAATCGGGTGTAATTTTCTTTTTTTAAAAAATTCTTTGATTGTTTTCTACAATAAACTACGTACTCTTTTTGGTGTATATAACTATTGTTTTGTGGTGCGAATATGGTACAATGATATTGTTAATATGTTTACGTTAGGAGAGTTATCATGTCTGAGCTTGAACCTAAAAAATTAGCACTTATTCGTATTTTACAAATTTTCGAAAAATATAGTGACTTTGACCATCCTTTAAAGCAAGAGGATATCGCGAGATATTTAGAAGAGGATTACGGAATTGTTATAGAAAGAAAAGCAATCGGAAGAAATATTTCTCTTCTTAAAGAGGCTGGCTACGATATTGAGCAAACACGTGCCGGCTCATTTTTAGAGGCAAGAAGCTTCGAGGCCTCAGAGCTGCGTATGCTTATAGACGGTGTGCTTTCAAGTAGCCATATTGCGCCTAAATATTCAAAGGATTTAATTGAACGCCTTTGCGGTCTTTCCAACGTTTATTTTAAATCACACATAAAAAACATATTTTCGGTAAATGATTGGAATAAAACAGATAACGTTGCCCTTTTTTACAATATAGACATGGTTGATTTAGCTATTGAAAAAGGCGTGCAGATTGCTTTTGATTATAACAAGTTTGGTGTCGATAAAAAACTGCATAAATCCGCTTCTCACAAAGCAAGTCCTTACCAGCTTATACTTCATAATCAACGCTACTATTTAATGGCGCTTAACGAAAAATGGCATAATATGGGCTTTTACAGACTTGACAGAATCAGCAATATGATCCTTGTTGAAGACAGACCATTAACCAATATCCGAACAGTTGAGGGTTACGAAAATGGAATTGATTATAAGGAAATATCAACGGGACTCCCGTATATGTTTACTGATAAACCGCAACCGATTGAGTTTATTGCCGATAAAAGATTTATTGACCAGATTGTAGATTGGTTCGGACGAGATATAGTTATCGAGCCTTTTGATGAAAATCAGGTCAGAGTGGAAATAAAAGCAAGCCTTCTTGCTATGGAGCATTGGGCAAAGCAGTATCTAGGTGCGGTTGAAATTACAAAGCCTATTGAATTAAGAAATAAAATTAAAGCGTCTTTGAGAGAAGCGATTGAAAAATATCAGAATGATTAAATTGGGGGATATTTATGGCATTAAAAACAGATGAACTCCAAATTGTTTGTGTAAAGGATTTAGTTGAGCTTAATTTAAAAATCCCTAACTATCAAAGACCGTATAAATGGTCTAAAAATTCAGCGTTAACACTTTTTAATGATTTGTATGAGGCTTACATTAATGGGTTAGATGAATATAGGATTGGTACCGTTATTTTGCATTTATCCGGCAATGAATATCATATCGTTGACGGGCAGCAACGCATAACTACAATAGGTATATTTTTATCAAAAATGCAAAAGAAACCCATTGTAAATGAAATTGCAAATCTTGAATACAACAGCTTGTCTTTTTCTGCAATTCAAGAAAATGCACGGATTATTTCATCAAAGCTTAATGAGTTGGATGAAACCACTCGCACTAAATTTGAAAATTATATTTTAGAAAAATGTTCGTTGGTTAAGATAGTTATCGAAGATAATAAAAATGAAAGTGATGCAATACAGGAAGCGTTCCAGTTTTTTGATTCTCAGAACACAAGAGGTAAATCCCTTGAGCCTCACGATTTGCTAAAATCTTATCATTTGAGAGAAATGAACCGTGATACCGAAGAGGAAAAGGTACGCATAGTAAACAAATGGGAGTCAATTAATCAGCAGCAGCTTTCAAAAATGTTTGAAGTGTATCTCTATCCTTTGGTTCAATGGTATAGATATAAAAGCGGTTATGGTTACACGTCAAAAAACATTTCAACTTTTAAAGGGGTAAAGATAGATAATCTCTATAATTATGCCTTGTATCATAAAGCAGCGAATTTATTTGTTGAACAAATAAATGCTACAAAAATATCGGAGCTTATGTCATCTGACCCGCTTAACCAGTTTCAGCTTACCCAACCAATTATTTCAGGTAAAAGATTTTTCGCTTACGTAAACCATTATATTGATTTGTGCGAAAAGGTTGAAAAGAAAATTAAGAATTTGTTTGCTGAGGATGAACGTCCTACAAGGCGTTCAGGTGATATATACGTGTACCAGATGTTTGTTTGTGTAGCAATGTTTTTTGCGGATAAATTTGGTGTGGAGCACCTTAGCGATGCAATTTTATATAAGCTGTATTTTTGGAGTTATTGCTTGAGAATAGAAATGCAAGCGGTATATCAGCAAACAATAAACCGATATGCAATGGGGCATCATAACAGAGGAATTGATATTAATATGTTTGCGTATATTAATGATTTAAATGAGCCAAGCGAAATGGATTTATTGACGTTTGATGATTATAAATTAAAAGATGGCATTAATTCAGCAATTATGGAAAAAATGAGGAGTATCAAGGAGGGTGAATGATATGATTAAAGAAAAACGACAAGAAAATAATCAGGTTACCGTCCTGGATATGAGAAAATTATTTTTAAACGTTAAGTATATAATTCCTATTTATCAACGTAACTATGCATGGGGTTCAGACGAAATACAACAATTATTAAACGATATAATGAGCTCTGATGGTACGTATTATCTGGGGAACTTAATTGTGAATAAAGTAGGTAATAGCGAGTTTGAGGTTGTTGACGGTCAGCAACGTTTGACAACGTTATTCTTACTAATGATATATTTAGATGATGTAAACGGTTCTCAATTAAACTATAATTCACTAGTTTTTGAATCGAGGAAAAAATCAAACGACACTTTTTTAGCATTGAGCAGAAACAAAAACGCTTTGTTGTTTGGGGATAATGTATATTCAGAAGAAATCCTGAACGGTTACAATATAATTAAAAACTACTTCGATTCAATTAAAATCGAAATAGAAAGCTTTAAAAATAAATTATTCAATAACATAAAGCTATTACGGGTTCAGGTTCCTGCAAAAATTGATTTGAATCATTATTTTGAAATAATGAATACTCGTGGCGAACAACTTGAAGACCACGAAATAGCAAAAGAGCGTTTCCTTGAAAATTTATCTGATGAAAAGCATAGAGAAGCGGGAGCAATTGTGTGGGATGCGTGTGCGGATATGTCTTCATATATACAGATGAAGTTTCTTCCTTCTTGTCGTGAAGCCATATTCGGTGAGAAATGGGACAGCTTTTGCGTTAAAGATTTTGAAGAGGTTGTCGAGATCATTTCTGAGCATTATAAATTGAATGAAAAAAATGAAAACGAAGCGAGTTTAGAAGATAAAGCTAAATTATCTTTAGATGAAATAATCAATGAACTTCCTCAAAAAAACGAGAGCTCAAAGGATAAAGCGGAAAACGATGATAATGAAAGATTTGAGTCTATAATTAAGTTTCCTAATTTTATTTTGCAGGTCAACAATGTTTTAGATTACGATGAATCAGACCAAGATAGCTCAGAGTATGAAAATAAGTTAGATGACAAGCATTTTCTCAAAAAATTAGATGAGCAGTTCAAAAAGCCAAGTCGGAGGCCAAGCGGTCTTAGGAAGACAATTTTCAT
>JAZROI010000034.1:0-25244 GCA_045648585.1 Acutalibacteraceae bacterium
GTTGATATTTATTTGTTTCAAGGACTTCCAAAAAGCGATAAAATGGAGCTTATTATTCAAAAATGTGTTGAGTTGGGAGTGCACAAGATAATTCCTGTTGAAATGAGCCGTTGTGTTGTGAAAATTGATGAAAAGAAGAAAGATTCAAAGGTTTCTCGTTGGCAATCAATTTCCGAAAGTGCCGCAAAGCAAAGTAAACGCACCGTAATACCTGAAGTTTTTGACATTACGTCATATAAACAAGCTATGGAAAAGGCAAAGGGAATGGATTTATTTATCGTTCCTTACGAAAGTAAAGACGGTATGAATTCAACTAAAAATGCACTTTCAAAAATGAAAAAGGGTATGAAAGTTGGCATTCTTATCGGCCCCGAGGGTGGCTTTGAGGAAAAAGAAATTCTCGAAGCTGAAAAAATCGGTGGTGAAATTGTTTCTTTAGGTAAACGTATTTTAAGAACTGAAACGGCGGCTATAACAGCCCTTAGTATGTGTATGCTTTACGCGGAAATGAATATTGAGGTGGAAGAATGAACGCGTTGCCCACTGAATTTTGTGAAAGAATGAAAGGTCTTTTAGGTGATAGCTACGGCGATTTTTTAAATTCCTACAGCGAAGCACCCGTAAGAGCCTTCAGAGTTAATACAGATAAAATTTCCGTTGATGAATTCTTGAAAATCAACCCGTTTGATACAGAGAAAATCCCTTACGTAGAAAACGGATTTTATTTTACCGATGAAAAAATAGGTAATCACCCCTTTCACCATGCGGGTATGATTTACGTTCAAGAGCCGGGGGCAATGGCACCCGCTGAATGTATTGATTCAGAGCCCGATTGGTGCGTGCTTGATATGTGCTCAGCACCCGGCGGAAAAAGCAGTCAGCTTAAAAATAAATTAGGGGAAAACGGTATTCTAGTTTCAAATGAAATTATCCCCTCAAGATGTAAAATTCTTACGGGTAACGTTGAAAGGTTAGGCCTTAAAAACGTTGTAACTACTTGTATGGATACGGGAAAGCTTGCAAAAATTTTCCCCGATAGCTTCGATTTAATAATGGTTGATGCTCCTTGCTCGGGCGAGGGTATGTTTCGTAAGGATGACGTAGCAATTGACGAATGGAGCGAGGACAACGTTAAAAACTGCGCTTCACGTCAGAAAGAAATACTTGAAAACGCAGTAAAATGCCTTAAAAACGGCGGATATATTATCTACGCAACCTGCACCTTTTCTTTAGAAGAAAACGAAATGACGGTTGATTGGTTTTTAAAAAGTCATCCCGATTTTGAGCTTGTAAGAGTAAAAAAAGAGGTTGAAGAAAATACCTGCGACGGAGTATTTTTTGATGGTTGTGATTGCGAAAATATAAATTTTGCCCGTAGATTTTACCCTCATAAAAGCAAGGGCGAGGGTCAGTTCATGGCGGTGCTTCATAACGTGAGTACACCCGTAAATTCTTATAAGGCTACAAGAAAAAACAACGTTAAAATTGATAAAACCGTTTTTGATTTTCTTGATGATACTCTCGAAAGCTATAATAAAGAAAACGTTTTGATGCATAAAAGTAACCCCGTTTATTTTACACCCGATTTTTCCGTAGAAAATGCAACGGTTTTTTCCTGCGGTATAACAATCGGCGAAATAAAAAAGAATTATATTCAACCTCACCATCAGTTTTTTATGGGGTTAGGTGATAAATTCAAAAGAAAAATAGACCTTTCACCCGAAAGCGTAGAAATTAAAAAATATCTTCACGGTGAAGAGTTTACAACAAATATTCCTAACGGTTGGGCGGTTGTAACCGTAGGCGGTGCTACTCTCGGAGGGGTAAAGGTTGTAAACGGCAGAGCCAAAAACCATTATCCAAAAGGCTTGAGGACTAAATAAATTTAATATCAATAAAACTCTCTTGTTTTCAGTTTTTCTGAAAGCAAGAGAGTTTTTTATTTAAAAATTTTTTGAAGTCTTTTTGAGTTTTTGTCATATATATTTGAGGGTTATTCAGAAAACAAAATAATATTTTTATTTTGCTTCTCGGCGTATTTTAAAGCGGTATAAGCCCCGCCGTTTTCCCTGAAAACGTAAAAAATGCAAAAATCACTTTGATTTATCATCCATTTATTACGGTTTGTTATAGCAGCTTTAAAATGTGATTGTGCCGCTTCGGAGGGGATTACAATATCATCGTATAAGGTTTTGTAAAAAGCTTTATTTGTATTTAATTCTTCGGAAAAATAGGGGCGGACTAAGGTTAGCTTAACGCCGCTGTAATTAAGCTTTGCTTTTCTTACGGCAGAAGCGGCGGCTTTATCAAAATCACCATGGTCACCAACTAAAAATTCGGTAACGTTTTCGTTTTCAATTAAATAACAGATTTTAGTGTAAAGAAAATCTTCAACGTTGTTAAAAACATCTCTGTGACCGAAAAAACAACAGGTTGTTCCCATAAAACACACCCTCAATATGTATTTAAGTAAATAATACACATTTTAAGTGTGTAAGTCAAATAAACAGACTACAAAAAATGAAAGAGAGAAAAAACAGATGACTAAAGAGCTTTTTAAAAACAGAATGAAAGAGTTGAGAAAAGAAAAGGGGATTTCCGCAAGGGAAATGAGCCTTAGGTTAGGGCAGAGCGAAAACTATATAAACCATATAGAAAACGGCAAAATTTTGCCGTCTATGAACGGTTTTTTCTTAATATGCGACTTTTTCGGTATAACGCCCCAAGAGTTTTTTGCAGAGGGAAAAGAAAGCTTCGTAAAATTAAAAGAGCTTGAAAGGGTTTGCGCTACCTTGACCGCGGAGCAAATCGACTTACTTATCGGTATTGCAGAGAATATAAAAAAATAACACCGAACACTTTTTCAAGTGCTCGGTGCGAAAAGGATATTTAATTATGCACAGCAGTAAATATAAGTAGTACCGATAAGAGTTGAATTTTCGTAATCACAGCGTGTACATGCTTCGTAGTCATAGGTTTTTTCTTGACATCTTGGAGCTGTTGAGCGTACTTTGTGGGTAATAACAGTTGTAGTTGCACTTTCTAATTTGTGACCGAAAAGGGTACAGGTTAAGCCGTATGTAGCTGCTGTGTCATTATGACTTTCGGGGTCAGAGTAAAAAGCAATAAGCTTTTCTTTTGTTTCTTCTGAAATATCTTCGTTGTGAATAATAATTGTAACGTCGCTGGTTTCTACAGCTTCTTCAGCTGAAGCGGGGATAACCCCAAGGCTTAAAATAAAGCAAAGAGATAAAATTAAGGAAATAATCTTTTTCATTCCTGTTCCTCCAGATTTTCTATTATATCTAATAGAATCTCCATATCGTTACAGGTTATTTTATAATAATTTCCGTTGTGTGAAAACTGAATAAGATTTGTACCTACGTCTGATAATGTTGAAATATAATAATCGGTTGAATTTACAGTTATCTTTTTATCATAATTTTCAGCGGCTTCTTTTGGTAAAGTGTGATTTAGCATTACTGAAAACAAGAGGTTTTTATTTGAAAAAGTAACATCAATTCGATCGCTGTTTTGCTTTTTATAGACAATAACACGCTCTGTTTTAATATCGTTCGGCAGAATGTTAGGTGACATAATGTTAAGATTTTCTTTATCGTTAAGTTCTTCCAAAGAACTGTATTTTTTGTTTTTACCATTGTATATAAACGTAACACCGTTCTCATGCTGTTCAATTCCAACGGGTACATTGAAAACAGAGCCGAACTTTTCTTTCATTTTATCATGAATATCCCATTCAAATGCAACGGAAACGAAGCTTAAAATTGCAACGAGAATTGCAATAACCGCAGCGATAAGCAAGATTCTTTTTTGTGTGGTTTTTGTTCGAACGTTTTTATTTACCTTAAACTCTTTTACGTTATCGGAGCTTTCGGTAAATGATATTTTTCTGACCTTTTCTTCAATTTCTTTTTCTGCAAGCGAAACCTTTTTGCCTTGTAATTTGAGTAAAAGCTCAACCGTCGATGCAATTAACTCGCAGTCCATTTCTTCAACGGGCTTTTCTACTTCTTTATCGCGTAAGGCGGAAAGATATTTAATAGCATCAGCGTTATTCTTATGCTTATTTTTCATAGGCTTGTTCGCTCCTTTCAAAGAAATTTTTTCTTTAATAAATAAAGAAATTTTCTCCTTTCAATATATATATGACAAAATATTGAAAAGACTTCAAAAAAAATTTAAAATTTTTTGAAAAAATTTTTGAAAGGCGGTTAAAACATAAATTTTATTATAATCTGACCGATTGAGGTGAATGTGAAATTTACACGGTTTGTTATCTTTTTTCTTAATCTGAAGGCTCTTGAATTTACCGTTTTAAGAGGAATGTTAAGCTCCTTTGCAATTTCCTTATACGTTTTCTTTTCTACGTAAATTTTTTCGTAAAGCTCACGATCTCTTTGAGAAAGTGCTTTTAAAACAAATTCTTTTCGTTTCAAAATTTCTTCATCGTCAACGGTAACGTCGTTTTCAAGGTGAACAAAAATTTCGCTGTCGCTTATTGAAGCTGAGTCTTCAGTCAATTCGGCGAATTTTTTCTGGCGGTTTTTGTTTGCTCTTATGTATTCGCCCATTTTGTTTCTTGCAACCTTATAAAGCCATGCTCTTATATATGTATCTTCAATAGCTTCTCGTTGCTCGTGGAAAAAGAGAAAGACCTCCTGAGTAACCTCGGAAGCCCCATCTTCATTACAAAACAGGTTAGAATAACAATATGAGTAAATCTCTTTGTAATATTTTTTCGTAATAATTTCAGCTGTAATTGCATCTATCACAAATATCATTCACCTTTCAAAATATTACCGCAATAAAACTATTATACCACAAGAAAAGTTTAAATCAACAAATTTCGACAATCAGTAATTTACTAAATTATTTGACAAATACGATTGTAATGGTAAAATATATTTATAAAAACAATTGGAGCAATAAAAATGATTTTATCTCAGACTATAAATTGCGTTTTAAGATTCGGTAGCATTAACGCTATAAAAATGATAGCTGATGCAGGCTTTGATGCTATTGATTATGAAATGGACGATGCTTTTAAAAATAAAAGCATTACCTCTGACGAGGACAGAAAAAAATACGTTGTATCGCTTCTTGAAGAGGCAAAGAGAAATGGGGTTTATTTTAATCAGGCTCATGCTCTTACGTACATTCCTGCCGACGACCCCGAGGAGTCTCACCGACTTTTAAAGGAAGCAAACAAAAAGGTTATTGAAATCGCTTCGCTTATGGAAATCGGAATGCTTGTTGTTCACCCCGTAAGCTTCGGTGGGTATATCGGCAACGAGAAATACGTTTTCGAAAGAAATATGGAGTATTTTAAGGAGCTTTTACCCTATGCAGAAAAATACGGAGTAAAGCTTGCTTGCGAAAATATGTGGTGCGCAGACAAAAGAAAAAAGGTTTCCATAGGCTCAACCTGTAGCAACCCTTACGAGCACGCCTATTACGTTGACGCTATGAACAGTGAAATGTTTGTTGCTTGTCTTGACGTCGGCCACAGTAGCCTTGCAGGCAGAGAAGCTCAGGACTGTATAAGAGTTTTAGGGGATAGGTTGCAAGCTCTTCATATTCACGATAACGATTATTTAGACGATATGCATACTCTACCGGGTCTTAGCGAAATGAATTGGGACGAAATAACAAAAGCCCTTGCCGATATTAACTATAAAGGCGATTTCACCTTTGAAACAGACCACTTTTTTGACTCTCTTGATACACTTGAGGAGGCAAAAACGGGTATGAAATTAGCCGAGCTTATAGGCAGAAAAATGATAAGAAAAATTGAAACAGCAAAAGGAGAATAACAATGAAAAACAAAAAGAAAATTATTATTACCGTGATTTCAATAGTCCTTGTTTTAGCTATTATAGCTTCGGCTATAGCTCTTTACGTATTGAGATACGCAAAAGACAAAAACGATACTGAAGAGCTTTTCAGAAAAAACGTTGAAGCTGTAAAATACGAAAACACAATTGAAACCGCATACCCTCAAACAGACCTTTATGATATTATCGACAAGCATTTTAAGGCTGAATTACCCGAGGGCAAAACAGAGAAAAAAGCAATAATATTGGGTTATGACGGTTGCCGTGCAGATATTCTTGCTGAAAAGGTAGAGAACGGTGCGGTAAGCTATTTACTCAAAAACGGTGCCTCTAACAATCTTTTATATTGCGGTGGCATTAATTACCCCGAGGTTAATACTCAGGATACCTCAACCGCTCCCGGTTGGTGCTCAATTCTTACAGGCGTATGGGCAGACGTTCACGGTATTACGGGTAATGATATAACAAAAAGCCTTGATACAAAAATACTTATGACTACTCTTGTTGAGGAAGGCGTTATTGACGATGCTTCATTCTTTACAAAATGGAAAGGCCATTTTTCAAGAAATAACGCAACCTATTTAGCAGAAAAGGATTATTGCGAGGAAAACAAAATCGACGTTAGCTTTAATCTTTGTGATAATGATGAAGCAAGTCACGAGGCTGTTATGGCAGAGGTTAAATCAGCTGACTGTAGCGACTTTGTATTTGTTATTTACGAGCATACAGACTCAACCGGTCACGATTTAGGTTTTACCTTTAATAATCCTAAATATAAAGAGGCCTTTAAGGCTGAAGATGCTTGTGCTTACGAGGCTATAAAGGCTATTGAAGCAAGAGAAACCTACGAAACAGAGGACTGGCTTATTATCGTTACCTCTGACCACGGCGGAATAAACTTGGGCCACGGCGGTGCAAGCATTCAGGAAAGAATGACCTTTGCGGTAATGAATAAGGAATGGGAATAAAAATTGAAACAAAAGAAGCTCCCTTTTGGGAGCTTCTTCGTTTATTATCTGTAATTTTAAGCCGCTTTTTTCTTTCTTTTTAAAAGTATTGAGAAACAGCAAACTGCGAATGAAACAACGGTGAAAATTAACAAGCAAATGAAAACGTCGTTCCAGCCCTTTGTATCGGCAATTTTACCGAGTAAGGAGGTTGCAAGAGTGCTACCAACGTAGCAGAAGGTGTTAAGAAGACCGGCTGAAAGACCCGAATCAATTTTATCCCTTGAATAAAGGGGAACAACGCTTGTTATAACGTTATTTACCGCCGCCATAAGACAAGCGATACCGCCGAAAAGAATAAGAGTAAGCGGTGCGGATTTCAAGTTGAGAGTAAGAATTATAAGTCCTATAAGTATCATAGCTGCAAAGTAGAAAATGCCGTTAAGAGCGTTTTCGTCTTTTTGCTTTTTATGGAGTATTTTTACAAGAGATGCACCGAAAATCGAAAGCACGGGCAATAACAACGTAACGATAATTGAAAGAGAAGCGGGGACACCGAATTCTTCTTTAAGTATTGAGGGCACCCATGTTGTAACGCCGTCTTTGATAAATCCGTTTGTTACGGCAGAGATAAGAATCACAACTACACCGAAAACAAACATTGGTGTAAGAGAAAGCTTTTTACCGCTTTGCTTTTCAGCCTCTTTGACCTCATTTTTACTCTTCTGGATAGTGCTCATACCAACAAACCAAAGCACCGCAACAACGCCCACAACCGCAGAGGCTACGTAGAAAATTGAAGTCCAATTCATTTTTAAAGCAGAGAAAAGAGCCGCAAGACCGTAAGCGGCAAAGGTACCCGAAGCAACGGTTGTGCTCATAACCATAACCGCCCTTGAAAGCTTGTTATCGGCAAGGTTGTCGGAAAGGGTTTTGATAAGCGACGACCAGAGAATTGACTGAAAAACGCCGTTTAAAAGCCAGAGATATTTCATTGCATCTATGCCCTGACAAAACGTCATAGAAAAGTTTATAATGCAGGAAGCAACAAGGGCAATCGTAACGGAAAATTTAGTGTTATATTTTTTTGAAAGAAGACCGTTTACAAGCTGACCAGCACCGTAAGCGAAAAAGAAAAACGAGCTTACAGTACCGGCGGCTTCCTTAGTTGTGCCAAGCTGAGAAAGAATTTCAACCATTGAAGCATTGTAGTTAAGCCTTGCAACGTAAGCCGCGGTATACGCCGCCCAACAGAGAAAAATAAGCAAATTTGATTTTTTGTTGCTTAAAGAGTTTACCATTTTAAAACCATTCTTTCATCAATGTAATTAATTGGATATTTAACGTTTCACATTGTAGCACAAGTGCTTTTATTTTTCAATAAAAGTGAATGCAAATATAATAAATACTTAAAGAAAAAACACCACATATTTAAGAAAAATAACCGTATACGCAGAAAATATTGAAAATAGAAAAAACAAATAATAGAATATAATCACAGAGATATCTCAGTCGGAATTCAGGCGGTGAAAAATGGATATTAAAGTTATCATCGATAAAACAAAAAGTGAAGAAGTATTAATCTATGCCCATGAAAAAAGTGAGCTTGTAGCTGAAATTGAAAGGCTTGTTGCTGAAAGTAATTTTGAGCTTATCGGATATAAGGATAACGAGGCAAGAAAGCTGAATTTATTATCTGTAAATTGCTTTATAATTGAAAATAATAAGGTTTACGCTCTTACCCAGGATAAGCTACAGGTAAAAGCAAGGCTTTATCAGGTTGAAGCTATGCTCGATGAAAATTTTATAAAAATCAATCAATCCTGTATTGCAAATATAAGGCAGATTGAAAAGGTGGAGGGTACGTTTTCCGGTTCACTTTCGGTGGTTTTTAAAAACGGGTATAAGGATTATATTTCAAGACGAAATCTGAAAAACGTTAAAGAGAGGTTGAAATTATGAAGAAATATGTTAAAGAATTTTTTTTCAGAGGTATGATGTTCGGTGGCTTTGGACCTATTGTTTTAGCAATAATTTATTATATTGTTTCTGTTGTTGATACGAGCACAATTTTCGATGGTAAGGAAATATTATCAGGGATAATTTCCGTTTATCTTCTTGCTTTTGTTCACGCGGGAGCAAGTGTTTTCAATCAGATTGAGGAGTGGGGCATAAATAAATCAATTACGGTTCATTTTGCAACACTTTACGTGGCTTATTCTGTTTGTTATTTTACAAATACTTGGATACCCTTTGAGGCTAAAACATTTGCAGTGTTTACAGGGGTGTTTGTTGCAATTTACGCGGTAGTATGGACGATAGTTTATTTGTGTGTAAGAAAATCAGGCAAAAAAATAAGCGATAGATTGAAAAACGTATAAGAATCTTTAAGCTCATTACAAGAAAAAAGCCCTTCGGACTTATAAAAAGAAAGTCCGAGGGGCTTTTTAATTAAAAATATTTTACTGCATAATCCCTTATAATTTCTCTTGTTTTTTCTGCGGCTTCGGGGTCCTTATCTAATGTATGACCCGAATTTTCATAAATAAGCAAATCGTTTTCTACACCGTTTTTGTCTAATAACCTGATAAAATTTTCTATATGGCTTAAAGGGATTACGTCATCAAGCTTACCGTGAAAAACGGCGGTGGGTACAGTTGATTCGTCAACGTAATTCTGGGGTGAAATTCTTTTTAACGCTTGTTGTTGAGGCTCGTTTAAAAACGAGTCTTTAGTGATTTTTATACCACAGCATTTTGAAAGAATCTCATATTTCCAGTTTTCAAATTGACCCGAAATACCTATAAGAAAATCAGTTTTTGAACAGTCAACGGGTGGGCAGTAAGCACAAACAGCCACAGGGGATAAGGGTGCTGTTTCTTTTCTTGTATAAGCATAAAGAAGTGATAAATGCGCACCTGCGGAAGCACCCGACAAAATTAATTTATCAACGTTTAATCCGTATTCAGAGCAAATTTCTTTTATTGTTTCAAGAGCAGAGGATATATCGTCAAGCTCGTCAGAAACGCTTAACGTTTCCGAAACAAAACGGTAGTTCATCGTAGCACTTACATACCTTTTGTTACAGAAAAATTCTGCATCGGGACGGTGGGCTTCCTTGTAGCCCTGATGCCAGCCGCCACCGTGAATGAAAAGTATAACACCCTTGTGGGCGTTTTCGTTTTTGGGGATATAAATATCGAGCTTGTGTCTTTCGTGGTTGCCGTAAGCAACATTTTCGAGAAAAATAAAATTATTGTCCATTTCAGTCACCGCAAAAAACATTTTTTATTGCTTCAAGATAACCGTAACCGTAAAGGTCATCGGGTTCAAGGTAGCTTGTTTCAGTCCATTCATTCCAACTGTTTACGGTTATAAAAGGAGCTTTCATAATACCTTTTTCTATTGAAGAATCTGCAAAGGCTTTTATTTTTTTGCAAGCGTATTCGAAGTTTTCGGGGGTGTTGTTTTCAACCACACCGGGAACAAAATTATTAAATCTTACGTTGTTATCCCAACCGACAGAAAGGTTAGGATAAAAGGGGATATTAAGCGTTTCAGTTTCTTTTTTTATTGCTTCTATATAGTTATTTGTAACGTCTGTAAAATCACCGTCAAAATCAGTTGAGCAACCCCAGTTATAGCTTGTAACGGAGTCTGCACCGAGAAAATCGTACATTTGAGAAGACGTAACACCTTTTTGAGAATCGTTATCTTCAAGCCAGTTAAAAACGCGGTTTCGCCAATGAATAAACTGAAGATGAAGACCCTTAAACCCTGCGGCAACTGTTTTTTTGCGGAATTCATCAATAGCCTTTTTACATTCGTCACTTGTGCCAAAAGAACGGATGAAATTATCAATATCAAAAATCATATAAACGGGGCAACCATCTATGCAATAATAGTTTTCTTTAAGAAAGTATTTTTCTATTGTTCTGTCGCAGATGTTAGAGAAAATTTCGGGAGTGACAACGCCACTCCAAATAACAGTGGAAAGGTCGTTGTCGGAATTTCTCTTATCCCATAAATGAGTTGCATCGTGATTTGCCCACATAAGACAAAATTTCATTTTATCGTTGTTTTGGGCTTTCAGGAAACCGTCATTAAGGCAATTTTCGAGAAACGGACGGTTGTCATACCAATACCAATCGTAAATAAAAACGTTTACACCATGAGAAACTGCACATTCAATTTGTTTTTCCATAACTAAGCTATCGGCTTCATTTTCGTAACCCCATAAAGGAATGCGAGGCCAACGACAACCCTTGTAGCCCTTGTCGGTCATCGCTTTTACCGTTTGCCATTCACCGATACCCTCGGGCCAGAAAATACGTGTACGAGGCTCGTCACCTGTGTAAGACGGCCATACAAAAGCGGCAATGTCGTAGCTTTTCATAATCATTCCTCGCAATGCTTCTGAAGTTTGTAATAAAATTATATCACAGAGCAAAACGAATCTCAATAGCTCAAAAAAAGTAAAGCTCTGAGCAATCTGATTAAGACTGCTCAGAGCTTTTTGAAAAATGTTAAATGCTTTGATAATTATTAAATTTTAATCATTGCAATTTAAAAAGCAACGTACAAGGCAAGCGGTAGATGTTACTACAAGGAAGAAGAAAAATAAAAGTGCACCCGTAAGAATTGCACCAATTACACTTGTTGCCGCAAACGTAATGGCAAGAAGAACGATAGAGAGCAATACAGTACCGAGTACACCTGAAAGAAGTGTAGTAATTATAGGGCATAATCCGTCGCAGCATTCGTTACGGGAAACGGCCGATGCAATAAGAGTTACGCCAAGATACACTACTGCAATACCGAGAAGCACCCATAAAAATGCAGGTGTAAGAGTGATAGCGCCGGTTATTGTGAGAAAAGCGGTAATTATACCTACGATAAGGCTTACTACTACCGCAATAAAAACGCAGCCGGGTTTACAGCTTCTGCAAGATGTTGTCATAAAAATTCACCTCCCGCAGTATTCTATGCGAAAAAAGGGGAGGTGGTGAAAGGGATAGGGATAGAATATAAAAACAAAAAGTAAAAAATCTATACACTTTCGTGTATGGAATTTCTTTGTGCAGGAAAATTGCAAAAAGTATAATTATTTGTTCTGGTTGTTTCTGTTATCCTGGTTATCCTGGTTATTCTGGTTGTTTCTGTTATTCTGATTATTCTGGTTGTTTTTGTTGTTCTGGTTGTTCTGGTTGTTTTTGTTATTCTGGTTGTTCTGGTTATTTTTGTTATTCTGGTTGTTCATGTTTTCACCTCCTGAATACTTTGTAAGGATAGTTTTCCTCGTTTGCGGCAAACTATACATATAAGAAAACAGAAGGAAAGGAAAATAATATGCTTTTAATTTCAAACGGCCTTTTACACACTATGGAAAATGATGTACCGTTACAGGCTGATATTTTGATAGATAAAGGAATAATTATACAAATAAAAAAACAAATTATTCCGTCTGCAGAAACAGAAGTTTTCAATGCTGAAAATATGAACGTTTATCCGGGATTTATTGATGCACACAGTCACATAGGAATTGCAGAAGATAGAATTTCGTCACAAAACGATACAAGCAACGAGAACACAAACCCGATAACACCCGCAATTAGAGGGATTGATAGCATAAATCCTATGGACAGTGCTTTTCATAATGCTATTGCCTCTGGTATCACCGGTGTTATGGTAGGTCCGGGAAGCGCAAACGCCGTTGGCGGACAATTTGCATTTATAAAAACTCACGGCAGATGTGTTGATGATATGGTGGTTATGTCGCCTGCGGCAATTAAAATTGCTTTTGGTGAAAATCCTATGAACTGTTACGGTCTTAACGGTAATATGCCGTCGAGCCGTATGGGAATTGCTTCGCTTATCAGAGAGGAGATGTTCCGAGCAAGACAATATTTTTCACAAAACGGATCTAGGAACGAAGATTTTAATTTGGAATGCTACAGAGAACTTTTTGAAAAGAAAATTCCGCTTAAAGCTCATGTCCACCGTGCCGATGACATTTTTACAGCGATAAGAATTGCTGAAGAATTTGACCTTGATCTTACACTTGACCATTGCACAGAGGGACATCTGATTTCACAAGAAATTGCAAAAAGCGGTTATCCTGCCATAGTTGGACCTTCACTTGCTTCACGCAACAAAGATGAAGTTAGCCTGTCGGATTTCAAAACAGCAGGTGTTCTTCATAATGCGGGAGTTACGGTTGCAATAACAACCGACCATCCTGTTTCCAGAATACAGTATTTGCCTTTATGTGCAGGTATTGCGGCAAAAGAAGGTCTGGGAGAAACGGCAGCTCTGCGTGCAATTACAATTGATGCGGCACGCATATGCAGAGTTGATCACAGAATAGGTAGCCTTAAAGAAGGCAAGGATGCGGATATTGTTATTTTTGAGGGTAATCCTTTGGAGATAAACTCAAAAGTTAAAGCTACAGTTATAAACGGTGAAATTGTGTGGAGGAACTGAAAAAGGATAAATAAAACTTGTTTTAGCAGTTTGAATTTTGCCTGTGAGGGCAACTTCGTTGTGCCGTCAGGCACACTTCATTGCGTAAGAACTTCATTTGCCGTTAAGCAACCTCGTTTTGTGTCCGTTATAATGAAGTTCGGTAAAACCGAAATGAAGTTTGCATCATAAATATCGCAAAACGATGTTGTGTCCTGCGGACACAAATAAAAAATCCAAGTCTTTCGACTTGGATTTTTGGTGGAGACGGTGGGGATCGAGGGGCAAGCCCCTCGCATTTGCTTCGCAAAAACCCCGATTATATGTCCCTCGTGCTCCGCCAAGGCGAACCGCACGAGATGGACGATGGGTTCGATCCCCTCTTTTACTTAATCAAAATAATAAAGAGTGGCAAAAGCCACTCTTTATTATTTGGTGGAGACGGTGGGGATCGAACCCATGACCTCTTGACTGCCAGTCAAACGCTCTCCCAGCTGAGCTACGCCCCCGTATAGTACAATGCTATCGCATTGTGTGAAGTGTCTGCTTTGCAGACATGAAGTTTTGCCTTCGGCAAAGTGATTTATATTTATAAATCACGGTTTGGAGTATATCATTTTTTAAAATGTTAGTCAATAGCGAATTGGGATTAAAATTTGTGATAATTTTGTAAAAAAATCGCAGTTTGCTATTTCTTTTTTTCTATATATATGGTATACTCTAATAAACATATTAAAATGGGTAAATTGGGTAGTGTTATCATTTTGCGATAACGGTATTTCTTTTAGTTTTATAAAACAAATCCTATACGGAGGATGTAATAAATGGCAAAAATTATTTCGGTTGTCAATCAGAAAGGCGGAGTAGGCAAAACTACAAGTGCGGTTAACCTTGCAGCTGCTTTAGGCGCTTTAGGTAAAAGAGTTTTGCTCGTTGATATTGACCCTCAGGGTAATACCACCAGCGGTTATGGTGTTTTACGTAAAAATCTCAGCTTTACTTCTTATGAAATTCTAATTGGAAGCTGTACTGCCTCGCAGGCTATTATTCAAACAAAATTTCAGGGCGTTGATATAATTCCCTCTAACATAAATCTTGCAGGTGCAGAGCTTGAGCTTGCGGTGCTCGAAAAAAGAGAAGCAATCCTCAAAAATGCTCTTGCTCCTATTCAGGCTCAATATGATTTTATTTTCTTTGACTGTCCGCCTTCGTTGGGGCTTATAACCTTAAATGCTATTACCGCGTCTGATAGCTTTATTGTTCCTATTCAGTGTGAGTATTATGCTCTCGAAGGTCTTTCACAGCTTATGGCAACAGTAAGAACGATTAAAAGACTTTATAACCCTCTTATAGAGCTTGAGGGCGTTCTTCTTACAATGTACGACGGCAGGCTTAACCTTACTCAACAGGTTGTGGCAGAGGTTAAGAATTTCTTTCCGAAGAAGGTTTATGCAACGGTTATACCGAGAAACGTAAGGCTTTCCGAAGCTCCTTCGTTTGGCGAGCCGGTTATATATTACGACCGTGCTTCAAAGGGTAGTGAGAGCTATATGGCTTTAGCAGAGGAATTTTTAAAAATGCAGAAATAAATATTTGACGATATATAACGATTTCGAGAAATCAGGTGACGTAAATGGCAGCTAAAAAAACAGGTTTAGGCAGAGGCTTCGACGCTATTATGGTTGATAACTCTGTTGAAGAGATATCGGGAAATTCAGGTGCGTTTAAAGTTAAGCTTATGGATATCGAGCCTAACAGAGAGCAGCCCCGTAAGCAGTTTGATGAAGACGCTCTTTCGGAGCTTGCCGACAGTATAAGCAAGCACGGTGTTTTACAGCCTCTTCTTGTAAGACCCTTAACTGACGGTAGCTATCAGCTCGTAGCAGGTGAAAGACGTTGGCGAGCTTCAAGAATGGCAGGGCTTACAGAAGTACCCGTTATAGTAAGGGATTTAACAGATTCTCAGGTTGCAGAGCTTGCTCTTGTAGAAAATTTACAAAGAGAAAACCTTAATCCCCTTGAAGAAGCAAACGGCTATAAAGAGTTAGGCGAAAAATTCGGCTACACTCAAGAGCAAATTGCAGAGGTAGTCGGAAAATCACGTTCGGCAGTTGCAAACTCATTAAGACTTCTTGCTTTACCCAAAAGCGTAGCAACGCTTGTAAGCGAAGGTAAGCTTTCAATGGGTCACGCAAGAACACTTCTTTCGTTGGAAGATGAAAAAATGATGAGTGAACTTGCAAAGCTTATTGTTGCAAATGATCTTTCTGTAAGAGAAACCGAAAGACTTGCAAGAAATATGAAAAAGGACGAGCCTAAAGGCAAAAAATCAAAAAAGCGTAATCCGTTTTACGATGAAGCCGAGCTTGCTCTTTCAGACGTGTTAGGCAGAAAAGTGCGTATCACAAAATCCTCAAAAAAGGGTGCACTTGAAATAGAGTTTTTTGATGACGCAGACCTTAAAAAATTGCTTAAAATTTTTGATAACGAATAATAAAAAGGAATAGGAAGAAGGATCAGAAAATGATTGATATTAAATTTTTAAGAGAAAACCCCGAAATTGTAAAGCAAAATATTAAAAATAAATTTCAGGATAGTAAAGTAGGTCTTGTTGACGAGGTTATTGCTATTGATGCTGAAAGCCGTAAGGTTAAGGGTGAGGCTGATAACCTCAGAGCATCAAGAAACAAAAACAGTAAAATGATCGGTGCTCTTATGGGTCAGGGAAAAAAAGAGGAAGCCGAGGAAATGAAAAAGAAGGTTGCTGAGGATGCACAGCGTCTTGCAGACCTTGAAAAACAGGAAGAGGAGCTTTCTAAAAAGGTTAACGATATTATGATGATAATTCCTAATATCATCGACCCCTCTGTTCCGATCGGTAAGGACGACAGTGAAAACGTTGAGGTTGAAAGATACGGCGACCCCGTTGTTCCTGATTTTGAAATTCCTTATCACAGAGAAATTATGGAACGCTTTGACGGTATCGATCTTGACAGTGCAGCACGTGTTGCAGGTAACGGCTTCTACTATCTTTGCGGTGATATTGCAAGACTTCATTCTGCAGTTATCTCATACGCAAGAGATTTTATGATTGATCGTGGCTTCACATATTATATTCCTCCGTTTATGATCAGAAGTAACGTTGTAACAGGCGTTATGAGCTTCGCAGAAATGGATGCTATGATGTACAAAATCGAGGGCGAAGACCTTTACCTTATCGGTACAAGTGAGCATTCAATGATTGGTAAGTTTATTGATACAATTATCCCCGAAGAAAAGCTTCCCCAGACTCTTACAAGCTACTCACCTTGTTTCCGTAAAGAAAAAGGTGCTCACGGTATTGAGGAACGCGGTGTTTACCGTATCCATCAGTTCGAAAAGCAGGAAATGATAGTTGTTTGTAAGCCTGAGGATAGCCCCTATTGGTTTGACCAGCTCTGGAAAAATACAGTAGACCTTTTCCGTTCACTTGATATTCCCGTAAGAACTCTTGAATGCTGTTCAGGTGACCTTGCAGACCTTAAGGTTAAATCTGTTGACGTTGAAGCATGGAGTCCCCGTCAGCAAAAGTATTTTGAGGTTGGTAGCTGTTCAAATCTTTCAGATGCTCAGGCAAGAAGACTTAAAATCCGTGCAGGCGGTAAGGATAAAAAATACTTCCCCCATACTCTTAACAATACAGTTGTTGCTCCTCCCCGAATGCTTATTGCATTCCTTGAGAACAACCTTAACGAGGACGGCAGTGTGAACATTCCCGTTGCACTCAGACCTTATATGGGCGGGAAGGATAAAATTGTTCCTACAGTATAAGTGGCTTCGCCACAGCGATATAAATTCCTGGTGGAATTTGCGATATGTGCTAAAGCACGCGATATGCTTTCAGCGCGATATGTCCCTTCGGGACGAGAAAAGGAATTAGACGATGTATAGAGATAGAAAAGACGATAATTTTAAGAAAAACAAAAGAGATTTTGATGAACAGGATGATTTTAAGAGAGAGAACGAAAATCAACCTGAAAAAGATATAGTTTTCGGCAGAAACTCGGTAAGCGAGGCTATTAAATCAGGCAGACCTCTTGACAGCATTCTTGTTGCAAGAGGTGAGCATACCGGTTCAATACCGAAAATTCTTAAAGATGCAAAAACAGCAGATATTCCCGTTAAAGAGGTTGACCGTAAAAAGCTTGATTTCATGTGCGGCCACGGAAATCATCAGGGTATTATTGCTGTTGGTGCAGTAAAAGAATATTCTACAGTTGACGATATTTTTAACCTTGCTGAAGAGAAGGGAGAGGCACCGTTTATTATTGTGTGCGATGAAATTGAGGATCCCCATAATTTAGGTGCGATTATCAGAACTGCGGAGGCCGCAGGAGCACACGGTGTTATAGTTCCTAAAAGAAGAAGTGCTCCTTTGAGCTTTGCGGTTGCAAAAACCTCGGCGGGTGCGGTTGAATTTATGCACGTTGCAAGGGTTACGAATATACCTCAGACTCTCGACGATTTAAAGAAACGCGGTGTCTGGGTTTACTGTGCAGATATGGATGGCGACACGTTTTACAATGCAAACCTTAAGGGTGCGGTAGCTCTCGTTATCGGCTCCGAGGGTAAGGGTGTCGGTCGCCTTGTTAAAGAAAAATGTGACGTAGTTCTTTCTATGCCTATGAAGGGCAAAATAAATTCCCTTAACGCATCTGTTGCGGCGGGAATTCTTATGTACGAAATATCAAAGCAACGCGATTTATAATTTGAATTTAAATTGTTCAATTAGGTTGTTTTTGTGAGGGTTGAAAAAATGGCTGACGAACGTAAGCAAAGTAAAAAATGGTCTTTAGAAGAAATTGATGCTCTTCTTCAGGATAGCGGAGTTATGCCTAAAGAAGAGGATACACAAGAGGAAACAGCTCCAACTAAAAAAGCTGAATCAATTGACCCAAGACCTTCTCGTAATGAGGATATAAACCATAAAATTCTTTCTCCTGAGGTTGAACGAGGGGAAGGTAAGGGTGAGCCTCAGGTTTACGGTGCTTTTGTCAGCGAAAAATACCGTGACCGTTTTTTGAACAGGCCTGTTCAAAACATAGAAAAAACCGCAGAGCATAAAATCGTTTCCGAAGAGGAAATGCAGTATGAGAGAAGCGGTTTCGTTAAAAGAAAAAGTAACTTTTCAGGCACGTCTGAGCTTTCACCCGTACCTAATCTTGTTCCCGATGATAAGTTAGAGTACAGAGAAGATGATTCGCTTGAAAAAACAATGGTCTTTTCAGATGCTCCAAAAACTGAAGAAGACGAAAAATTGCAGAAGGCAAAAACAAGAACAATCGGGCTTCGCTCTCTTGCAGTAACCGACGGTAATGCTCACGATACAGAATTACCTGAGGAGGAAGACGATTCTCAGCTTACCTTTGAAGGCTTCCATACCCCTGAAGAAAAGAATACGGTTGATGAAAGAGAAGTTGAAGAAGAGCTTAATAAAAAAAGAAAAGAGAAAGCCGATAGCTTTACAATAACCGGTGAGATGGGTCAAGAAGAGGAGCCGATAAAAAAATACGGTACTGACGAATACCGCACTCCCGACGATAAATTTAAGGTTGCTTATTATTTGAGAAAAAATAAAAATACAGCCTTCGTAGGTGCAATTATCAGCTACGTTTGTTTTGCTTTTGCGGTTGCGATTTCATTTATGGCAAAAAGCTTTCCCGAATCAGAAAAGCTTTTACTTATAATTTCTTTAGTTGTTCTTGTAATCTGTGGCGGTGCAAACTATTCGGCACTAGCTGACGGTGTGCTTTCATTTAAAGGCTTAAGATTTAACAGAAATACAGGCTCCTTAATAGCTTTTGTTGCAACTGTAATTCAAAATATTGCATTTTTATTAGCAACTGAAAGCCCCTTTGAAAGCGGTCTTAATCTTATAACGGCAATTTCGATTCTTCCTCTTGCGTTTAATAAAACTGCAGATTATTTTGAGTTTAAACGAATTGGCGAGAATTTTTCGTATATTACCGAAAAAGAGCTTTACTCAATTGGTAAAATTACTAAAACAGAAACTGCCTTTGAAATCGGTAGGGGCTTACTTCTTGACGAGCCTATCGTTTTATCATCTCAAAAAACACTTTTCCCAAGAAACTTTATTGAGCTTTCAAGACGTTTTTATCCGTCTGATGAAATTAATAAAAAATTAGTACCTATTGGTGTAGCGGCTTCGTTTTTGATAAGTGCAATAACTCTTTTAATTACAAAAAATATTTTATGTGCCGTTACGTCTTTTGCGGCTGCGGTAAGTATAAGTATTCCTTACTTCTCTTATCTTGCTGATAGCTTTACAATTTCAAAAATTTCAGAAAAATTGTTGCGTAAGGGTGCAGTGCTTTCAGGCTGGGAAGCAAACAAAGAATGTGTAAATGCCAATGCTATCGCAGTTGATTCCGCTGACGTTTTTGACAGCGAGGGCGGTAACGTTTTCGGTATTCATCCGTTTTATGATATACAAATAGACGAAGCTATTCTTTATACTGCTTCGCTTCTTATAAAATCGGGCGGACCGTTAGGAAATCTTTTCAAAAGGGTTATCGTTGGCGAAACATCTCTTTTACCACCGGTTGACTCTCTTACTTATGAAGATAAATTAGGTCTTTCCGCTTGGATTTTCAGTAGAAGAATTCTTGTTGGTAATGCGGATTTGCTTAAAAACCATAGCGTTTATATTCCTGACGTTGCACTTGTTGAGCGTCATTTATGCGCGGGTAGATATCCTCTTTACCTTGCAATTGACGGTAAAGCCGCTGCGGTATTTATAGTTTCTTACGATATAAACCAAGAAAATGCAAAGCTTTTGAGAAATATCGAAAAAAACAGTATCTCTCTTCTTGTAAGAGCAGATGATGCAAATATTACTGATGAATTAGTTTCAGGAAAGCTTAATTTACCTCAAAGCGGTGTGAAAGTGCTTTCGGCGGTGTCAGGTGATATTTATAAAGGCTATTGCAACGGAGTAACCTCAACTGCAGATGCACTTCTTATGCATGACGGCAAAGCAAATTCATTCCTTGAAGCAATAAGCTCGGCACTGTCTTTAGGCGTTACAAAGCATATTCTCAATATTTTCCAAATTTGTGCTATGGGTATCGGCCTTGCGATTGTTGGTGCGTTATCCTTCGTTTCAGGCTTTGAAACTCTTGGTAGCTTACAGCTTTCGATTATCCAATGCTTCTTTGCAGCTTTTGCGGTTTTCGCAATGACAGGTAGCCACGCCGCAAAGAATACGGGAATAAAAAAGCTTAATGTTAATAGAAATAAAATTAAAAACAGAAAAGCTAAGAGATGATTATAAATCGTCTGCGTCTTGTACGGGATTTGAATATTTATCATAAACAGGCACACCCGTATAAGAGCCGTCGTAATCGCTTATAACGTTGCTTTCTTTTGACGTTGATAGTGAGCTTGTGATTTCTGCTACTGTTGCTTTATTATTGGTTTTATTTTTATTATTTTTCATAAAAACACCTCGTAATTATTATTTGAAATTATTTACCGTTTATTAAAAAATGCTAATGACGTAGATATTTCAAATGTGATAAATTGTATAATTTCTGAAAGGATGACATAAAATGGACAAAGTACGTTTAGGTATTATCGGTGTAGGTAATATGGGCTCAAGCCATATTAAAAACGCCCTTAAAGGCTTAATGCCTGAAATTGAAATCACTGCAGTTGCAGATATTAAGCCGGACAGGCTGGAATGGGCAAAAGAACAACTTCCGGACGTTAAAACTTTCGATAATGCTTCAGCACTTATGGATTCAGGGGAGGTTGATGCTATATTAATTGCTACACCTCACTATGATCACCCCGTGCTTGCTATTGAAGGTTTAGAAAAGGGCCTTCACGTTATGAGCGAAAAGCCTGCAGGTGTTTTCACTAAGAAGGTTCGCGAGATGAATGCTGCGGCCGATAAAAGCGATAAAATCTTTGGTATTATGTTCAACCAAAGAACAAATTGTCTTTACAGAAAGGCTCATGAGCTCGTTCATAGCGGTGAATATGGTGAAATGAAAAGAGTAACTTGGATAATTACCGATTGGTACAGAACACAGGCTTACTATAATTCAGGTGGATGGAGAGCAACCTGGTCAGGTGAAGGCGGCGGCGTGCTTCTTAACCAGTGTCCTCATCAGCTTGACCTTTGGCAATGGATCTGCGGTATGCCTGAAAAAATCACTGCAGTTTGCCACGAGGGTAAATGGCATAACATTGAAGTTGAAGACGACGTTATGATTTATGCCGAATATGCAAACGGTGCAACGGGTACTTTTATAACAACAACAGGTGATTATCCCGGAACAAACCGTCTTGAGATTACTCTTGACAGAGCAAAGCTTGTCTGCGAAAATGGTATTCTTACCGTGTATGAGTTAGATCAAGCAACAAGCGATTACACTGCAAATGCAGAAGATGGCTTTGGCAGTATTCAATACAAAACCTACGAAGCAGAGCTTGACGGTAGTAACGTTCAGCACCCCGAGGTTATGAATAAATTTGCAGGTGCAATTTTAAGAGGTGAGCCTCTTACCGCTTCAGGTCAGGAGGGTATAAACGGTCTTATGATTTCTAATGCAGCATTCCTTTCTTCTTGGCTTGGAAAGACAGTTAGTCTTCCGATCGATGAAGATTTATTCTATAATATGCTTCAAGAGAAAATCAGCAATTCAACTTTTGTTAAAGAAGTAAAAGAAACTGTAAACGAAAATATGGATTCTACTTATTAAGGTGACATTATGACAAGAAAAATCAAAAGCATAATCAGTGTTGTTTTTAGTTTGTGTTTGGTATTGTGCTTGTGCTTACCTGCATTTGCTGAAACTGAAACAGATTCTTTTGAAAACGGTAGTATAATTCCTGAATCTACAGATGTGGGAACTTCTGTTGAAACAAGCGGGTCTAACGTTGAACAGGATAATTTTGATACCACAAATGCATCGACAACTCAAACTGAAGAAAACACTCAAGCACAAACACCCGAAAGCGGAGGTGTTTCAGACACAACTCAGAGTACAACGTCAAGCGGGATTTCCGGTATTGTAAACGTCAAGCCTATTACTACGAAGCCTTCTACTACTGAAGCAGAGGAGGTTTGGCAGGAAACAGAAAGAAATGACGACAATAACAATAATGACCGCCATAACTCTGACGGGAATAAATCAACTACTCTTAAAGAAGAGGAAACAACAGAAGAAGAGTCTTTACCAGAAGGTGCTTTCTATCTTTATCTTGAACGTAACAACGGTGAAAGACGTCTGAAGCTTCTTATGCGTGATACGGGTTATGTTAAAGTGCCAGACATACCCGTAAGAGAAGGCTTTACCTTTATGGGTTGGTTTACAGACCCGGAATTTAAAAATCAGTGGGATTTTTATAAAAATAAAGCTTCTGAAACAATGACGTTTTATGCAAAGTGGGAGAAAAATCCTGAAACCGTAATATATAAAATAACGGTTGAAAAGCTTAAAAACGGTAAAATAGAGGTGAACCCTGCCGAAGCATGTGAGGGTGAGGTTGTTTCTATTTACGTAACACCCGACGAGGGCAAACGTCTTGTGCCGGGTAGTTTAAAAATAAACGGCAAGTCAACTGATTTATTTACCTTTACAATGCCTGCTGGCGACGTTAAAATATCAGCTCTTTTTGAAAATGCACCAAAAGTAGTAGAAGAAGACAAAAATAACACGGCTCCGTTTATAATTATTGCTGTGATATTATTCTTAATTGTTGCTTTTGTTGTGGTTATACTTATAAAGAGAAGGAATGACTTTGATCCTGACTATGACCCTGATAATCCCGATAATGACGATGAGGACGAGGATATCTGGATTGATGAAAGCATTGTTGTTGAAGATGCTTTCCAGGACGGTGTGAAAAAAGTAAATGAGGATTTTGTTCCTGATTTCGGTACACCTGAGGACGATGATGATTAAGTTATAACAAAAACGGTTACGAGTGAATTTAAAACTCGTAACCGTTTTTTATCTTGTTTGAATTTTACATTTTTCAAGTGTAGTTTATTGCTACCATAAATATCATAAGTAGTGCTGAGAAAGCAAATTCACCGAAGAAAAGCTTCCAAGACCATTTAATCCATTTAGCGTATGATATACCAACAAGGCCTATAGCGATAACCATTATACCGTTTGTAGGGTAAAGAAGATTTGTAAAGCCGTCTGCAATACAGAAGGTTGTAACAACGCTTTGACGGGTAACGCCTACAAGGTCCGATAACGGTGCTATAAGAGGCATGATAAGAAATGCCTTTGCAGTACCGCTGCCGATGAAAAATTCAAGAATTGCAATTACTGCAAAAATAAGAAAAATTGCAACGTAAGGTGAAACGCCTTGCATAAGAGAATGAACGTTATATAAAATAGTATGCATTATTTTGCCCTCTGCAAGAACGTATGAAATTGCAACTACAAATATTATAAGCGGTATAGCAGGGGCGATTGTTTTTGCACCCTGCAAAAAGCTTTTTGCAAGATTTTTACCTCTTATACCTGAAAAGTAGCCTGCAAGAAGACCGCCTGTGGTGAAAAGCACCGCCATTGCGGGAAGTGAAAGTCCACCACCTAAACCAAAAATGAAATCGAGAATAATAAAAATAACGTCAACGAGCATACAACCAAGGAAAGCGTGCGTGCCTTTTTTTATATCCTTGTTGTGTAAAATAGCCTCTGCATCAGAGAGTGTGTATTTTTCTCTTAATGCTTTATCGGATTCGTAAACAGGTGATTTTTGAGGGTTCTTTTCGATTTTCTTTGCGTAAGTAAAAAGGAAAAGGAAAAGTATAAGATATACTATTAAAAATACTATACAACGAAGCCAGAGCCCTGAAAAAACTTCAATACCAGCAAGCTTTTGTACGGTTACAACGTTAAAGGGGTTAAAGGTAGCAGCGGTAAAGCCCCAAGCAATAGAAACAAGGCTTAAGCCTAGGCCTACAAGAGAGTCCCACCCTAAAGCCAGAGAGACTGCTACGGCAATAGGTACAAGCGTCAGTGATTCTTCAAGAATACCTGCAGTTGAGCTTAAAAGCATACAAACGAATATAACAACTGCCATAAGAGTATATTTTTTGTGGCTGTATCTCTTGATAAGAGTTGCCATAATGTATTTTAAAGCACCGCATTTATCAAGTATTAAAAAAGCACCGCCTATTAAAACTATAATTAAAATAATGGCAATACCCGTACTTGCTTGAGAGCTACCTAAACACAATATAGGTGATAGGGCGATCTTCCATATAGGCATTTTATAGTCCTCAAGAAGATGATACGTGCCGTCAACAATTGCTTCGTGACCGTTTACGGTTGCTATCTCATATTCACCGCGAGGTAAAAGCTGAGTTAAAGCACCTATAAAAACTAACACCGCAACAAGAACAAGTGTTATTGTTGCCATCGTTTTTTTATTTAAGGTAAGACCTAAAGAGTCGTTTTGAGAGGTTTTGTTTGTTTTATCACTCATTTTTATATTCTCTTTCTATTACCTAATAATATAATAAGGGATTATACATAATAATAAACAAAAATACAAGTCTATTTTTAATTGACAAAAATTATCTGAAAATCTATAATAAGGATTATAGTTAGTCGAAACAGTGTGAAATTACACTGTTTCGATACCAAATATTTGATTTGGTATCGAATTTTCAAAGAAAATTCGACTATAATCCTTTCAATGAATGTGATGCAAAATTGTGTTTATGCAAAACAATTTTGCGAAACGCAACTGCGTTTCGACAAATCACAGTCATTATAGCTTATGCCGTGATTTTTGGTGGTGATACCTTGGAAATAATAGAAAAGTTTATAAAGGGCAAAAGTACCGAAGAGTTATGTGAAGATTCTTTAGTTGCAACTGAATCATTTATAGCCGTTGTTGACGGAGTGACGGGTAAAACTAACCGTAAATTTGATGGCTTGAGCGG
>JAZROI010000035.1:0-46244 GCA_045648585.1 Acutalibacteraceae bacterium
AACTTATATGTCACAGCGAAAATACAAGGAATTCAAAGAGAATTTTATGAAATTTGTTATTGGAAAATAATTTTTTTCAAAAAATTTTAAAAATATGCTTGACAACTAAAAATAATTGTGTTATATTGTTCAAGCATTAAGTCGCTGGTGTAGCTCAGTTGGTAGAGCAGCTGATTTGTAATCAGCAGGTCGGGGGTTCGAGTCCGTCCACCAGCTCCATTTTTTTAATAGTGAACATGGGAGTGTTCCCGAGTGGCCAAAGGGGGCAGACTGTAAATCTGTTGGCACCGCCTTCGGTGGTTCGAATCCACCCGCTCCCACCAAAACAAAGAAGATAGCCAATAGGCTGTCTTTTTTGTTTTTTATGAGAAAGTTGTTGTGGATTCGAACCACGTTGTCCATCTCGCGTCGGTTCGCCTTGGCGGAGACGCGAGGGACATAAAATGCGACGGTTCGCGTAGCGAACGAACTTCACGCGGAGCGTGAATCCACCCGCTCCCACCAAGTATTACGGTCAATTTAGATGCCGTACCGAGAAGCCTTGATTTATCAAGGCTTCTCGCATTTTTTATGCCAAAATTTATAGTATCATTTTCATAGATGCCAACAATAGTGAAGGTGGATTCGAACCACCGAAGCAAAAGATACGGGCTGGTTTTACGAGTTTTTTCGTAAAATCAGCCTTTTGTTTTTATTTGAAAATTTTATTCAAAATATTTTATTATGAAAATTGTGTAATAATCAAAAAGTTTTGTGTCACAAGCAACAGATTTTAAAGTCGCTACCAATAGAAATTATAAATATAATCAGTATTACAAGAGTATGGTAATTTGTTTCATCAAAAAGCAATTCGATAAAAAAGTCCTTGGAAAATTCCAAGGACTTTTTGAGAAGATTCACAGAGATTGTTTAAATTTTTTCAAAAACCATTGTTGCCTGGATTCTATCTCCACCACCTAATCCAGAACTATGAGCGGTTGCTGTAGAAATTGTATGAAGTCTATAGCCTTTTGCAGCTTGAGAGTTTATAACATTTTCTAATTCGCTTAAATTTTTAGATGATGTTCCTAAAAGTTTTTTCTTTTAATGTTACTTGTAATACTACATATTGCGGCATAATTTATACACTCCTATATTTTAAACGATAAATAAATTTTTGTGTTGGTTGTGATGATTGTGAACTTATCAAAATATAAAGCTACTATGACAAACAGTGAAGCTAATAATTTAGTGTTTATACCATTGGAGGAACAGGAGGTGGGGTAGTTCCTAAAAGTGATTGAAATTCTGAAACATTACCTGCTTGTTCCCAATTAGCCATTCCAGCTTTCCATACAAGAGTTTCTCTTGTGATTGTACCTGCGTTTACCATCTGTGTAAGTGTATTCATATCAAAAGGACCGGTTGATCGACCATTAACTGCAATATGGAATGTAACAGATGGAACTGGTGGTGGAGTAGGCTGATTAATTCCACCCATCATACCATTCATTGTTCCTGCAATATTTTGACCGACAGCACCACCAAGAGCAATTCCTGCCATCATCGCAGCAGGATTAAACCCTGTACCATCTCCACCGAGATTAACACCTCCGGCACCATTAGCCCCCATCTGTCCAAGTGCATCCGCACCTGCGACACCAACCTCAGTTTGTTTTTCAATTTGAAAAGCACCGATATTAGCTGATTGCGTTTGCTTATGTTGAGCGTATTGTCCCTCTTCACGCTGTATACGAAGTCTTTCAATGTAATCTTCTGTTTGTGCTTGAACCTGAGCGGTTGCCACATCTTTTGTGACTGCCATTAACTGCTTATAGCCTTCACTTGACTTATCAATTTCAATTGCAGCAATATCAACGCCTGAAACTACAACACCAAACTTTTCTTGGAGTCTTTCCGCAATGTCCATTTCAACAACATCGTTGATTTGAGCAGTCTTGGTTTCAATCTGCACAACTGGAATGTTATTTGTTGCAGGAGCATTTGCAACAACATCTTTTACATAGCGAATTACTGCATCTCTGATTTGCAACTGAAAATCAGAAAGAGTAAATGTATTTAATCTATGTAACTTAATGAATTCTCTGTAATCTTCAATTTTGAAACTTATTGTACCCCTTACTGCAACAGGAACACCAAAATCCATAAAGCGAGGGTCATAAATATCGAAATAAGGCACACCAAACTTAACCTGAACAATCTTGGCAAGATTTATAAAGTATACTTCAGCTTGGAAAGGTGATTTTTCATCATAAAGTAAGCCTACAATATCTGCAAGAACAGGAAGGTTTTTGGTTTTTAATGTTTCATCAAATGGACCGACAATGAAATCCTGCATTGTTCCATTATTCTGCTTGTAAACAAATACAGCAACCTCACCATCTTTTACTCTCAATGATGAGCCCCAACGAATTTCATTTTCTCGATTGCTTCCAATCTGAACACCTTCAGGTCTCCATTTCCAAATAAGATATGATGGTTCATCACATCTTATGACATTCATAAAACCGCCGTCATTTTTAATTTTATCAAATAATCCCATAATTTAACCTCCGTTTATTATTTGTTTTTATTACTCTTGATTCATTATGCTATTGAATTCTTCTATGCTTTTTTCGGCTTCATCTAATCCGGATTGTAAACCTTCATTAAAGCCTTCGACAAATCCGCCATCGCTTTTGGAATCATCATGCTCATCATTTGCTTTGTCAATATCTTGGCTTGGTATGTATTCTAATTGAAAACCATTTTCAGATGCCTTTTCAAGAACTTTTTCAACCCAATATTCTCGTTGAACATCCCACTTTCTTTCCATTTCAACATCATATCGCTGATAATCAATTGAATCTGCAATCCTTAAAGCGTGTTTAAATTCATTATTATCTAAAGCAAGTTGAACTTCTATTACAATATTTTCTAATCGCTCTATTTCCTTTGCCTCTGCTTTTGGTTCCGAAATACCGAGAAAAACAATAAGAATAATCCACAATAACGGAATCCAACCGACAAGCAGTATCCATTTCACAATGCTTCTTCTCTTGGATTTCGCAATTTTCTCGTTACAGTTATCATAAAGGGCTTTAATTTCTGCAAAGGTGCTGTCAGTAGAATAAATGCGTTTAGCTTTCTCATAAACCTGTTGAACCTTTGAAAACCAAGCAGCATTTATTTCCTTTTCACTTTTTGATATGTTTGTATTAGAAGAATCATATGTTCTCATATTCATGCTTGAAGTTGCAAGAATCATAAATTCCAACATATCTTCTTTTGAATTGGGAACTGAAAAACTTTTTATTAAACTTATTTTTTGTTCGTCTGTTTTGGATAATCGTTGTTGAGCTTCTGCCACTGCAAATATACCACGAGGTTTTTCATATTCACGTTTTGCTTCAATAGCTTCGAGTTTTAATGCAAATTCCTTTACTGCATTAGAAACCTTATTGCCTCGCAACTCATAGCCACACGTGGAACAAATAATTTCAAAAGACTTTAATATTTCTCCGCAGTTAGGGCATTTATGTAACTCACCGTCATATACAGTATTTCTTTGTTCCTCTACTTGGTTTTTCTTGCTTATTTCTTTACCACAATTAGCACAGAACTTTGCACCTGGTTCAAGTTCTTGTCCACAATTAATACAAAACGCCATTTACAATCCCCCTAAATACAATTATTCTTCCATTCTTACAACATCACATATATCACCAATATTGCAATCAAGGTATTCACAGATACGAATGAGAATTGAAAGAGCAACTTCTTCATTTCTACGCATTTTTGTCATTGTACCGGAAGCAATATTTAAATCTTTTCTTAAATCTGCTTGAGATATTTCTTTCTCAACGAGCAAAATCCAAAGTTTTTTATAACTAATTTTCATACTACTACCTCCTATACACAAAACCATAGTACACCCAAAACAACAAAAAGTCAACATTTACGACAACAATTAGCGATGAAATCGCAACTTCTTGTTGTTTTTTGTTAGAATATATTGCAAAATGTATAAAACAGGTATATAATATTTATCAATAATTACAAAGTGAGTGATAACATATGAAATTAGAAGTTTTAAAATGTCCTGATTGCGGAGCAAATATTGAATTCGAAGAAGGAGCAGAGTCTTGTGAATGTGAGTACTGTGGTGCAAAAGTAACACTTGCTCCAACACAAGGAAATACAAAAAACAATTCAAATATTTTAAATAAAATTACGCCACCAATAAATACAACAACCAACATAAAAAAGAAAGCTAAATCCCTGGACGGAGCAGCAAAAAGCCTTGTAAAAAAATTATTTAATGTACTGTTTGTATTCAACCTCTTTTTTGCAGGTTTTGGATTGATCATGGCAATTTCAGATGGCGACGCCTTCTCTGTGTTTATTGCGTTATTCTTTTTAATTTATGCCGGAATGTTTAAGGTTCTTGCGCTTACACCTAAAGGAAGCAAACATATTTTAGGAAAAGAGAAAGGTCTTAAACCCGTTTACTTTGTATTGATTTGTGTTTTATTATCTTTTTTGGTAATTATGGTTTCACCAAGTACAAGTGATGAAACAACTGATAATACTGGTGATGGTACTACAGTTACAGAGCAGATAACTGTTTCTGAATAAAAACTGCGTGGCATCTAAATTGTTCGTAACAGCCAGAAAAAAGCATCGCGTGAGCGGTGCTTTTTTCAATGATGTTTGCCTTCGGCAAATGATGTCACTACGTTAATGATGTCGCTTCGCTAATGATTTTGGCAAACATCGCATCATTGCGAACAAAGTGAGCTGCATCATAATGCGAAGCATTGCTTCATATCACCGTAAGGTGATACTTCATAAAATCCACAAGATAGCCAAGAGGCTATCTTTTTTGTTTTATATGAGTTACAGGAAAATATAACATCACGAAACCCCTAGTTACTATCCCCCTTGACAAAATTTGCATTTTATATTATTTATAGTATAATATGAGCGAAAGGAGGAATGTTTATGTTCGATATTATCGGAAAATATAACAGTGCCACGGTTTACGCTAAAACAGTAGATAATGAATCTTATTCTCAAGTTATGGCAATGTGCAATATTGAAGAGTTGAAAGACTGTAAAATAAAAATGATGCCCGATATGCACGCTGCTGAAGGTTGTACTGTTGGAACGTCGATGACTATTGGCGATAAGGTTAACCCGTCTTACGTTGGTAGTGATATCGGCTGCGGTATGCAGGTTTACAAATTTAGCAATAGCGAAATAGATTTCCAAACCCTCGACCGTTGTATTCGAGCTTGCATCCCTTCCGGAGCTTCAATTCACGAAAAAGCAACAGCAGGAATAAATCAGCTTCCATTAAAGGAGCTATATTGTTATGATACGATTCAACATGATATTGTTGCTCGTTCTTTTGGTACTTTAGGTGGCGGAAACCACTTTATTGAAATTGATAAAGGCATTGATGAAAGTTTTTATTTGATAATCCATTCAGGCAGCCGACGTCTTGGCAAGGACGTTGCCAACTATTACCAAAAAGCTGCTTTTTTTGCTGTGAACGGAATCTCTCCGGAGGAAGCATTTAAGAAAAAGCTAAAGCCTACCGATATTGAAAGTAAAATTCAATTTGGCAACTGTTTTTTATCAGGCGAATATCTTGAAAAATATCTTCATGATATGGATATTGCGGTGCAATACGCAGACCTTAGCAGAAAGCAAATGGGCGAAACGCTTATTAACCACCTTGGCTTAGAGGTTGAAAACAGCTTTACTACTATTCATAATTACATCAATATAGATGACAAAATATTACGAAAAGGTGCTGTTTCCGCTAAGAGTGATGAATTATTGATAATTCCAATCAATATGCGTGACGGTTGCCTTATTTGTAAGGGCAAGGGTAATCCCGAGTGGAATTACACTGCCCCTCACGGTGCCGGTAGAATGATGAAACGCTCAGAAGCAAAGGTCAGCATATCTTTAGAAGAATACAGGGCTGCTATGAAAGGAATTTTCTCAACCTCGATTGACGAATCAACTATAGATGAATCCCCTATGGCATACAGAAGTATTGATGATATTCTTGACGTGGTAGAGCCGTCAGTTGAAATAATAGATATTTCAACACCCGTTTATAACTTCAAGGCAAGCAAAGGCGTTATCGACGAGGAAACTGCAGACGGTCAGGACTGATTGGCACTTGTATTTACTTAATAATATCCGTATAGCTTTAAACCACTTGTAATATAATTGCAAGTGGTTTTTCTTGTTTTTTGTTGTTAGCTTTAATTTTTCGTGGTATAATTTATACAGAACAACAGTTGATTCCTTCCCACTCAACCAACGGTTTGTAGATTTAAATCTCGAAAACGCTTACACTATTATTGAAAGGAGGCACAATATGAATCTTTTAAAAATCGGAAAGTTCATTGCCGAGCAAAGAAAAAAGAACGGTCTTACTCAGATGCAATTAGCAGAAAAGCTTAACATCACCGACAGAGCCGTTTCAAAATGGGAAAGGGGAAAATCGTTACCCGATTCTTCAATAATGCTGGAGTTGTGTCAAATTTTAAATATCAGCGTAAACGATTTATTAAGTGGGGAGGTTGTTACAATGGATAATTACAACAAAGAATTAGAAAACAATCTGCTTGAAATGGTCAAGCAAAAGCAAGAAGCGGACAAACGCTTGCTCCGTATGGAAACACTTGCAGGTGTAATGGCGTGTGTTCCCTTCGCGGTTGGTATTATAATAGGCTTATTCGTGCCAATGGAAGAATGGAAGCAGGTAGTGATAGTTTTATCAAGTATGATACCGCTGTTGGTAGCAATTCCTTTTTTGCTACGTATCGAGCAGGTTGCAGGTTATTATGAATGTCAGAAATGCCGACATCAATACGTACCTGAATATAAATCAGTGTTTATAGCACCTCATATAGGCAGAACAAGATATATGAAATGCCCCCAATGTCACAAATGGACATGGCATAAAAAGGTAATAAGCAAAGAGTGAAAAACAGTTAATATTTTAAGCCCTTATATTCGCAAACGGATATAAGGGTTTTTTCTTGCTCTTTTATTTTAAATATGGTATAACCTTTTTAAAGGAGCTGATAATATGCTTTTAAAAATACTTGATGAATTAAAATTACCTCCTCTTTTACCTCGTGAAGAGATGCTTGAAATTTTACAGAAAGAAGTTTACGGCTATATGCCGCCAAAGCCAGAAAGCATTTCTTTTGAGGTCGAGGAAGAGGTTATTCCTAAATTTTGTGCAGGTAAAGCGGTATGCAACAAGGTTACCGCAACTTGCATTGTAAACGGCAAAGAATTCTCTTTCCCGTTTTTTGCAAATTTACCTACCGACAATGAAAAACACCCTTTCTTTATTCACGTAAATTTCAGAGATTTAAACCCGGACAGATATATGCCGACTGAAGAAATTATCGACAACGGCTTTGCAGTTTTTTCTGTTTATTACAACGATATAACCTCTGACGACGGCGACTTTACAAACGGCTTTGCAGGCATTCTTTTCCCCGACGGAAAAAGAAACTCTACTGACTCGGGTAAAATTGCTATGTGGGCTTGGGCTGCATCAAGAGTTATGGACTATGCTCAAACTCTTCAAGATAAACTTCTTATTGACTGCGGTACAGTTTGCGGTCATTCAAGGCTTGGTAAAACAGCCCTTGTTGCAGGTGCGTTTGACGAAAGATTTAAATTTGCTTATTCAAACGATTCAGGTTGCTCGGGTGCTTCTCTTGCCCGTTGGACACGTGGTGAAACAGTAAAAGAAATCACCGACAGATTCCCCTTCTGGTTTTGCGAAAATTATAATAAATACAGAGATAACGAATCGGCTATGCCCTTTGACCAGCATTATCTTATAGCATCTCTTGCACCAAGACACGCAGTTATCGGTAGTGCATCCGAGGATTTATGGGCAGATCCTCATTCAGAAATGCTTTCCTGCGTTGCCGCAAGTCCTGCTTTTAAAAACGGCTTTAAATATGAAAACAGATACCCCGAAATCAACGATATGTTTTTTGAGGGTGATATCGGCTACCATATGAGAAAAGGTCTTCACTATTTCAGCCGAGAGGACTGGAACAAGCTTATTAAATATGTTAATATGCACAGATAAAAATATAAAAAAATGCATCCTGATTATTTGTCAGGATGCATTAATTTTTACTTTACGTATCGTTTTGCACGATGATTTTTGTCCCCTCGTTTTCGAATTTAAAGGGAATAATTTTTAAATCGCTGAAGCTTTCAATAAGCTTGGCTTGGCTTTCCTTCGGCACGTATAAAAGCATAAAGCCGCCACCTCCTGCACCGAGAATTTTACCGCCCAATGCTCCGTTAGCCTTTGCTTTTTGATACATTTCGTCAATTTCCGAATTACTTATATAATCGGATAAAGAGCGTTTTAACTGCCAGGTGTGGTCAAGTAGTCTGCCGAAATCGTCAAGGTGTCCGTTTTTTAATATATCCTCTGCTTTATCAACAAGGGCTTTCATTTCGTGTAGCTGATTAAGGGTTGATGGAATACCTTTTTGTTGCTCTGTTGCAATAATTCCCGAATACCTTGTAAAGCCCGTAAACAAGAGAATTAAATTGCTTTGAAATTCATCAAGTCTTTCCTTTGATATTTCAACGGGTGTAACAGTATAGCCGTCTTTTGTAAAGTCAATACGGTTAAGACCGCCGAAGGCTGCGGCAACCTGATCCTGAACGCCACCACCCTCGTTACACATTACTCTTTCAAGGTGTATCGCTTCCTTTGCAAGAACCATCTTATCGGGGTACTCGTCTTTAAGAGCGTGAAGACTTTGAAGAAGACCAACCGCAAAGGATGAGCTTGAGCCTATACCTGAGCCTGCAGGTAAATCTGCATCATAGGAAATCTGAATACGGTCAGTAGGCATATACTCAAGAGCCGCTCTTACAAGAGGATGCTGAATTTCATCAGTTTCATTAAATCTTTCAATTTTCGAATATGTAAGCTGATTTTTATGCTCAAAAAACGGTGGAAGCTTACGTATTGTAAGATAACAATATTTATCAATAGTTGTGGAAAGCACACTGCCGCCGAATTCAGAAAAATATTCATAATAATCTGTTCCGCCACCGAAAAAAGAAACTCTGAACGGTGTTCTTGTAATCAGCATTTTTCTACCTCCCACGTAATTTTTTCTTTATTAAGTAAAGTTTTAAGAAGCGAGTTATCCATAGCACCAAAAGAAACTCTTTTATCCTTAAAAAATTTCTTACCCTCGTCTTCAGAAATCTTTTTTATTAAAGCCTTTGAAGCCCCTAAATATTCCGCCAGAATACAGCCCATATCGTATTTACTCAAAGACTCATCTGAGCAGACGTTTATAACCTGAGGCTTCTCATTTAAAATCGACAAAGAATATATAAGCTCTGCCGCTTGAGAATAGCTTAACACAGAACGGTACATTCCGTCAATCATTTCAACCTCTTCATTATTTTTTAACGAGGTTGTAATTCTATCGTAAAAATGGGGTGTTGAAGAAAGTGACTTGCCTAACATAAACGGGAATCTTAAGACAGTAAAGCCGTTTTCAATCACTATTTTTTCTGCCTCGGCTTTTTGTTTACCGTATTCGTTTATAGGAATTAAAGCATCTGTTTCTTTAAATCGGTAATCTTTATTTTCACCTTCACCGTAAACGCAATCCGTAGATGCAAAATAGAATTCTTTTATATTAGGTATATAAGAAATAAAGTTTTTTAAAGCGGTGATATTTATTTCTTTGCCCTTTTCAATGTTTTCGTATAGAAAATCAATATTGTGACAAGCGGCAAAGTAAAACACCTTTAATTCTTCACCCTTGAAAGCATCTGCAAGACTTTTTAAATCCTCTTCGCTTGAAATATCACATTTTATAAGCTTTGCTCCGTCTACACGGGGGATTTTTTCTGTGCTTCTCACCGTTGCAATAACGGCTTCATTTGTTTCATTCAGTATATGCTTTAAAAGATAACTTCCTAAAAAGCCACAACCGACTATCAATATCATTTCTTCACCACAACCTACAGAATGGGCTCACCGCTTTGCCCGTATTATCCCCTATTTATCTGTTTATCCTCTATCTTTCATTGATGACAGAGTGAATTTATTTATCAATTCATCAAGATAAAAATCTTTATTTAAAATAATTGCTATTACAAATAAAAACCAATAATGAAACTCGACCCTATTTGTAATTGTTGATGTCTGAGCACTTAAATATATTGACACAACCTGCAAAGCTAAGCAAACGAAAGAAGCAATATAAAAAACTTTATACTGTAAGCTCATTTGTGAGTTTATCGGCTTTTTGTTTGTTGATTTTATTGCAAAAGCTACTACAATCAATGCGATTAAGAACAAGGCATAAAACATTATATATCCGTAATCACCAATTGTGTCTTTATGCTCTCTTGGGCGGTCCGTATCTAAAAACACAAACTGCAAACCGCTACACACAACCGCTACACCGCAAATTATACAGCTGATAAAATCTTTTATATCTTTCTTTTGGTTTTTAGCTTTGTTTTTCTTTTTGCTTTTCGCCCTAACTTCACTGCTTTCAGTTTCGTTAAGCTTATTGCTCCAAGAAACGATTTCACCATGGGCATAAATAAGTAACACCACTGGAAGTGCAAAAAGGAAATACTCAGGGCTGTAAACGGAAACACCGACGGTTATTAAAACACCAATAATACCGCCAACAATTCTTTTAGGTATAAGGCAAATACATAAAACACTTACAAGAATAGCCGTAAGATAAATATAATATTCCACCTCAATAAGTAACTCTAACTGAGGGAAAAATCTGATAAACGTTATAAACAAAAACCAGAAAGTTAATTTAATTGTTTTAGCTTTCATTTCATTTCCCCCTAAAAACACGGATTTTCATCAACTTAAATCGGGCAGGAATACCGTTAAAGAATAAACTAAATAGTAAGGTATGAGAGTTGTTGTGCCGATGGCAGTCAAAGAATTGTGAACGAGCTCTATTGCCCAATCTTTTTCCTTATAGAGTATATACATAAACAATGCAAGAGTGGGTAAAAATGCGTTTCCTATCCACCTTATAACGTCAGTTGAGAAGCAGAAGCCTGCTACAACTACAAAGGGAAAAAGTGCCATAGAACACAACAATGAAAATCTTTTCACGTTGTTACCCTTTGCTTTCTTGAAAAAGCTTATAAGGAATTTATAAATAAATACAAGAATAGGTAAAATTAAAAGAGCAACTATAAATGTAACGTAGGTAAATTCTTTTACGAAAATTGAAATCCAAGCCTGCTGGAAAAGTACTTTTATTACCTCGGAGGGTGAAGACCCTGCATCAAACTCGGGAACCTCAAGGAAACCGTTTTCTTCAAAATCATCTATATCACGGTAGTAGCTGAAATTGTAGTAATACAAGTCACCCTCACTAACACCTCTGCTGATAAGGAAATTATCAAACTCTTCCATAGTCATAGTAAGGTTTGAACGTTCAAAAACTACGAAATACATAGTAAAGAAAATCGCAAGAGCAACCATTGCAAAGAATATTGCAGTAAGATAACGTTTTTCTTTTCTTTCCTCTGTTACCGATATCTTATAAAGCAATATAATTGCTAAAAGCGGAACGTAGCAAAGGGTTGCACCGTAATAAACAAACACCATAAACACCGCTAACGGAACAACAAGAAAATACAGTTTTTTGTTTTGCAAGCAAAGTATACTTAAAGCCGTAGCGAAAACCCAGAAAATATCTATCATTCCAAAAACGGGTACTAATACTGCAAAGGTTGCAGGACCCGTAAGGAAAAACAAAGTAATTATAATTGCCGATTTTCTGTATTGAGCATCAGTGGTTTTAATGAACTTTTCAGCTAAAAAGCTTACAGCACCAAAGGTGATGACAAAAATACCGATAAGATAAATTGAAACGGTTATATGGTCGGGTGTTCTGAAAATAAGGTTATATAACGCACCCTGAATAACTCTTGAGCAAAAGCCTACGCTAAAATCTATTGCATAAAAGCTGTAGGTTGCATCATTAACAATCCATGGTCTACCCTCGGTGGGGACAACTATGCAATATATAAATAAAAATGCACACAGACAAAGTCCGTAATAATGCTTACTGGTAAAGGTTTTTATGCTTTTTATCGTCCTCACCCCAAATTTGAATCAAACTGTTTCGCAGGTTACCTCGTCATTACCGTAGATAGTTGCACCTCTGCGTCTGCCAAACCAAACGACCTCTTTTGCATAACGTGAAACTTCATCATAAATATTTTTTGGCGTAACCTTTATTTTTGTTTTCTGTTTTTCTAAAGCCTTTTCCTGACCCTTTATGATACTATCAAAGAATGAATAGAAATCGTAATTGAATTCTTTTTCATCCCCTTTTTCAAAGGGCTTTTTCAAAAGAAGCTTTTGATATTTTAAAAGCTCACTGAAAACATCTTCAGGAAAATCGTATTTTTTAAGAAATACAAGTAATTCTTCTAAATATTCATTGTAATTTGATGCAATTTCAATAAATGCACCCTCTTCGAAAAACCATGTTACGTTACCGAATTTTTCATCGTAGTAATTCCAATTTCCTGAAAGAGAATTTTCATATTTCTCTTTAAAGAGAGTCCACATTTTATTAAGCTTTCCGTCGCTTTCGAAAATGTAGTTCAATAAAGCTGTGTAGAAATCGTAATAAGTAACCTCACCCAAAGAATGAAGATACATAGCAAAATATCGAAGCACACCTAAGCTATGGAAGCACTGCAAGCAAATTGAGAAAAGGTTTGCGTATACCCAATCCTCACGGTCAAGAGTAGCCGTTGAACGAACAATATATGAATACTCTTTAACCTCTTCATCCTTTTTCGGTGCACTGTGAATATGGTTAAAGGCAACCTTTATCGTTTCTATTTTGTGCTTTTCAATGTACTCGGGTTGAGCAAGCTCCGAATTAGGCAAAACCTCGCAGTGATAAACACTGACTGAATTATGCTGACCGTTTTCAAGAAGCTTACATATACCCTTGCAGAAGCTTTCCTTCGTTTCACCGGGAAGACCTAAAATCAATTCGGAGTAAGTAGGAATTCCTGCTTCGTTGTATTTTTTCATAAGGTTAGAAAAATGCTCCATTGTAAGATTTTTTCTACCTATGTTTTTCAAGGCATCCTCTGAAAGAGTCTGATATGCCATTGTAGCACCCTTGTCCATACCCACACTATTCAAGGCACTGCAAATTTTAAATACTCTTTCATCACTGTTTTTTTCGTAGCAAGGTCTGAAAACCTCAGGATAGCCGTTTTTCTTTTTTGCTTCAATAAGGTGCTGGGCTATTTCGATATCTCTGTCAAACATACCGAAGTTTGAATCAGCACAGAAGCAATAGGTTATTTTATTCTCTGAAAGCCATTCGATTTCGGCTATTACCTTTTCCATTGGGAAAAATCTCATTTTTTTACCCGCACACCAATCGCAGTATGCACAAGAATACGGACAGCCTCTTGTTGTTTCTAAAACAGAAAGCAATTCCATCCCCTGACTGTTTTTAACAATTTCATCAAAAACACCTGTTGTATAAGGTGACGGGTAACCCTCGAGAGATACACAGTAGCTTCTCTCAGTTTTAATTATATTACCGTTTTCGCGGTAGGCTATGTTATTTGTTTTTGAAATTTCACCGTTTTTAAGATTTATAAGTAAATCTGCAAACGTTTTCTCGCCCTCGCCAAATGTAAGAATATCAATATAATCCTCACTTTCAATGAGAGTACCGCTTTCGTCTACGCTGTGACCGCCGAAGGAAATTAAACACTCAGGGTATTTTTCTTTTATCATTTTTGCAAGAGTTTTATTGTACTCAATATTCCAGACACTGCAAGAAAAAGCAACCATATAAGGCTCCTTTATTTTTGCCATAGCGTCTGCCAGCTTTTCTCTTTTAAAAATTATATCTGAAAAGCTGTATTCACTTTTTATTTGCGGTTCTTTTTTGCAATAGGCAATTATTGTGCCTACAGCATAAGGAAGGTAAACCGAGCCGTCAAATTCGAAACCAACCTGCACGAAATAAATGTTTTTCATAAATTACCCCGAAGTGTTTTTAGTTTATATTTTTAACTGTGCTTTTAATTATGCTTTTGTAACCTTATAATTTGTGCTTGTGTAATCGGTAGCACGTCTATTTCTGCCATACCATACGATTTCACGTGCAAACTCGTGTATATCCTTTACAACCACACCGTCTTCAACTGCTATTGTAGTTTTATTCTTGACTAACTTTTCATAACCGCCGAGGAAGATGCTATTGAAATATGAATAGAAATCATATTCACTTGAAATAACGGGATGCTCGACACCAATTTTCTTTATAATATCAAGCTGATATTTAAACAATGCGTCAACAATAGCCCCATTTTCATCTATACCCTTAAAGCATTCCTTTACTTCTTCATAGAACGCCTCAAGATTTTTGTAAAACTCAAGGAAAATAAGCTCATCAAAGCCCCAAAGCACATCACCGAGACCCTCGCAGGTTGCAACAAGCTCGTTTGAACCGCTTATTATACCAAGGCAAAGCTTACTGATTCTCTCGTAAACCGTATTTAGAAGAGTGCCTTTGTTTTCTTTTGAATAGCTTAAAAGCTTATTATAGAAATCATTATAGCTCAAATTATGCTCGTGTCTGTAGTAAATAGCAAGGGCTCGAAGAAGACCTAAGTTGTGAAGACCCTGAATATACGAAGCAAAAAGAAGTGATTTTGCCCATTCCTCTTCGCTCATAGCATCAGTTGAGGTTATATATTCTGAATATTCAACGATATCGTCCTTTTTCTGACTTTCGTTTGAATGAATAAGCTTAAAGGGTACCCTTGTGCTTTTAATGCCGAATTTTTCCTGATATGCCTTCTGACCCATTTCAGCATTGGGAAGAAGCTCGCAGGGATAAATATTTATAGCGTAATGCTGACCGTTTTCAATTAAGATATTTACACCCTCGCAGAAGGTTTCGTAGGTTTCACCGGGAAGACCTAAAATAAGCTCCGAAAAGGTTGAAATATTGATTTCGTTATATTTGAGCATAAGCTCTCTGAATTTTTCTGTTGAAATATTTTTTCTGCCTACGTTCTTTAAAACCTGCTCGTTCATACTCTGGAAAGAAAGAGTCTGAGCCTTATCAAGACCGTTTTTAAAGAACTTTGTTCCTATATCAAATACGAAATCGAATTTATTTTTTGTAAAGCAAACACGGAACATTTTCGGATAACCGTAAGTATTTTTACAGTGAACGATATAATCTGCAATTTCTTCGTCACGGTTGAAAAGGCAGAAGTTACCGTCTGTACAGAAAACGAACTCAATTTTATGCTCAACAAACCAATCAATTTCCGCAAAAACTCTTTCCATAGGGAAAAGCCTTACCTTTGATTTTAATGAGCCCCAGTCACAGAATGAGCAAGAGTTAGGGCAACCTCTGTTTGTTTCAAAAAGAGCAGAGAAAACGATATCATCCTTTAAAATCTCATCAAAGGTACCCTCTAAATAAGGCGAGGGATAATCTGTACCCGTTTGAGGTGCGTAAGCTGTTGTTACGATTTCGCCTGCTTCGTTTCTGTATGAGATATTAGGGATTTCATCAAGGGATTTTCCTGTTGCAAGGCTTTCAAGGATACCCTCGGTAGGCTCTTCACCGAAACGGTGAGTAAGAAAATCTATAAAATCATTATCTCTTAAATAATTTTCATTATTTGAAACGTTATGACCGCCGAAGGTTATAAGGCAAGAGGGGTAAGCCTCTTTAATTGCCTTTGCAACGGTTTTGTTATACTCGGTATTCCATACGGAGCAAGAGAACAAAACCATAAATGGATTATCAAGCATTTCAATAACCTTTTCGGGTGCTTCTCTTGTATATATAAATTTACCGAATTTGTATTCTGCAGAAATTATTTCGTTTTTCTGACAGTAAGCCTGAATACAGCCTACAGAGTAAGGAATATAAGTATTCTTTACCTCTGTGCCGTAAACGTTATTGGCTTGAACAAAATAAACATTTTTCATTGGTTACTCTCCGTAAGTTACTGTAAGATACTTTTTATCGTTGATTACGATTGTATCGCCTCGTCTTTTTGCAAAGAGAACGATTTTTCGTGCATAATCCTTCCAGTTGTAAACAGGGTTAGGTAAATCAACCTCAATTTTGTTTTTCTTTGACTCTAAAGGCTTATAGCTCTGAGAAAGAGCATTGTGGAAGTAATTATAAAAATCATACTCAAATTCGCAGGATATCTTTTCCTGCTCAGGAAGGCGAATAACGAATTTCTGGAATTTTGTTAATTCATCGAAAATTTCAGGTGCGATATCAAACTCCTTAAGGAAAGGAATAATTTCTTTCCAGAAGATTTCGTAGTTTGAAACGATTTCCATATACGCACCTTCTTCAAGGAACCAACCTATATCACCGAATTTTTCGTTGTAATAAGACCATTCACCGTTTGAAAAGTCGCTGCACTGCTCTTTAAATCTGTTAAACAATTCGTTTAAGAAGGTATTTTCAGATTTGAAAATAAAATCGAGCAAGCGTTTGTAAAATTCAAGATAGCTTATATTAAGCTCATGCCTTACGTAAATTGAGAAATATTTTAAAAGACCGATATGGTGGAAGCACTGTAAGCAGGTGCAGAACATAATCGATTTCATCATATCCTCAAAGGGCATATCACGGGTCGCAACAATAAGCTCGGTATACTCTGTAATATCCTCTTCCTCGGGCATTGATGAATGTAAATAGTTAAGAGGCACCTTTGCCGTTTCAATACCGTGTAAATCACGGTACTCCTTTTTACCCATAAGTGAGTTTGGATAAACCTGACAGTAGTAAACTGTAAGGGCAGTTTGCTGACCCGCCTCAATAAGCCTGCAAAGACCGTCACAGAAGCTATCGTAGGTTTCACCGGGAAGACCTAAAATCATTTCCGTATAGGTGGGGATATTATGCTCGTTGTATTTAGTAACCAAATCCGAAAAAGCTTCCATAGTGAAGTTTTTACGGTTTACGTTTTTAAGAGCTTCATCGCAAACAGTCTGATAAGCGAGTGTTGCGGCTTTATTGAGCCTGTTATCGTAAAAGAGTTTTGAAATTTCAAAAACCGTATCGTTACTGTTTTTAGCAAAGCAGTTATTGAAAATATGAGGGTAGCCTCTCTCTTTTTTAACTTCAACAACAAATTTTGCAATATCAAGGTCACGTTTTAAAATACCGAAGTTTGAATCGGCACAGAAAATATATTCAACTCTGTTTTTACTGCACCAGACAATTTCTTCCTTAACCTTGTCCATAGGGAATTGACGGATATCAACCGTATAACACCAATCGCAGTAAGCACAATTATAGGGGCAACCTCTGTTTGTTTCTATTACCGCACAAAATTCCTGCTCGGGATTTGCTTCTACAATTTTGTCAAAGTAACCCTCAAGATAAGGTGAAACGAAGCCGTCTAAATTATCGTAGAATTTTCTTTCTGTTGTGAAAACCTTACCGTCTTTTCTGTAAGCGATATTGGGGATTCCCGAAAAATCCTTTTCTTCAGTTTTAAACTGCTCTAATAAAGACTTAAAATCTCTTTCGCCCTCGCCGTACATAAGCACGTCAACAAAGGGAAGCTCGGGGAAAACATCAACGTTTTCAGAGATACTGTGACCGCCGAAAATAATAAGACATTCGGGATATTTTTCTTTTATTCTTTTTGCGAGTGTTTTATTATACTCAAAAGTCCATGTGTAGCAGGAAAAAGCAACAACTGACGGCTCTTTTAATTCCGCCATAACCTTTTCTACGGGGTCTCTCTTGAATATAAATTCTGCTATTTCATATTCTGTATTTATACTTTCAAATTGCCAGGCATATGCAGCAAGGCAACCCGTTGCGTATGGAAGATAATACGCCTTACCATAGGAAAGGTTTGCTTGTATAAAATACACTCGTTTCATTTTTGCACCTTCATTACATCTTCCGGCGTCATTTTATATATTTTAAAAATCACCGGATAATATTTGGCAAACTTCTTAAAGCTGCCGTTTGTTTTTCCGTCTTTTCTTGGAACACTTTTGCAGGGAACCTCAATAAATTCGCAACCGATTTTTAAAGGCTTAAAAATCATTTCGGGCATAAACTCGAAGTCGTTACCCTGCCATTTTATTTTTCTGTAAACGCTTACGGGGGCAATCTGCGTAGGGTTAGTAAAATCCGTTAAATCTGATTTAAAAAGAATCGCAAACGCCTTTTGTGAAATAAAATTTATAACCGTTCTTATTTTACCGTAGCCCTCAAAGCCTTTATCGGCTCTCCAACGGCTTACGGTAACAATTTTTTCAGGGTTCATTTTTGAAAGCTTTGCCATTTCGGGAAGTGCTTTAATATCCATATCGTCGTCGGCAGGCCATAAAATAAGGTGAGTACCCTTTACCTCGTCAAAGGACTTTCTTATGGCATTACCTAAGCCGTAGCCGTCTTGAAAAACGAATCTGCATTTTTCATTTTCGCAAAGCATTTCAACTGTTTTTTTACATTCCTCAGTAGCACTTTTTGCAACGATAAAAAGATACTCGTCTGCACAGCTACAGCCCTTAACCTTTTCGTAAGCACTTATAAGTGAGCTCGTTTCGTTAATAGTACAGAATGCAACAGATAAAGAATAATTGTTTTCCATACAACCTCTTATATTTTTTCTTCTGTGATTTCTGAAGTGTAGATATTCTTACCGCCTCGTCTGCCAAACCATAAAACCTTTTCGGCATATTCGGGCCAGGAATGAGTAACTCTTTCATCCTTTACCGAGTAACGCACATTTCTTTTTTCAAGCACAGGGTGAATATCATCAACGAGAATTGACTGAAAATAATTTTTCCAATCATACTCGCCCTCAAAAAGCTTCTCAGAAACGTTGATATCCTTTACAACGAAATTCTGATAACGCACTAAATCCTTGCGAAGCTTTTCATCGTCGATATATTTTTCTAAAAACTTTTCAATGTTTTGGTAGAAAGCATCCTTCTTTGAAACTGTTTTTAAGAAAGCATATTCTTCAAAGGGCCAGGCGATATCGCCAAACATACCGTCGAAAACTACCACCGACTCATTATTTTCTATAACGTCGTCAGTTTGCTTTTTAACTCTTATAAAAGCTTCACCGATATTTTCTTCAGTCAAAAGATGAGAAAGCAGGTCGCTGTAAAAATCGCTGTATTTTACGCCTTTTTCATAATGCAAATATAAAGCAACAAGCTGAAGAAGACCTAAGTGATGAAAGCACAAAGCACAGGTTGAAAACATTACCATAGCCTTCCACTCGTTTTCGTCCATAGTAGAGGTTGAGGTGATAATTCTTGAAAATTCCTGAACATCGTTTTCATCAGAAGAGCTTCTGTGAGGTTGATTTAAGGGAATTTTGCTAAAGCCGATTCCGTGCTTTTCCATATACTCTTTTTTGCCCATTTCGGCTAACGGCAACCATTCGCACAAATGCACGAAAAGTGAGGTGTGCTGACCGTGCTCGAGTAATTCATCAATACCGTCCTTAAAGCTTTCAAGAGTTTCACCGGGAAGGCCTAAAATAAGGTCTGTATAAGTAGGAATTTTCGCTTCTGAATATTTCTGCAACAAAGCTTTATAATATTCAACGTCCATATTAGACCTACCGATATTTTCCTGAACAATTTTCGACATTGACTGGAAAGAAAGGGTAACGCCTTTATCCATACCGTGCTCATTAAGCTTTTTAGTAATATTAAAAACTCTATCGCCCGTTTCTTTTGAATAGGACACTTGGAATTTTTTAGGATAACCCGTTTCGTGATAACACTCAATTATTTTATCAACAATCTTTTCATCACGGGGGAACAAGCCGAAGTTTGCATCGGCAAAGCCTAAAAACTCTTTGTTGTGCTTGCTAACCCACTCAATATCCGCAAAAACTCTTTCAAGAGGGAACATTCGCACACGGGTTTTTATTTTACCCCAGCTGCAATATGCACACTTGTTAGGGCAACCTCTGTTTGTTTCAATGAGAGGTATAAAATCTATATCGGGATTTTCTTCAATAATTCTGTCAAAAAATCCGCTTTCGTAGGGTGACGGGAAATCTGATATTTCAGCTGCCTTAAATTCCGTTGTGTTAACTGAGCCGTCGGGTAAACGGTAGGCTATGTTGCTTACTTCATTTAACTGAAGCTTGCCGTCGTAGGCTCTTAATAAATCACGGAAGGGTACTTCACCCTCGTAGTACATAAGAAAATCAATAAAGGGACATTCCTCAAAAAGCCCTGAATCCTCAGATATCTGAGGGCCGCCGAAAACGATAATACATTCTGGGTATGCTTTCTTGACCTCTTCGGCTAATTTTTTGTTATATTCAAAGTTCCAGATGTAGTTTGAAAAGCCGATTAAAAAGGGGTTGTCCAACTTTTCTACGATATCTGAAAGCTTATCTCTCAAAAAGAAAATACCCTTTAAATCATAGCTATCGCATATATCCTGAAACTTCCATGCATACGAAGCTAAAGCACCGATTGCGTAAGGAAGATGCACAACAGATGCATTCATATAGGTAGGTTGTATTAAATACACGTTCTTTTTCATTATGCATTCTCCAAAAATTAATCGCTTACTATATCCATTGTGCCGTCGGGAAGCTCAACGCAAGAGGTGTAAAAGGAAACGAGATAAGTATCCTCTTGAAAATCAAAGTTATGACGAACGTATTCGGGCACTAAGAACATATCCCCTGTTTTGAAAATATGCTCTTCTGAAACACCGTCAAGAGAAAGAGATACTTTTATTTCACCCGTAATGATGTAAAAAATCTCTTTTGTTGTTTTGTGGTAATGGTATCTTCCTCTTATAGCACCTTTTTTAGTAAAAACTGAATTCACCTGACCGTAGGGCGTATGGGTAATCTGAGAAAGAATACCCCTTTCGTCCTCATGTACGAAATCGGGTTTTAAAATTTCAACAAGCTTCATTTATTTCACACATTTCCGTAAAAAGAATTTTTAATAATCGAGTAGGCCTTTATAAGCTCTTTAATACCGTCGTCGATTGAATATGAGGGCTTAAAGCCGAAGCTCTCAATCTTTTCGTTAGAAACGAGATAATTACGTTTATCTGGGTCAACGCCGATAGGTGCTTCAAGGTATTCAAATTTAGGAAGCTGTGCTTTAATTCTTTCGCAAAGCTCTAATTTTGAAAGGTTTGCATCACTTAAACCGCAATTATAGGTCTGCCCTTTCATTTTTTCGAAATTATCCATTGCAAAAATAAATGCATTTGCCGCATCTCTTACGTGAAGATAATTTCTCATAAAGTGACCCTCGAAAACTATAAGTGAGCGGTCAAACACTGCACGGTAAACGAAATCGTTTACAAGTAAATCCAGCCTCATTCTCGGTGAAGCACCGAAAAGGGTTGCAAACCTGAATGCCACGGATTCACCCGAATCAAGAATTGCCTTTTCAGCCGCCATTTTAGTTTTGCCGTAAAGTGATATGGGGGTTATAGGTGATTCCTCTGTGCAGTAATTCTGACCCTGACCTAAGCCGTAGCCGCTATTTGTGCAAGGGAAAATTATTTTTTGACCTTTTTCTCGAAGTGATAAGAGAGTTTCAATTGCACCGAGGTTTGTTGTCTGGGCTGCAATTTTATCCTGGTCGCATACGGGGAAGCCTACGAGAGCTGCAAGAGGGAAAATAAAATCTTTGTTGTCCATTGCTTTTTTAAGAGTTTCTTCATCACGGCAGTCACCCTTAATTATTTCAAAGCTATCGTATTTACAGCAATCAAGCAAAGAGGCTTGCTTATATAAAAAAGAGTCTAAAACGGTAACGTTGTGACCAAGCTTGAGAAGCTCCGGCACCATTACAGAGCCTATATAACCTGCTCCGCCCGTAACTAAAATATTCGACACAGATATTCCCCCGTTCAAATTTATCTTTATAGACAAAATTTGCTTATAATATGTTTATTATATATCATATATTACCAATATAGAATTCTATCATAGATACTATACTTTGTCAAGGAAAACGCACCCTTGAAAGACTTGGAAAGCCACCGTTGAAAAAGCAGGAAATTTATGCTACAATTACACTGTTTAATGAGCTTTTTGCTCAAGTTTTGTGAAAGGTGGTGTAGTATGAAAGCTGTTATTTTAGCCGGCGGTTTGGGCACACGCCTTAAAAACGTTTGCGAAAACACGCCGAAGCCATTAATAAAATTATGCGAAAAACCTGTTTTAGAGCATCAAATAAATGCTCTGAAAAACGAGGGAATTACTGAATTTATTCTCGTTTTAGGTCATTTAAGCGAGCAAATCAAGGCTTATTTTGGTGACGGAAAAAGCTTTGGCGTGAGCATTTCATACTACGTTGAAAACGAGCCCTTAGGCACTGCAGGAGCCCTCTTTAAATTAGGCTTGAACGAGGATTTTTTACTGTGTAACGGTGACTTGATTTTTAACTTTTCCCTTCCCGAAATGCTATCTTTTCACAAAGATAAAAACGCCCTCGCAACCCTTCTTACGCACCCTAACAACCACCCCTTTGACAGCACCTTGTTTTTGACTGACGGTGACGTAATAACAGGCGTTTTACCTAAGAAAAACAAGCCTTTTTCTTATTCTAATTTATGTAACGCAGGTATAGGAATAATATCCCCTCGATTACTTGAAATGTATAGCTTTGACGGCAAGGCTGATTTAGATAAAGAGGTTATTGCACCAGCTATAGAAACAGGCAAAATTTACTCTTATAAAACCTTTGAATACGTTAAGGATATGGGCACTCCAGACAGACTAAAGGCCGTTGAAAATGATATAAAAAACGGTATTGTTTCAAAAAAACACAAAAAACGCACTCAAAAAGCCGTTTTTCTTGACCGTGACGGTACGGTAAACGTTCATAAGGGCTATATCACAAAGCCTTGCGAAATTGAGTTAATAGACGGTGTTTGCGAGGCTATAAACAAGCTTCATTCTTTAGGCTTTTTAGTAATTATTGCAACAAATCAGCCCGTTATTGCCCGTGGTGAATGTACTATCGAAGGGCTCACTGAAATTCACGACAGAATTGAAACTCTTTTAGGCGAAAACGGTGCGTTTATTGACGGTATTTACTACTGCCCTCATCATCCCGATTCAGGCTTCAAAAACGAAATAAAAGAATTAAAAATTATGTGTGATTGCAGAAAACCCCAACCGGGACTTCTTCTTAAAGCACAAAAGGATTTCAATATTGATTTAGAAAAATCATATATGGTTGGCGACTCTTTAAGAGACGTTGAGGCAGGTAAAAACGCAAAATGCACACCCGTTTTTTTAGGTAAAAAAACCACTGAAAAACTACCCGAAAAAACACTGGTTTTTTCTTCGCTTAAAGAATTCGCAGAAAGCTTGTAAACCTTTGATATACAAGGGTTTTCAGACTTTTTTATTTTTAAAATATCACATTAAAATACAATCACAAAAACAAGAAAATCACCTTGCAATGAATTAACACTGCAAGGTGATTTTTAAGTTGTCTTTTCAGTTATAAATTGTTTTAAAAAACGAATTAAACTGTTTTCATTCTGCCGATGTAGAATGCGTCGAGAACGTTAATAATACCGTTTTCGTCAATATCGTTAGCAACGAAGAAGTAGTTATGTTCATCGGGATAGGTGTATGATTGAAAGCCTACAGATTTAGAAATTTCGAAGTCTGTATCGTCGATATCACCGTCACCGTCAACGTCACCCATAATGATAAACATTCTTGTTTCGTAAACAACGCCTGTGTATTTTGATTTAAGAGTAATTGTGGAACCTGTACCAACAAGCGCTTCGCTTGAAAGCTCTACACCCTCAAAGGTCTTAATTTCAATAACGAGCTCATCGTTATCAAACTTAGAAAGAACTTCTTCAACAGTTGTACCTGCTTCAATACCGCTTATAAAGCTTGTAACCTCGTCAATAGCAACTCCGCTTTCGTCTTTTGCAATAAGCTTTTTAGATTCGCTTGCAACGGTTACGTCCATATCACCGTTAACAACGTCATCAGCCTTTGCAAGAGTACCGTCTGCGTATATCCAACCAACGTAAACAGTTGTATCTGTATCCTCGGGAAGAGCAGGTGCTGTAAGGTTTCCGAAAACGTCGCCGTTTACGTAAGAAGATGTACCAAGAACGTTGCCTTCTGCATCCTTAAAGGTTACTGTGTAATATTTCTTTGCTTCAAGAGTAGCCTTTAAGTCTTCAAGGTCTGATGTTGCCTTATCTACTATTGCCTGGTCATCTGATGTAAGCTCTTTGTTAAGTTTAGAATCTATGTTTTCAATTGCTTCTTTATACTCATTGAAAGCATCTTCATCATAGATGGGATTACCATTGCCGTCATCGTTTACAAGGCTGTCAGCTTCAGATTTTGCATTGTTATAATCTGTGTAATTTGCTTTGTTTTTTGCGTCTTCTTTTGCATCAATAAGGTCCTGAATTACGTCGTTAATCTTCTGCTGATTTTCGTCGTTCTTTTCAAGGTCTTTATTGAGTGATTCTGCTGCATCAATTGCATCCTGAGCTTTCTTCACAGATTCCTCTGTGTATGTTCCTTCGGGTGCATTTACGATTTCCTTTGCATCCTCAAGAGCTTCATCAAGACCGTCGTAGTTTGCTTTTTCTTTTGCATTTTCTTTCGCATCAATAAGATCTTGGATTACATCGTTAATCTTCTGCTGATTTTCGTCGTTCTTTTCAAGGTCTTTTTCAAGTGCTTCTGCTGCATCAATTGCATCCTGAGCATTTTTCACAGATTCCTCTGTGTATGTGCCTTCGGGTGCATTTACGATTTCCTTTGCACCCTCAAGAGCTTCATCAAGACCATCATAGTTTGCTTTTTCTTTTGCATTGTCAAATACAGATTGAAGAGCATTTGTAGCATCTTCAATTGTTACACGGTTTGCTGCAGTATCGGGGAGGTCTTTGTTAAGCTTATCTGCTTCCTCAAGAGCCTTCTCGGCTGCATCAACAGTTGCATCTGTATATTTGTCGGGGTTATCAACAATGTCTTTAACCTGACTGTAAGCATCTTCAAATTCAGAATAATCTGCTTTGTATTTTTTATTTTCTGCAGCTTCCTTGAGAGCCTCTGTAACTGCATCTACAGTAGCCTGCTCGCTTGCAGGAAGCTCCTTATTGAGAGCAACCGCATCGTTGTATGCGTTTTGAATTGCTTCGAGAGAAGACTGTGTATAAGTACCGGGATTTTCCTGCTCCTCTTTTAAGATTTTCTCAACCTCTGCCAAAGCATCGTTAAATTCAGAATAATCAGCGTGCTTTGTTGCTTCAAGAGCAGCAAGAGCATTATTGAGAGCTGTTGTTGCTCCATCAACAGTTGTCTGCTCGCTTGCAGGAAGATTCATATCAAGGCTTGTAATGATATCTGTAAACTGCTGATTAAAGGTTTCGTATGCAGTGTCATCGTAAAGAGAGTTACCTGCTGAATCCTTGTTGTTTGTATTAATAATTTCCTGTGCCTTTACGTAAGCTTCAAAGAATTCGCTGTAATCTGCACCTTCAACAAGGGTATCGTAAGCAGCTTTAAGCTCGTCATATTTTGTGTTAACGTCACTCTGAGTATAGTAAGCTTCACCGCTTGCCATATCTGAAGGAACCTTATTGAAAGCATTATAAAGCGAAACAAGAGAAGAAAGTGTATAGCTCTTATCAGTTTCACCGTTCAAGATATCTTCCACTTCGTTGTAAAGATTGTGAAGTGCTCTTGCATCTGTAATTTTAAGATATACAGGGATATGAACATGACGGCGAATATTTTCGCCCCAGAACTGCTCGTAAGACCAACCAAGACGGAATGCATAATAAATGTTAACTTCACCGCTTGTTGCATCACTGGGAGCCGTATAAATATATGTTGCATAACCTGCTGACTTAGAAAGATTAAGCTCTACTCCATCGGTAAGAACACCGTTTGATGAAAGTGCTTTTCCGTCAGTATTAACCCAACTATTAAATTCACCAGTATCACCGGCATCGTCTGCAGTGTATGAAGTAATACCTGTAATAGTACCTGATGTGCTTGCATAGGTAGCGAGGTCAAAGAATGTGTAGCCTTCTGCAGATGCAGGTACATTGCCTGCATTATGACACCCCTTATCAGGAGTTGTGCGGCCATCACAAATAGTTGTTTTGTTTCCTGCGTTAACTGTTGAAAAGCCGAGAGAGAGTAATCTTAAGGTATAGCTGGAGTCAGTATTTTTCGCAGAAAAATCAGTTCTTATAGCAAACTGCTGACCGTCTGCAACCTGCATAAATTCGTAATTTGTAGATGAAAGAGAGAATGAAAGAGGGCTGAAACCTAAATCCTCGGGAATATCCTCTTCTGTGAAAACATTGTCTGAATTGAGCTTGTAGTAAACAAGATGGTGAGTTGCTTTATGAAGAGCCTCTGTTGCAGCATCAACCGTTGCCTGCTCGCTTGCGGGAAGATCTTTAGGAAGATTTTTGTTAATGTTTTGAATTTCTTCTATAAATGCATCAAAGCTTTCATCGGTATATGTAGAATTATTCTTCATATTGATTAATTCTTCATAAGCTTCGTTGAACTCACTGTAGTCTGCACAGCCTTCCTGAACACTTGTAATTGCATTAAGGTAAGCGTCTACTTCTTCCTGTGTATAATATTTTACGCCTCTGGTAAGTTCAACGGGAACAGCATCTACTGCTGCCTGAAGTGCTGAGATATAGTTATCACTGTAACTACCGGGATTTGCAATAATTGCATTTGCCTCTGCTACTGCTTTTACAAGAGCACGGGCATCGGTGATATTAACTGTGGTTGTGAAAGCAAAATTACTGTAATTGTTTTTTGTATAAATAACGTAGTTTTGCTGCCAGTTGAGATAAACTGTCTGATTGTATGTGAAGGTGTGTGCACCTGTTTCTGTTGCTGATAAGCCTTTAAATAGAGGTGAGTTTTCAATATAGTAATCTTTATCCTTTTCAAAGCCGCTATAGCTGCCGTCAATTGTGTGATTAGTTCTGTTAATAACCTCAGTACTCGGGTTTACTGAACCATCTGAAAGAACCTCATCCCAACAAGTGAAAATCAAGGCGTTGGACAAGCTACCGTCAATAGCTTTTGCAGATAAAGATGAAACCGTATCAACTGCTGCATCTGTGAATCTTGACGTAAACGCACTTGATGAATCAATTACAGAATAGAACATTCTTCGTGAGTCTTTACTTTCAAGATTTCTTCTGTCAATTGACCAGAACTGTGTATATGAAAGATTCTGATCGTCTTTTATCTGGATAAGATTAAATTCATTCTGAATAGTAAATTTAACGTCCTGGGTAGTATTTGTATACGTTCCGCCTGAAGCATCACCCTTTGTAACAAGAAGGTTATATGCATCTCTGAGTGCCTGAGTAGCCTCATCAACAACACTCTGCTTTGTATAGTCGAGGTTTTTAGGAAGATTGTTATTAATTTTTTCAATTTCTACTTGGAAAGCGCTAAAGCTATCGTCAGTAAATCCACCTAAAGCATTAGTGATACCCTTAAGATTTTCGAATGTTCTGTTAAACTCTGTATAATCAGCTGAGTTAAGGCTTACATCCTCAAGCATATCTGCATATTTATCGATAGTTGCCTGATCATAAACCTTTGAAAAATCCTTAAGATCTTCGGGGAGTGTATTCAGAGTTGCCTCAACTGAAGAAATATATGCATCTGTATATTTTTCAGGGTTTGCAAGAACCTCTTCTGCCTCTTTAATCTCATTTGCAAGCTTACGGGCATCAAGAATACGGATTGAGGTCTGAAGACGAAGCTCAAACGCTGCTGAAGCATCGTTTGTAGACCAATTCCAATTATAAGCCTCGTAGTAACCGGTATTGATTTCACCTGTAGTTGAAGCAGAGTGACCTTTAACTACGTATGTATCAGACCAGCTGTAGTTTCTACAACCTGAAACGTCAGCAACTGAACCTTGAAGCTGAACATTTGAAGGTGTTGAACTAAGCTCTGAAGCGTTGCTGTTAATAGCAGCCCAAGTATGAGTAGGAACATAGTATGTATTAAGGAATTCTGTTGTAGTGTTGTTTGTAATAGCAGGAACTTCCATAAGGTCTGTGCCCTGAGCTGAGCCGTCGCTGTTTGTTGTTGTAGCGTTAGTACCGCCTGTGTAATGCTCTACACCAACAAATTTAAACGTTCTGCCTGACACAGGAACGTCATTTCTCTGCTGCAAACCTAAAATCTGAGTATATGTAAAATACTCGTCATTCATAGTCTGATAGAACGTGTATTTTGTATTCTCAACGTCAATGTTGAGTTTATACAAGTCATCATGACTGAACACACCATCTGCTGAAACAGGATGTGTAGGGTTGTCAATTGTTCCTGTTTCGCCTAACGCATATGTAACCGCATCAGCCGCTGCTGTATAAACGACAGGAAGACTGCCGAACACAACGAGAAGAGAAAGAACAATTGATAAAAGCTTTCTTGTTTTCTTCATAAAATCACCTTTCCAATATACCGTCAATCCATAAAAAGATATATCTATACATATTAAAATACAAATCGAAGTATACCATATGCATTTTTACAAGTCAAGGTGCATAAATATTTTCGTTATTTATTAACAATATGTTCAATTTTTCTCAATATTGTTGTTAAAATTCACAACAAAACTTTTCTATTGTTGTTTAATTACACAAATTGCATCTGTGCATTTTTGTATTTTTATTCGCTGATATTTGTATAATTATTCTTTCAACTTGTTTTTTACCCATCACTTTTTAGGTTTTGCGACGAATTTTCTTTGTTAGTATGAATGCGACATACATTCAGCCTCTTGTAGACCACTGTTTTTATATAGTGATATTCTGTGCTTTTCGCACAGAGTGATATTCCCCTTTCGGGAAGTGATATTGAAATATTGTGATTTCAGTGATATTTTATTCGCCAAAAACTGCCAAAGGCAATACCACTTGAACGAAGTTCAAATATCACTGCGAAGTAACATCACTCGCCGCAAGGCAAATAAAACTGCCCAAGTGTCCTTTAGAACACTTGGGCAAGCAAGAGGCTTTTTTAAACGTCTTTTCTGTCTCTGTAATATTGTGTATGTGTTTTCGGGTGGGGGTTGTTATCCCAAATTTCTTTTGCAACGGGTGCCCACGCTTTACTGAAATCGTCGCATTTTGAGCAAAGCTCCTCTACTGTTTCCTGCGAGATAAAATCAGTGCTTTTTGCGTTTGTTTCTTTTATGATTTTTCTCAAAACATCAGGGTTTTCAAGCATCGGGCAAGGCATAAGATGGTTATCGTTAAAGGGCTGACCCTTTCTATACGCCATAAACAAGGGCTTTTGAAGTGCCTCTAAAAGCGTATCGGTTCTGATATTTGAATCAGAATAGTGAATAAATACGCAAGGCTCCATATCGCCGTTTGAGTTTACGTGGAAATAGTTTCTGCCACCGGCAATACAACCACCTACGTACTCACCGTCATCCTGAAAATCCATTACGAACAAGGGCTTACCCGACTTTCCGTTACGCATTTTCTTAAGCCAGAAATACATAAACTTTCTCTGCGACGGGGTGGGAATTAATTCTTTATCAGCATTTTTACCAACAGGCATAAAATTGAAATAGAATGCATATTTTACGCCCGAGGCTATCATTTTATCAAGGAATTCGTCACTTGTAACGTCGTTAACGTTTTTACTTGTATAGCAAACGGAAATACCGAAAAGAATTTTCTCTTTTTTAAGAAGCTCCATAGCCTTAACGGTAGTTTCGTAAGCACCCTCGCCTCTTCGGTCGTCGTTCGAGCATTCGTCACCCTCAATAGAAAGAGCAAGGGTTATATTACCGCATCTTTTGATATCGTCGCAAAGTGCTTTATCAATAAGAGTTGCGTTTGTATAAATAAGAAAAGTACACTCGGGATTTTCAGACGCTAATTGTACAACGTCTTTTTTTCTTATAAGAGGCTCACCGCCTGTAAGCATATAGAAATGCGTACCCATTTCTTTACCCTGTGTTACAATGCTTCTCATTTCATCAAGAGAAAGCTGAAGACTGTGGCCGTATTCCGCCGCCCAACAGCCTTTACAATGAAGATTACAAGCTGAGGTAGGGTCAAAAAGTATAATAAAGGGTATATTGCAGTTATATTTATCTCGGTTTGCTCTGACAGCCTTTGTACCGAAATAGCCGGCGTGAATACCTAACGAAATAAGAAGAGATTTTACAAGGTCGCGGTCAACGTCATTGAGAATGTTTTTGGTTAATTGCATATAAACGTTTTCATCGTCGCCAATAGCATTTCTCATTTTTTCAAAGTTTTTCTGAGGATACATTTTGAAATATTTTTCAGCCACGTTTAAAATCTTCAAAAGATTTTCTTCAGGTGCTTTATCGATATATTTCAATATTTTCGAAAGAGCCTTATCGGCTGCAAAATGCACTAAACGGTGTTCCATTGTAAAACCTCCCTTCGCAAATCCATAAACACATACCTTAATATATTATCACACGTAAAATAATTTGTAAACCATTTTAAAAATCTTTACACGAAAATTATTGGTTGAAAAATGTTCTTTATTCAGTTTTTTATACACCTTTCTTCCTTGACACCTATATTTTTTACACTTATAATAAAAACAAAATTCCGCAAAACGGAGGTTAAAAATATGAAAACCTTATTGCTTTCCTCTCTCGTAAAAGTTTTTAAGGACAGTGACCTTAATTATAATGAATTCACAACCGCTTCCTGCCTTAAAAACGAACGTTTTTCTTTTCAGGTTGCTTTAATTCCCGAAGGAAAAGATGCAGAGGTAAAAATCTCAATCAATTCTGATTTAAAGGACAACTTGAATTTATACGAGGTTGTAAATATTCCTGCAAAGAAAACAGGGTATGACAATTCGGATAAATTTCATTATGATTTAAAGAGAAAAGAATTTCCCGATTTATTAAAACCAATAGAAGATAAGGTTAAGCTTGAACCTGACGTTGCATCGTCAATATGGATTGAGTTTTCAGGCAACGGTGAATTTTCGGGCAAACACGATATTACTCTTGTTTTAGAAACAGAAAACGAAAAAACAGAGAAAACTTTTTCGCTTAACATTATTGATAACGAGCTTCCCAAGCAAGAACTCCTTTTTACAAACTGGTTTCACAACGACTGCCTTTGCACCTACTATAAAGTAAAACCCTTCTCTGACAAGTATTGGGTGATTTTTGAAAAATTTCTCAAAAATGCAGTTAATCACGGTGTAAATATGATATTGACACCCGTTTTCACCCCTCCCCTCGATACTGCTGTTGGCGGTGAAAGACCTACCGTACAGCTTGTAGCAATCGAAAAGAAAAACGGCGAATATTTCTTTGATTTCACCAACTTCCGTAAATACGTAGAAATATGCCTTAGAAACGGTGTTGAAGCCTTCGAAATTTCTCACTTCTTTACTCAATGGGGTGCAACCTCAGCACCGAAAATAGTAGCCACCGTAAACGGCAAAGAAAAAAAGATTTTCGGTTGGGAAACAAAGGCAAGCGGTAAAGCCTACAAGGATTTTTTAAATGCCTTTGCTAAAGAATTTACAAAAGAGGTTGTTGCTTTAGGTATTAAAGACCGTTGCTGGCTTCACGTTTCAGACGAGCCTAACGAAAAGCAGATACCCGGCTACAAAAAAGCGGCGAAAATTCTTCACGAAGCCTTCCCCGATTTCAATAATCTTGACGCACTATCAGAAATTGAATTCTTCAAAAAAGGACTAGTAAAAACGCCTGTTTGCGGCGAGGATAAAGCTGATATTTTCAAAGAGCACGTTGACCATTTTTGGACCTATTACTGTTGCTGTCAGGTAGACAATTTCTTACCTAACAGAATGTTCTCCCAACCCTCACAACGCAACAGAATTTTAGGCATACTCCTTTATAAATACGATGCCGAAGGCTTCTTACACTGGGGGCATAATTTCTGGTATTCTCAATATTCAAAGCGTGAAATCAACCCCTATAAAATTACCGATGCCGGTAACGCCTTCCCCTCCGGAGATGCTTTCGTTGTATACCCCGGCAAAAACGGTGAGCCTCTCAACTCACTTCGTCATAAGGTTTTCTACGACGGATTTCAGGATTTACGTGCATTAAGACTTTTAGAAAAGCTTACTTCCCGCGAAAACGTTTTAATGCTTATTGAAAAAGATTTAGATATCCCCTTAAGCTTTACGTGTTATCCTACAAATCAGAAATGGTTGCTTGACTTAAGAGAAAAAATCAACGAAGCTATCAAAGAAAACTCTTAATAAATATATGACACCCGCCATTCGTTTTTTGAATGACGGGTGTTAATTTTTGTTGATTTTGTTAATTTAAGTTTAATTTATTCTGCTTCTTTTACAGCTGCAGCTTTCTTTTCTTGCTTTCTTTTGCGCGCCTTATAAGAATTAAGCTCTTGAACACATTCGTCGGGTAAATCACAATCACCGACAGAAAGAACCGTTTTATTGTAAAGGCCTTTGAAATTTGAACCACCTGTTGTAAGAAGCTTATTCTTTTTAGCGTATTTTATAAAATATTCCTTTTCTTCCGCAGTAAGGTCAGGGGCATAAACCTCAATACCGTCAAGACCTGCGGCAACAAGCTCCTCAACAAGCTTATCGTTTTTGCATTTCTGAGGATTTGCAAGAACTGCAATACCGCCTGCATCGTGAATTGCTGAAAGAATATCAAAAATATCGTCGTACTCGGGAACGTTGTTTATATTACCCTCAACGTCTGAGGAGAAAAGCTGTTTGTAAAGGTCACCGTAAATTCTGTCTGCAAAGCCATTTTCAATAAGAGCCTGCATAATGTGAACCTTGAAAATATTAGTTGAGCCCGAAGCACATTTTACAACAAATTCAGTTGTAATAGGATATCTTTGAGCTGTTTTAAGCATCATATTATGAGAAGATTTTCTTCTTATAAGCGAACTACGACGGCAAAGACCCTCAAGCCTGTCCGGAAAATCGGGCTTATAGCAAAGCATATGTATTTCCTGACCGGTTGTTTTATCTGTTCCTGAAAGCTCTACCGCAGGAATAACAGTAACTCCGTGTCTTTCTCCAATTACCTTTCCTCTTACCGTACCGGCGAGGCAGTCGTGGTCAGTAATTGCAATTGTTGTAACTCCGCGTTTTTTTGCAAGTAAAATCAAATCCTCGATACCTAATGAGCCGTTAGATAATCTGGTGTGGCAATGTAAATCCGCTGACAAAATGATCTTCCTTTCTTCCCCCTTATTATAGGGTTGATACCATATTTCCCCAAAATCAATTTCAAGATATTTCTATTCGCCTTATTTTTGTTAAAAATATCGCTAACAGAAAATTGCAGAAATACCCCGAATATAGTTTATGGCATTATTTTACACCATTTTGTACAAAAAATCAAGTAAAAATTTTACATTTAAACCATCTTTTTTCTTATAAAAAACTAAAATTTATTGTCCGTAAGGTTTGATTTTTCACTGCTTGTATGGTATTATTCATAGTAGATTAAATTTATTAGGTGAATTATGGGTAAAACAGTTTATGTAGCCTTAAGCGGCGGTGTTGATTCTGCTGCTGCGGCAATAATTTTAAAGGAACGCGGATATGAAGTCCGCGGTGTTACCTTACGCCTTAAACCCGATAATCTTGCTGACAAGGATATTGAAGATGCAAAAGCGGTAGCCGATACACTCGGTATCTCTCTCGACGTTCTTGATATGCGAGATGAATTCAAAAAAATTACCGATTACTTTTGCCGAGAGTACCTTGAGGGCAGAACGCCAAACCCTTGCGTTTTCTGTAACCCCACTATAAAACTAGGCTTGCTTCTTGATTACGTTAAGGCTCAAGGCGGCGATTTATTAGCCACAGGGCATTATGCAAATATAATAAAAGATGAAAACAGCGTTTTCGCAATAAAAAGGAATCCGTCAGCTAAAGACCAAAGCTATTTTCTTTGCCGTCTTAATCAAGATATTCTTTCAAGGGTTATTTTTCCTATCGCCGATATGCCGAAGGATGAAATTCGTGCATTAGCACTTTCACACAATATCCCCGTTGCAGAAAAGAAGGATAGTCAAGAGGTTTGCTTTATCCCCGATAACGACTACATTTCTTTTATAGACAGAGAGTTTAATCCTCCCGAAAAGCCGGGCGATTTTATTTCACCCGAGGGCGAAAAGCTAGGCACTCATTCGGGAATTTATAAATACACTATAGGGCAGAGAAAAGGTCTTGGTGCATTCGGTAAGCCTATGTACGTGCTTTCTATAAACTCCGACAGCAACACCGTTACAATCGGCGATAACGATAAGCTTTTCAAAAGCAAAATTTTTGCAGATGATTTAAGCTTTACTTCAGGAAATGCTCCCGAAAGTCCATTTAATTGTCAGGTTAAAATCCGTTGTGCCGCAAGACCTGCTGACGCACTTGTGACGATAGACGGTGACAAAGCAATTATCGAATTCGAAAATCCTCAACGTGCCGCAGCTCCAGGGCAAACGGCAGTGTTTTATAAAGACGATATTTTATTAGGCGGTGGAACAATATGCAATCTTTAAGAATGCTTTACAAAATCGGAAAGGGTCCTTCAAGCTCTCACACAATGGGACCTCAGTATGCGGCAGAATACATTAACAATAATTATCCTGATGCTAAATTTATAAAGGTTATACTTTACGGCTCACTCGCTCTTACAGGCGAGGGGCACGGCACGGATAAGGTGCTTAACGAAACTATCAAAGCACCTCACTGTCTTATTCTTGACACAACCACAAAGGATTTACCCCACCCCAACACCCTTGATTTTATTATTTGCGATGAAAACGAAAACGAGCTAAAAAAGGTTCGTGCAATGAGCATCGGCGGTGGCGAAATAAGAATTGAGGGCGTGCCTGCAGTTACCGCCCCCGAGGTTTACCCGCAGAAAAACTTTGAAGAAGTTAAAGAATACTGCCTCATACATCATTTAAGGCTTAGCGACTACGTTGCTTCGTACGAAGGTGAAGGCATCATGCTTTTCCTCAAAAACGTATGGGAGCAAATGAAAATGACCGTAAGAGAGGGTCTTAACGTTGAGGGTATTTTACCCGGTGGACTTGAGGTTGAAAGAAAAGCAAAATATCTTTATGCTCAACGCCATATGGACGAAACTCCCGAAACAAGAGAAAACAGACTTGTTTGTGCTTACGCATATGCTGCAAGTGAACAAAATGCAGGCGGCGGCACTATCACGACCGCACCTACCTGCGGCGCTTCAGGCGTTCTTCCTGCAGTTCTCTTTTATATGCAAGAGAAAAAAGGCTTTACTGATTTTGAAATAGCAAAAGCACTTGCAGCGGCAGGTATTGTAGGCAATATCGTAAAGCAGAACGCATCTATCAGCGGTGCTGAAGCAGGCTGTCAGGCGGAAATCGGTACTGCTTGTTCAATGGCGGCAGCAGCCCTTGCAGAGCTTCACTTTATGGATTTAGACCAGATTGAGTATGCAGCAGAAAATGCAATGGAGCATTATTTAGGTCTTACCTGCGACCCCGTTTGCGGTCTTGTTCAAATCCCTTGTATTGAAAGAAATGCAGTTGCGGCTATGAGAGCTATCAACGCACTTTCACTTGCAAACTTCTTAACCTCTACAAGAAAGGTTAAGTTTGACACCGTTGTTCACACTATGTACGAAACAGGCAAAGACTTAAAGCATAAATACCGCGAAACAAGCGAAGGCGGTCTTGCCGCTAACTACGAAGCTTTAGATTAAGAATTAAATTTCCGAAAAATCAAAGTAAGGAGTGGTAAATATGGCTAAAGAAAAAACTGAAGTTACTGCTACTAACGAGCATCCTAATAAAATCGGCGTGCGTGAGGGCATCGGTTATATGTTAGGTGACGGCGGTAACCTTTTCGTTCTCACCTACGTTTCATCATACCTCAAGGTTTTCTACACAGATATTTTAAGAATTCCTACAGGCAAGGTTGCAAACCTTTTCTTATTCACTCGTTTGTGGGATGCAATAAACGACCCTATGTGGGGTGCAATAGTCGCAAAGAAAAGACCTAATAAAGACGGTAAATACCGCCCGTATCTCAAATGGCTTGCTATCCCCCTTGCCCTTTCGCAGATTCTTTGCTTTATTGACGTTTCTCTTTCCTTAAGCGAAGCAAATATTCTTGTTTTCGCTTACGTTACGTACATTGCCTTCGGCATGCTTTATACGGGTATGAACGTACCCTTTGGCTCGTTGGCATCAGTTATCACCGACGACCCCGACGGCAGAACGTTGCTTTCAACCTTCCGTACAATCGGTAGCGGTGTTGGCGGTGCGGCACCCGCACTTCTCGCTCCACTTCTTATATACAGTAAGGTTGACGACGGCAAAGGCGGTACATATAACGTAGCAGATGCTCAGGGTATGCTCAGCTTCGCAATAGTTATGGGCGTGCTTTCAGTAATTTTCTACTACGCTTGCTACTTTACAACTAAAGAACGCGTGCCCTCAGAAGCAGAGCCTAACGTAGATATGAAAAAAATCTACGGCGGTATGCTTAAGAGTAAGCCCTTCGTGGTTCTTGCCCTTACGGGTATTCTTATAAGCGGTCAGCTTCAGTTCGGCTCGCTTAATCAATATCTCTATAAAAACTATTTTTGTAACACATCTCTTTCCGTTATAGGTACTATCGCACAGTACGCACCTTTAGTTTTAATGCTTCCCTTCTCTGCGAAAATCATTAAAAAATACGGCAAACAAGAGATTTGTGCTTTCACATCCTTCTTTGCGGCGGCTGCGGCTATTCTTACCTTCTTTATTAAACCCGGTCCCGACCAAGCATGGCTTTTCCTTGTTATGCAGTTTATTATCGGCTTCGGCTACTCCTTCGTTTCTATTACAAACTGGGCTATTGTTGCAGACGTTATTGACTATCAGCTTTATAAAACGGGTATTAAAAATGAAAGTGCAGTTTACGCAGTTTACACCTTCTGCAGAAAGCTTGGTCAGACTGCCGCAGACTACGGCGGACTTGTACTTTTAGGTAAAATCGGCTACGAGGCTGAAACTATGGCTAATGCGGGCTTCGTTCCCGGTATCAGCGAGGGTATTTTAACAGTTTGCACTCTTATCCCCGCAATTACATATACACTCGTATTTATACTTTATAAATTCTTCTTCCCTCTTACAAAAGAAAGGCTTGAGCCCGTATACGAATACGTGCGTAAGGCAAACCAAGAAATTGAAGCATAATAGAATTAAATCACAAAACACCAACACCGTTACGATTTTTTCGTAACGGTGTTTTTTTAATTATTAATTACAATTCAAGATTATCTTTATCGGTTATCCAGATTAAATCCTTTGTACCTGCAGTAGCATCTCTTTGCGGTTTTTCCTGTTGTTTTTTAGAATTTTCTGCATTTACAATTTTAACTCCGTTGATTTTAACCATTTTACGATGCTTATTTCCGTTGATATTATTCACAAACGCACCTCCCTTATGTAAAAAACGGTTTATCAAGTTATTTTACATTATATTATTTGAAAATTGTTTACCGTTTATACTTGTTTTAAAAGATTTGGTCTGCTATACTGTATTATGTATATTTATGTATAAAACTATATCTATTTTTTAAACTTTGGAAGTGGATTATGAAAACGATTTTCAAACGCTTTATCGCTTTAATATTAACAATCAGCTGTCTTGCATCGGTTATGCTTTTTTCGGGTTGCTCCGTGGTGAACGAAAAGCCTGCAATGACAATAAACAACGTAGAAATAAGCAATGACGTTTTTACTTACTTTTTAGATTTGGCAACGGTAGAAATGGGTAAGGATGCATCCTTTGACGCATTAAGAGAAAAAGCAAAAGCCTATGCTTCAACCTATTTTAAAACAAACACGCTTGCAAATATGGCGGGCATAACTCTTACAACCGCTGAAAAAGCAAAGGTTTCCGAAAAGGTAAATGCATATTGGAATATTTTCGGTAGCTACTACACGAAAATAGGCGTTTCAAAGGAAACTCTTACAAAGGTTTTTACTGCCGATAGCTTCAGAAGTGCTTTACTTCTTCACTATTACGGCACGGGCGGTGAAGAGGAAATACCCTTAACCCGTCTTTATGCACAGTTCAAAACGAATTACATTGTTTTCCAATCAATTACAGGTTATTTTACAACAACCGATTCAAACGGTAAAACCGTAAGAATAAGCGAGAATGACAGCGAAGCTCTTATTCTGAAATTTCAGAACATGGCTACTATGGTAAACGCAGGCGAGCAGACTATGGAGGAGGCTGCAGATTTCCTTGCTTCTACGGGCTATCAAAGCTCTGCACAAACAGTTATTCTTCACAAGGACGATACAAGCTACCCTGCAGGCTTTTTCCAAAAGGTACAGGCAACTGAAGCTCGTCTTGCAACGGTTATAGGCACCAATGATTATATTTTCCTCGTTTTACGAGGTGACGCAGACACTAACAGCGAATATTTTAAAGAGAAAAAGCCTGAAATGATAGAAATCATTGTTGGCGATGAAATTGATGAGAAAATCGAAAATTCTCTTGCTACAAATATAAAGGTTACAAACGACGTTGCAAAGGGATATTACAACCTTATTATGAATGAAAAAGGTGCATAAAATGAACGACGCTATAAAAAACATTATGTCACGTCAGACTATCCGCGAATATACCGAGGAGCAAGTCCCCGACGAGCTTTTACAGGTTATTCTTGATGCGGCAATAAGAGCACCAAGCGGAAGAAACACTCAGCCTTGTCACCTCAGAGTACTTCAAAACAGGTCTTTGCTTGACGAAATGAATACAGATTTCAAAAATATCGTAGGTTGGGATACCCCTGCTTACACAGGCTGGGATATCCGCCCCGTTTATCATAATGCACCTACGTTTATTTTCATTTTTGCCGAAAGCAAGGCTGATATGGCGGCAGGGCTTATGGCAGAAAATATTGCACTCGCCGCTCATGCTTTAGGCTTAGGCTCTTGTATGATAGGCTCTATCGGCGGTCTTTTTGATAACGAAGACGGTGCTAAAAAGTGGAAGAAAATTTTAGACGTGCCTGAAAATTGGCATTTCCTTTTAGGTCTTACCTTAGGATATCCAAACGAAAAACCGCCTTTTAAAGATAGAGAAGACGGTCACGTTAAATTTATTAAATAAGTAATCCGACAACAAAACTCGAGGAATTCATATGAAATATTTTGCAGACAATTACGACGTTGCGGTTATCGGTGCAGGCCACGCAGGTATTGAAGCGGCTCTCGCCTCCGCAAGATTAGGTGCTAAAACAGTTATATTTACGGTAAATCTTGACTGGGTCGGCAATATGGCTTGTAACCCCTCTATCGGCGGTACTTCTAAAGGTCATCTCGTAAGAGAAATTGATGCTTTAGGCGGTGAGATGGGAAAAGCAGCAGATAAAACACTTATCCAGAGCAGAATTCTTAATTTAGGTAAAGGACCTGCTGTTCACTCTTTAAGAGCACAGATAGACCGTAAGGAATACACACAATATATGAAGCATTGCCTTGAAAATCAGGAAAACCTTGATTTAAAGCAGGCAGAAATTGTTTCTTTACATAAAAACGAAGAGGGTTTATGGGTTTTCTCTACCCGCCTTGAAGCTGAATATACTGCTAAATGCGTTATTATTGCTACGGGCACCTTCTTAAAAGGCAAGGTTTTCGTGGGTGACGTTTCCTACGAAAGCGGTCCTGACGGTATGTTTCCCTCAAACGACCTTTCAGATGCCCTTGCAAAAATGGAAATTCCTCTTCGCAGATTTAAAACAGGTACTCCTGCAAGAGTTAACAGACATAGTGTAAATTTTGAAGGTCTTGAAGAGCAGGTTGGTGACGAAGAAATCACACCGTTTTCTTTCGAAACGCCCTACGACACTTTAGAAAACAAGGCTATTTGCCATATTACCTACACAAACCCCGAAACGAAACAGGTTATTCTTGATAATCTTCACAGATCACCTCTTTACTCAAACAAAATCGAGGGTGTGGGTCCCCGTTATTGCCCTAGCATTGAAGATAAAATCGTTCGCTTTGCAGAAAAAGAAAGGCATCAGGTTTTCATTGAGCCTTGCGGACTTAATACTGAAGAAATGTATTTGCAGGGGCTTTCCTCTTCTCTTCCCGAGGACGTACAGCTTAAAATTTTACGAAGCATAAAGGGCCTTGAAAACGTTAAGGTTATGCGAACTGCTTACGCTATTGAATATGATTGCGTTGACCCACTTGCACTTAAATCAACTTTGGAATTTACCGAACACTCCGGTCTTTTCGGTGCAGGTCAGTTTGACGGCTCTTCGGGCTACGAGGAAGCCGCCGCACAAGGTCTTATAGCCGGTATAAACGCCGCTCACAAGGTGCAAGGCAAAGAGCCATTTACTCTTGACAGAAGCACTTCATATATCGGCACTCTCATTGACGACCTTGTTACAAAGGGTTGCCGTGACCCCTACAGAATGATGACCTCAAGAAGCGAATACAGACTTATTCTGAGAGAAGACAATGCAGATTTAAGACTTACCGAAATGGGGTATAAAATCGGTCTTATAAGTCAGGAAAGATACGATAAGCTTTTAGAAAAAATAAGGCTTATTGATGAGGAAACCGAGAGAGTTTCTAAAATTACAATTCCCCCGTCAGAAGAGCTTTCAAGGGTGCTTGAGGCTGCAGGCACAGCACCGACGGTTACGGGTGCAAGGCTTTCAGAGCTTATTAAAAGACCTCAGCTTTCATACAAGCTTCTTACCCCCTTTGATAAAAAACGCCCCGATTTACCGAGAGAGGTATTCGAGCAGGTTGAAATAAACCTTAAATACGAGGGGTATATCAAGCGTCAGTTGGCTCAGGTTGAAGAGCAAAAAAGGCTTGAGGTTAAAAAAATACCTGAGGATATCAACTATGACGAGATTTTAAATCTTCGTCTTGAGGCTATTGAAAAGCTTAAAAAGATACGCCCCGAAACTATCGGTCAGGCGTCACGTATAAGCGGTGTTTCCCCTGCCGATATAGCCGTATTGCTTATATATTTAAGACAATAATCAGACAATTTAACATAAAAGCAAAAAATTCCATTATAAAGGAGCTTTATTATGATACCAAGAAACGAACATCCCAATCCCAATTTTAAAAGAGCAGATTATATCATTCTTAACGGTGAATGGGATTTTGACTTTGATTTTGGAAACAGCGGTGAGGCAAGAAATTTATTTAACGTTGATGCTGCGTTTTCTAAAAAAATCAACGTACCTTTCTGCCCTGAAAGTGAGCTTTCAGGCATTAACTATAAAGATTTTATCCCCGCTGTATGGTATAAAAGAACTGTTGAGATTTCAAAAGAACAGTTAAGCGGTAAAGCGTTTATCGTTTTCGGTGCGGTAGACTTTCACTCAAAGGTTTATGTAAACGGCGAGCTTGCAGGTGAGCATTTCGGCGGCTACACAACCTTCCGTATAGATGCAACTAAATTCTTAAAAGAGGGCGAAAACGTAATTACCGTTTATGCCGAGGATGACGTAAGAGATTTCCGTCAGGCAAGAGGAAAACAAAGTGAGCTTTTCTATTCTCACGGTTGCGACTACACAAGAACAACGGGTATCTGGCAGACAGTTTATATAGAATTCTGCCCTGAAAGCTATATTAAAAATGTAAAATATTTCCCTAATATTGCAGACGGTACAGTTACAATTACTGCTGACCTTTGCGGTAGCGGCGATTTCTCTGCAAAGGCTTTCTGGGACGGTAAAGAGGTTGGCACAAAAACCGTTAAGACTTATGGTCAGACTGCAACACTTACTCTTGACCTTACCGAAAAGCATCTTTGGGAGGTTGGTAAAGGCGGTCTTTACGAGCTTACACTTTCTTTCGGTGAGGACGTTGTAACAAGCTATTTCGGTCTTAGAGAAGTTAAACTTACCGATAATGCAGTTGAAATTAACGGTGAGCCCGTTTTCCAAAGACTTGTGCTTGACCAGGGCTTCTATCCCGACGGAATTTACACCGCACCTACAAAAGAGGCTCTTAAAAATGATATTATCCTTTCAATGAAAGCAGGCTTCAACGGTGCAAGACTTCATCAGAAGATTTTCGAGCCCTTATTCCTTCATTATTGCGATGAATTAGGTTATATCGTATGGGGTGAACACGGCAACTGGGGTCTTGACTGGTCACAGTTTGAATCTATCCGTTACTTCCTTTTAGAAATTGAAGAAGAAATTGAACGCGACTTTAACCACCCTGCTCTTATCGGTTGGTGTCCTTATAACGAAACATGGGACAGAGATGGCAGAAAGCAGGACGATGACACTATCCGCATCGTTTATCGCACAGTAAAAGCTATGGATAAAACCCGTCCTTGTATTGATACAAGCGGTAACTTCCACGTTGAAACAGATATCTTCGACGTTCACGATTACGAGCAGGATTATCATATTTTCAAAGATAACTACGATAAGCTCTTTAAAGAAAATTTCCTTTACGACCGTTTTCCTGAGAAACAGCAGTGGAAGGGCGAGCCCGTATTTATGAGTGAATACGGCGGAATCAGAATCGAGCTCAGAGACGTTGCTGAAAACGACCATAAAAAAGCATGGGGCTACGGTAACGCGGCTACAAGCTACGAGGAATTTTACGAGCGTTACGCAGGTCTTACCGACGCACTTCTTGATAACCCGAGAATGATAGGCTTCTGCTACACTCAGCTTACAGACGTTGAACAGGAATTAAACGGTATTTATAACTACGACCGTACAGAAAAATTCGACTCCGAAATTCTTTATAAAATCAACATGAGAAAAGCAGCGATTGAGAAATAAGACAAAAAAATGCAAGTGGCGAATTACCACTTGCATTTTTTATTCAGAGATACGTCGAGCGGGTAAAAATCCAGAATTCGCAAATCACTAACTTAAAGGTAAAATGTGTTGGATTTTTAGTGCAGACGGTGGAATTGTGAGGTGACGGCGTATGAGATACGCCGAACCGAACAAAACACCGCATGCACAAAAAGACAATACATTTTTTACATTTCTACTGCTGCTCTTTCTACTGCAAGACCCTTTTTGTAGCTTTCCATAAAGAGATTGAAGGAGTCAACAATTTCTTTATCGGGGTTGAGAGTTGTCATTTTCTGTGTTGCGAAAATCTTGTTATCGAGATAATCGGGGAATTGCTCGCCCTCTTCTTTATTAATTGAGTATGCGGCAAGCACTGCTACACCCCATGCACCGCCCTCACCTGCAGTTTCCATAACGGAAACGGGTGCATTCATAGCAGCGGCAAGAACGCTCTGACCGATAACGGGTGTTTTAAAGAAGCCGCCGTGACCGAGAATTTTATCAATAGCAACGTTTTCTTTATCAAGAATTTCCATACCGATTTTAATGCCACCGAAAGCGGTGAAAAGCTGAACTCTCATAAAGTTTGCAAGAGAGAACTTGCTGTCGGGCTCTCTTACGAAAAGAGGTTTACCTGTTTCAAAGCCTGTTAAGAATTCACCTGAGAAATAGTTGTAGGAAAGAAGATTTCCGCAATCCTTATCTGCTTCTGCAGATTTTTTGAAAAGCGCGGTGAAAAGGTCACCTAAGTCACAATTTGCACCCATAAGGTCGAGAACTTCTTTGAAAAGATATGTCCAAGCGTTTATATCTGATGTGCAGTTGTTGCAATGTACCATAGCAACGGGAGCACCGTCTGGTGTTGTAACCATATCTATTTCTCTGTAAAGCTTTGAAAGGAGCTTTTCGAGAACAATCATTGCGAAAACAGACGTGCCTGCAGAAACGTTACCCGTTCTTACTCTTACACTGTTTGTTGCAACCATACCTGTACCTGCATCGCCCTCGGGAGGACACATAGGAATACCCGCCTGAAGGTCGCCCTCTTCGTCAAGAAGAAGAGCTCCTTTTTCTGTAAGTGTACCTGCGTTTTCACCTGCAACGAGAACCTTAGGAAGAATTTCACGGATTTTCCAAGGGTAGCCTTTATCTTTTACGAGCTCGTCAAATTTATCAAGCATTTTTTCGCTGTAATTGTTGCCTTCCATAGGGAACATACCTGATGCTTCACCGATACCGAGCACTTTTTCGCCTGTAAGAAGAGTGTGAATATAGCCTGCAAGAGTTGTGAAATATGCGATATCCTTAACGTGTGCTTCATCGTTTAAGATAGCGTGGTAAAGATGTGCAATACTCCAACGGTCAGGAATATTAAAATCAAATTCATACGTAAGCTTGTTTGCAGCTTCACCTGCAAGAGTATTTCTCCAGGTTCTGAATGGTGCTAAAAGCTCACCTTTATCATTAAAGGGAAGGTACCCGTGCATCATACCGCTGATACCGATTGCTTTAAGATTTTTAAGAGTGATACCGTATTTTTCTTTAACGTCTTTTTTAAGTGAAGAATACGCTCCCTTAAGACCCTCGAAAAATTCTTCCTCAGCATAAGTCCAGATTCCGTTTACAAGGCTGTTTTCCCAACCGAAACCGCCTACTGCAAGAACCTCGCCCTTATCGTCGATAAGAACTGCTTTAATTCTTGTTGAGCCGAATTCAATACCGAGAATAGCGTTTCCGTTTTCAATATACTGTTTCATATATATACTCCTTTTGTTAAATTTCTATATTTAACTCTTTTATTTTCTCTCTTAATGCCTGAAAATCCGATAATGCATCGGGCTTGTTATTAGGATTTCTCAAAAGTGCCGCAGGGTGAAAGGTACCCATAAAATAAATGTTGCCTTTTTTTATAAATTCACCATGTTGACGGGTCACCTTGAAGTCCTCTGAAATAAGCTTTTGTGCCGAAATTCTACCTAAACAGACTATAATTTTCGGTTTTATAAGCCTTGTTTGACAACGTAACCATTCAATGCAACAGTCTTGCTCGATAGCTTCGGGGTCTCTGTTTTTAGGCGGTCTGCATTTAACGATATTAGCAATATAAATATTCTTTTTACGGTCTAAGCCTATAACCTGAAGATATTTATCTAAAAGCTGACCCGCCTTGCCAACAAAGGGCTCACCTTGTAAATCCTCATTTTCACCGGGACCCTCACCCACAAAAAGTATATCGGCATTTTCATTACCCACCCCAAAAACAACCTGTGTGCGAGTTGGGGCAAGAGGACATTTTTCACATTTAAGGCAATCCTCTTTTAACTCTGTAAAGCTTTCATATTTCAAAGAATTATCAGCTCCTTAGGTGTGGTTGTAAGGTTTTCGTAACCGCTCTCGGTTATTATTGCCATATCCTCTATTCTTACGCCGAAATTATCGGGGATATATATTCCGGGCTCAATTGTTACAACGTCACCAACCTCAAGAACATCCTTTGATTTCGGGGCAAGGGTTGGTGCTTCGTGAATTTCTACACCTACACCGTGACCCGTTGAATGACCGAAATATTCACCGTAGCCCGCTTCATCAATAACGCTTCTTGCGGCAAGGTCTGCTTCACTACAGGGTAACCCCTTTTTTAAAACCGCAAGGGCAGATTTTTGAGCCTTTAAAACGATTTCATATATTTTCTTTTGCTCATCGGTAATATTACCAACTGCAACAGTTCTTGTCATATCGCTATGGTAGCCGTCGTAAACTGCACCGAAATCCATTGTAATAAAATCGCCGTCTTTTACAACGTTGTCATCAGGCACGCCGTGAGGCATTGAAGACTTTTTGCCTGCAACGGCAATAGTTTCAAACGAAAGAGCTTCGGCACCGTGAGAAAGCATATAAAAATCAAGCTCAAGGGCTATCTCTTTTTCAGTAACGCCGGGTTTTATAAAGGTTAAAATATGCTCGAAAGCTTCCTCGGCTATTTTTTGAGCAGTTAATATTTTCTCTTTTTGCTCTTCGGTTTTTATTCTGCGAATTCGGGTGATTTCCGCTTCAAGCTTTTTCGAGGGTGTTACCTTGCAGGGTAAAAACGCCGTTTTTAAATAATCGCTTACTGAAACGGTTATATGCTCTCTTTCAGAATATATTTTTATTATTTTTTTATCTTTTATATAATCTTTAATTTCTTCTGAAACCTTTTTGAGAAGCATCGCTTTGCAGTTTTTTACCGTCTTTTGAGCCGCTTCAATATAACGGCTATCGGTAAAAAACACAAGTC
>JAZROI010000036.1:0-2368 GCA_045648585.1 Acutalibacteraceae bacterium
TTAGGATTATCGAAAACTTCTTCGGGTGTACCCTCTTCTTCAATAACGCCGTTATCCATAAAAATAACCTTTGAAGAAACCGCCTTAGCAAAGGACATTTCGTGGGTAACAATAACCATTGTTACGTTTTCCTCCGCAAGATCTTTTATAACTTTAAGGATTTCACCTGTAAGCTCGGGGTCAAGAGCAGATGTGGGCTCGTCAAAGAATAACACCTTGGGCTCCATAATCAATGCTCTGGCAATGGAAACACGCTGTTTCTGACCGCCCGAAAGCTCGCAGGGGTAGTTATTAAGCTTTTCGGAAAGACCAACTTTACCTAAAAGAACCTTAGCTTTTTCCTCAATTTCAGCAATAATCTGTTTTTTATTGCGTTTGTAATCTTCCCTCTCTTCAGCAAGAAGTTTAGGAGCAAGAGTTACATTATCAAGGACATTATACTGGGGAAAAAGATGAAAATCCTGGAAAACAAGACCAACGTTAAGCTGCTTTCTTCTTTTGGTTTTACTGTCTTCTTTTTTGTTTTTCCCGTCAAAAAAGACCTCGCCCGCAACCTCAATATAGCCGCTGTCAGCGGTTTCAAGCTGGTTTATACAACGAAGAATAGTTGTTTTACCGCTACCGGATGAACCGATAATGCTTAAAACCTCACCCTCCTCAAGATTGAAGCTTACACCTTTTAAAACCTCGGTTTTTCCGAAGCTCTTTTTTATATCTCTAACTTCTAAAACAGACATATCTTAACTCCTGAAATAACTCAGTTTCTTTTCGGCTTTACTCAGAACAATGGTAAGAACACCTACAAACAGCAAGTAGAACACACCCGTGTAGAACAATGGCCATATCATGGCTTTTGTTGCGGCAAGTTCCTTTGCATTCTTAATAATTTCACATACCATAATACAGTTAGCTAACGCTGTATCCTTAATGAGGGTAATAATCTCATTTGACATAGGCGGAACTATTCTTTGGATAACCTGTTTAAGAATAATTTTCCTAAAAATCTGAGACTTTGTCATACCGAGAACAAAACCTGCCTCATACTGACCTTTTGAAATACTCTCGATACCGCCCCTGTATATTTCCGAAAAATAGCAGGCATAGTTAATTGTAAAAGCTATTAACACAGCCACTATTCTGCCCGCATCCATTATGTCATACTCAACTATAAAATAACGATCCAATTCACCAAAAAGCTGAAATTTAAAAAGCAAACCGGGGACGTAGTAAATTATGAAAATCTGAAGCATCAGGGGAATACCTCTGACAATCCAGACAATTATTTTAAAAACAGTTTTTATTGGCTTAAATTTGCTCATAGAGCCAAAGGCTATAGGCAACCCAAGGGGTGCCCCTAAAATTAAGGTCACCCCAAAGATCAATAATGATATTTTAAAGCCATCGAGCAAAAATGCCGTAACTTCTAAAAAAGACATACTTTAACTCCAAACGGATATTAATTATTTTTGGTCGCTGAAATCCTTAATTGCAGTATTTTCAACACCATATTTTTTTGCAAGTGCTTCGATTGTGCCGTCAGCACCTAATTTTTCAAGCTCTGCGTTAACTTTTGCAACAAGATCGCTACCCTTTTTGAAACCGATTGCATAGTATTCAACTTCGCTTGAAAGATCTTCAACGATTACAAGGTCAGCATAGTCACCTTTACCAACATAACTCTTTGCAAGCTGAGCGTCAACAACTGCAAAATCTGCTGTGTCGCCCTTAACTTCAAGTAAGCAATCTGTCTGCTTTAAAAAGCCCTTATATGTTGCACCTTCAAAGCCTTTTGCGTATGCTTCACCGGCTGAACCGCTTTCAGCAACACCAAATTTACCATTAAGGTCTTCTGCTGTTTTAATAGCATCTTTCTTTGCTACGATAACCTGACGGTTTTCCATATAGTTGTATGAGAAATCAACCTTTTCTGAACGAAGAACGCCGTCATCATCAGCAGTATTAGCAGTAAAGCCGTTCCATACACAATCAATAGTACCGGAGTCAAGGTCTGTATACTTGCTACTCCATTCAATCTCTTTGAAGATTACTTCGTAACCAAGGTTACCAAAAACTTTTTCTGCAAGCTCTGTGTCGTAACCTACAAGCTTATTGTTTTCATCAAGGTAGTTCATGGGTTCATAAATTGTGTAACCAACAACGATTGTTTCTTTTTTGGGTGTATTTTCTGTTGTATCACCGGGTTTTTCAGCATCTTTACCGCAAGCTGCGAATGCACAAACAACACCGCAAACGAGAACGATGCTCATTACGATAGCTAAAATTTTCTTACTCATAATAGTTTCCTCCATAGCGGAAATGATCCGCTTTTTATTTTGTGGTGGTATTTTAGCACTTTAACGCGCTAAAG
>JAZROI010000037.1:0-6094 GCA_045648585.1 Acutalibacteraceae bacterium
TGCTTACTGAACGTTCACATAAAAAACCGAAAGTACTGATTGGTATGGATACAAGAGCATCTTCTCAGATGCTTGAATCAGCTATTTCAGCAGGTCTTTGCTCTGTTGGTGCAGACGTAATGCTTTTAGGCGAAATACCTACTCCCGCAGTAGCATATCTTGTAAAAAAATACGAGTATGATGCAGCGGTTATGATATCCGCATCCCATAACCCATGTGAATATAACGGAATTAAAATTTTTCAGGGTACAGGTTATAAACTGCCTGATAATCTTGAAGAAGAAATTGAAAGCATTATTCTCGATAAAACTCAAGTGCCTCCCGTTAAAGTAGGCGGTGACGTTGGTAGAATTATTCGTTCTAAAACTGCAAGAACCGATTATTCTAATTATCTTAAAACAATTGCGAAGAATGATTTAAAAGAATATGATATAAAAAATCTTAACGGTTTAAGAATTGCTGTCGACTGTTCAAACGGCGCTTCTTCATCAATTGCGCCTAACGTTTTTATGAGCCTTTGTGATGATTGCTTCTTTTTAGCGGCACATCCTAACGGTACCAACATCAATGAAAAATGCGGTTCAACTCACCTTGAGGTTTTGCAGGATTTCGTTGTTCGTAATAAATGCGACGCAGGTCTTGCCTTTGACGGTGATGCTGACCGTTTCCTTGCGGTTGACGAAAACGGTGAGGTTGTTGACGGTGATAAGCTTATCGCTATATTTGCTAAATATTTAAAGAACAAAGGTAAGCTCAAAAACAATACCGCCGTTGTTACCGTTATGAGTAATATGGGCTTCTTTAAATTCTGCGAGGAAAATGATATTAATTGCGAAAAAACCAAAGTCGGCGACAGATACGTTCTTGAAAATATGGTTGAAAATGACTATATTATCGGCGGTGAGCAGTCTGGTCATATCATTTTCCGTGAGTTTGCTACAACAGGTGACGGTGAGCTTTCGGCTTTAAAGCTTCTTTGTATTGTGAAAGAAAGCGGTAAAAAGCTTTCTGAGCTTGCAAATGAAATGAAGGTATTCCCTCAGGTGCTTATTAACGTTCGAGTATCCGATTTCGGAAAAGCAAGATTCCCGAGAGATAAGGAAATCAAAAATGCTATCGAATCAGCCGAAAAAGAACTCGGCGATACAGGAAGAGTTCTTGTTCGTGTATCAGGAACGGAGCCTCTCGTTCGTGTTATGTTAGAGGGTAAGGATGAAGAAAAAATTAATGTGTTAGCGCAAGAAATTGCGGAAGTTATCAGGGAGAGATTACTTTAATGCGAATAACTGAAAATTGGAAGGATTACGAGCTTATTGATTGCTCTGACGGTGAACGTCTTGAAAGGTGGGGTGAGATATTCCTTATAAGACCTGACCCACAGGCCTTATGGAATACACCTAGAACAAATCCTTTGTGGAAAAATGCTCATGCCCGTTATCACCGTTCAAATCAAGGCGGTGGCTCTTGGGAGTTTTATAAAAAAATCCCTGAGGTGTGGCAGATTTCATATAAAGAACTAAAATTTAACCTTAAGCCAATGGGCTTTAAGCATACCGGCGTTTTCCCCGAGCAAGCTTGTAACTGGGATTACGTTGGTGAAATAATTGAGAAAAGCGGCAGAAAAGACGTTAAAGTTTTAAATCTTTTTGCCTATACCGGAGCAGCTACGGTTGCTGCCCTTAAAAAAGGTGCTTCTGTTGTTCACGTTGATGCTTCAAAGGGAATGGTTCAATGGGCAAAGGAAAATGCAGCTTCATCGGGAGTTGCTGATAAAAACGTCCGTTGGATAGTTGATGATTGTATGAAGTTTGTTGCCCGTGAAATAAGACGCGGTAATAAATATGATATTATCATTATGGACCCGCCATCTTACGGCAGAGGCCCGGGCGGAGAGGTTTGGAAATTAGAAAATGAGATATTCGGCTTCGTTTCACAATGCTGTGAGTTACTTACCGAAAATTCTCTCGCAGTACTTATAAATTCTTATACAGCAGGCGTTTCACCTGCGGTTATGAGCTATATATTGAATTCAACAGTTGCTAAACGCTTTGGGGGACACGCAGATTCTTCTGAAATCGGTTTAAAGGTTACTGATAGCGGTCTTGTTCTTCCTTGCGGTTCAACTGCAGTGTGGACAAAATAAAATGGAAAAAATTATTGAGTTTAAAAACGTAAGCTTCAAGTATCCTGATGAAAATGCAGAGGCTTTAAAAAATCTTAACCTTGATTTTTATAAAGGTCAGTTTACTTGTGTGCTCGGTCATAACGGCTCGGGCAAATCAACAATGGCAAAGCTTATAAATGCGTTGTATATCCCAACGGAAGGCACAGTTACCTCTTACGGTTACGATACTTCCGTTGAAGAAAATGAAATGAATATCCGCCGTAACGTTGGTATGGTTTTTCAAAACCCTGATAATCAGATTGTTGCAACGATAGTCGAAGATGACGTTGCTTTTGGTCCCGAAAATTTAGGTGTTAAGCGTGATGAAATCAGACGTAGGGTTGACGAAGCACTTAAGCTTGTTGATATGTACGATTACAGACGTCACGAGCCCCACAGACTTTCAGGCGGACAGAAGCAAAGAGTAGCTATTGCGGGTATTATCGCAATGCAAACAAACTGTATTGTTCTTGATGAGCCTACGGCTATGCTTGACCCAAAGGGCAGAAAAGAAGTTTTAAATGCTTTGTTTAAGCTTAAAAACGAATTAGGAATTTCAATAATTCTTGTAACTCATTTTATGGATGAGGCTGTGCTTGCCGATAGGGTAGTGGTTATGAATGACGGTGGTGTTTCACTTGACGGTACACCCGAAGAGGTCTTTTCTCATACCGAGCTACTTAAAAGTATCGGTCTTACGGTGCCGAAACCGTTAGAGTTAGCAACAGAATTAAAACAATGCGGTGTTGAGCTTAACGGCTCACCACTTACCGCTGATGAATTTGTCAGTGTATTTAAGGATTATATAAATAATAGAGGTTAAAAAATGTCAGTGCTTGCAGTGCACAATTTAATATATGGTTATTCAAAGGGTACACCGTTTGAAACGGGTGCTCTTAATGGAGTGTCTCTCGAGTTCGAACAAGGTGAGATTGTTGCCGTAATCGGTCATACAGGCTCAGGTAAAAGTACACTTTTACAGCATCTTAACGGTCTTTTAAAGGCTGATTCAGGTGAGGTTTTATTTGAAGATAAGGATATACATTCTTCAAAAGAAGCGTTAAGAAATTGCCGTTTTAACGTTGGTCTTTGCTTTCAATATCCTGAGCAACAGCTGTTTGAATCTACCGTTTACGCCGATATCGCTTTCGGTCCTAAAAATATGGGGCTTTCTGATGATGAAATTAAAAATAGAGTGTATGAGTCAATCGGCTTCGTAGGCTTAACTGAAGATTATCTTGAAAAATCACCATTTGATTTATCGGGCGGTGAAAAAAGAAGAGTTGCCATTGCAGGTATACTTTCTATGAGACCAAAGGTGCTTATCCTTGATGAGCCCACTGCAGGGCTTGACCCCGTCGGTAAAAATAATCTTTTACAACTCATAAAGGATTACAACAAGAAAACAGGCAGTACGATTATTTTTGTTTCTCATAATATGGACGACGTTGCCGTCGTTGCTGACAGAGTTATCGTTATGAATAAAGGTAAGGTTGAGCTTTCAGGTGCAATTGAAGAGGTTTATTCTCAAGGTGAGAAGCTTGCTTCTTTAGGCTTAGATGTTCCTGAGATTACTACTGTTTTTCTTTCATTGAAAAAAGCAGGCTTTGATTTAGGTGATACCGCTTTCACAGTTAGCGGTGCAGTTAAAGCAATAACTGAATACTTAAAGGGGGAGAACGATGGTTAAGGATATTACAATCGGGCAGTTTTTCCCCGGCAATTCATTTCTTCATAAATTAGATGCAAGAACAAAAATAATACTTACCTTTGCTTTTATAATTTTTATTTTTGTATGCAAAAACTTCTGGTCAATGGGGCTTTTATGCGGGTTTGCCGTAGTAACTTATTTGTTATCGAAGCTTTCACCGAAAATAATTCTTAAAAGCTTTAAACCGTTGTTACCGATTATTTTTCTTACAACTGTTTTGCAGTTGTATTACACTCAAAAGGGTAACGTTTTATTTGAGTGGAAATTTATAACTATAACCGACGGCGGAGTTTATATGGCAATATTTATTGCTATAAGAATTTTAACTCTTTTATTAATGAGCTCGCTTCTTACTTATACAACTTCACCGACGGATTTAACTGATGCAATTGAAAAGCTTCTTTCACCGTTAAAGGTGTTTAAGGTTGACGTTCATACCTTTGCTATGATGATGACAATTGCGTTGCGTTTCATTCCTACACTTATTGATGAAATTGACCGAATTATGTCTGCTCAAAAGGCAAGGGGTGCCGATTTTGAAAGTGGAGGAATAGTTAAAAGAGTTAAAGCTCTTTTCCCGATATTTATACCTCTTTTTATATCTGCATTCAAAAGAGCAATTGAGTTAGCTGATGCAATGTCTTGCAGATGCTATACGGGTGGAAACACAAGAACAAGGTTGCGACAAATGAAATTAACGTACCGTGACGTAATTGCAACCGTAATAATGCTTATAGTTTGTTCTTGTATTGTTATTCTTAATATTAAGCTCCCAAACGTAATATGAGAAATTTATTATTTAAAATAGCATTTCAAGGTGCTGCTTTTCACGGTTGGCAGCAACAAGACAATGCAATAACAGTTCAAGGCGAATTAAAATCAGCCTTTAAACGTCTTACGGGAGAGGACGTAAATATTATCGGTTGTAGCAGAACTGATGCAGGCGTTCACGCTAATGAGTTTTTCTTTAACGTTCGTACTGAATCTACCATACCCGTTGAAAGCTTCCCTGTAGCGTTAATGTCGGCGAAGCTTCCCGGTGAGATTTCCGTTTACTCTTGTAAAGAAGTTGACTTTGATTTTAATGCAAGGTTTGACTGTGAAAAGAAAGAGTACGAATACGTCATTGAAAATACAAAAACCCCCTCACCGTTTTATTATAAGAGGGCTATGAATTATAAGTATGACGTAGACGTCGAGCTGATGGATAAAGCTGCCAAGCATTTTATCGGTACTTTTGATTTTTCTGCCTTTTGTGCGGCAGATGCACAGGTTAAAAGTAAAGTTCGTACAATTTATGATGCGTCTGTTTTTCGCGACGGTGATTTAATTAAATTTAGAGTCCAAGGTAACGGATTCCTTTATAATATGGTTAGAATTATGGCGGGAACCTTGCTTTACGTTAACAACGGTAAAATCAACTGCGATGATATACCGTCGATTATACAAAGTAAAGACAGAACGAAAGCGGGGATTACCGCAATTCCCGACGGTCTTTACCTTAATAAAGTTTTTTACGGAGGTGAAAGTATTGAAGCTTAAATTAACTGAATTGAATAGCGGTTACGAAGGCTACGGCAAAATTCCCCGTTTCTCTGAAAAAACAAAGAGTAAAATGATAATTGCCGGTGTTCTTGTTGGTGTGTTTGTTTTAGTTTACATACTTTCAACAGTAGGAATAATACCTCTTGATGCAATTTCAGCAAGGGTAACAACCTTCGTTACAAATGATTCTGAAAAATTCCCTATTCAGACAAATACTAATTCAACTATCGCAATTAAAAATATTGGTGACAACATTTTAATACTTACAACAGAAAATTTTGTTGTTTTCTCGCAAAAGGGAAAAGAGGTTTACAACCAACCCCATAGCTTCGCTTCTCCTGCGGTTTCAATCAACGGTGATAAAGCGGTAGTATTTGATAGAGGTGACAAAGGCTATTATCTTATAACAGATAAAAAGGTTGTAAGTAACGGTGAGGCTGTTGGTGATATAATTTGTGCCGAATACGGCAAAGCAGGAAATTATGCTTTTGGCACAAGAGCAACGGACGCCACAAGTAAATTTACAGTTTATTCCGTAACTAATAAAGTTGTTTTTCAGTGGAATAGTGCTTATGACCATATTACTTCAATTGCACTTGCCGGAAACGGTAAATATGCGGGTGTTTGCATATTAGGTGCTGAAAACGGTGAAATTTTCAGTTGTGTTCAATATT
>JAZROI010000038.1:0-18816 GCA_045648585.1 Acutalibacteraceae bacterium
AAAGATTACAATTATCATTTTTCAAATGCAACATTAGCATCATTGAAAATAAACCTAAGACGATAGTGAACTACCCTCCACCATTGCCGTTGGCAATGGTCCCCCTCCCTATGCTTCGCACAGGGAGGCAAAGCTATCGCTGCAATTTAATTTAATACAAAAACAACAGGTCTGCGATAGCAATGCAATCGTAGACCTGTTTCTATTAATTTTATTTTGCGAATCTACTGGCGACTGACGACTTTCTTATCTCATCGTATTCTTAAGAAACTCAACAGCTGCTCTGATATCCTTTGCTGGATCGTCGCCTACTTCACGTTCAATAGTAAGGAATCCGTTGTAGCCGATATCCTCAAGAGCTTTAAGGTATGCGGGGAACGGTACGCTACCCTCACCGAGAGGAACCTCGATAAATGAATCGTCAGTAACGATAACGTCCTTCTTAATTCCGTAAACGATTTCGGGGTCTCTGTAAAAAATCTGCTTACCGTCCTTTGCGTGAGTATGAACGATATATTTTTTAAGGTTATGTACTGCTTGAACGGGGTCATCGCCTGTAACCATAACTAAGTTTGCGGGGTCAAGGTTAACACCAACGCCCGTAGAATCAAGGCTATCGAGGAATCCCTTTAAAACTGCGCTTGTTTCGGGCCCTGTTTCAACTGCAAAGTGAGCATCGATAGAATCTGCGTATTCAGCAAGCTCTCTGCAAGCCTCTTGCATAATTTTATATCTGTCGTGGTTGGGGTCGTTGGGAACAACGCCGATATGAGTTGTAACAACGTCTGTTTCAAGCTCTTTAGCAAGATCAAGAATTTTCTTTGAAAAATCAACTCTTTCTCTGTTCTTGTCAGCGTGAATAAATCCGCCGCCGCCAAGGTCACCGCAAAGAGCAGAGATTACAAGACCGTTTGATTTTACAAGGTCTAAAAACTCTTTTCTCTTTGAGCCAACGAGTACGTCAGGTGACATTTCGCCGCTTGTAGCGTAAACCTGAATACCCTGTGCACCACATTCTGCCGCTTTTTTTACTGCGGTAGGAATGTCTGTGCGGAAGCTGTTGATGATAATACCAATTGGAAACTGTTTCATAAGAACACCTCAAAAAATATATTTTAAATTTAATAATTTACATAAATAGTTTAAAACTCCTGCGTTTCAGAAGAAGCTGACGTTTGCGGGGGCTGCACAGTCTGCGAGGGCTGTATAGGCTGCGGTTGTGGGGCATACGCTCCACTCTGATTATACGGCTGAACAGGTTGCTGCATACCGGAATTATAACCGTAATACTGCGGATTTGCATAAGGCTGATAGCCTCTTTGCATTTGTTGCTGATACATAGCCGTTCTTGCTTGCTCAATAGTTCCGAAAAACTCTTTATATTCCTTAAGCTTCTTTCTTGTTTTAAAGTAAAGCACCATAAACACAATTAAAACTACAGGTAAAGTAAATGAAGCAATAATTAAACCTAAAATAAAGCCGAAATCATCATTATATTCATAATAATCGTTTGTAATCATATCTCTCTCGAGAGCATCAATATAATGCTCTTCCTTTGAGAAATCGTGAGCCTTTGAAAGCTTCTCACCGTTGTAATAAGTACCGTTTACAAGAAAAGTTCTCATAAAATCCTTAAGATAAGTGGGTTGCTTCCCTTCCTGTTGAGTACCTGAGCTTAAAGTTGTGTAAACGATGAAAAGAGTTTCGTGAGTAGTTAAAATATAGGCGAATATATCGTCTGAATATAATTCGTTATCAACGTAACCGTAAACGTAGCAAGCACTTATGCCGTTAATTTCACCTTTTTCTAAGGTTTTAACTTCAGCAAAACCGGTTTCCTCAACGTCATAAAAGAAAGCCTTAAACCTTTCTTCAATTATATTTTCAGGAGTATTTTTAATACCGTCTGGAAAAAGTAAATTTCCCTCAACAATAATATCTAATCCTTCATACGAATATTCATTTTCAAAATAATAATGGTTATCGCCGTAATCGGTGCAAACTTCAAAGCCCTCGGGAAGCTCAACGTAAAACTTATCGTTTGAAAGAACTGTTCCCTTTGCTGAAGCGGTTACAACGCCGAAAGACATTATAAAAACTAAAACAAGAGCTAAAGCTTTTACTGTTTTTTTCATATTAGAGTCCCCCTTTTATTTTTTGCCAATATTCTTTAGCCGCCTGCTCTTGCTTGTTGTTGCCGTATTCGTAATACCTTGCATTTTTAAGAGCATCGGGCAAATATTGCTGTGAAACCCAGGAATTCGGATAATCGTGAGGATAGTTGTAAAACTGACCCTTTATTTCTGCATCGTCACCGTCAAAATGCTTGTTTTGAAGGTGACGGGGTATTGGTCCGCTTTTACCTTTTTTAATATCCTCAGTAGCGGCAATAACTGCATTATGAGCCGTATTTGATTTAGGTGAATTACAAACCAAAATAACTGCATCTGCAAGGGGAAGCCGTGCTTCAGGCATACCCACCTGAAGAGCAATATCCGTTGCCGCCTTTACTATAGGTAAAATCATAGGGTAGGCAAGACCTACGTCCTCAGCCGCACAAACTAAAAGCCTTCTTATTGCCGAGGTCATATCGCCCGCCTCTAAAAGCCTTGAAAGGTAATGAATTGCGGCATCGGGGTCGGAGCCTCGCATAGATTTCTGGAAAGCAGATAAAATATCGTAATGCTCGTCACCCTCGCGGTCATATCTTAAAGCACTTCTTTGAGTTAATTGCTTTGCATTTTCAAGAGTTATTATTCTTTTTTCGTTTTCTTCGGGCTTAGGTGCAGCTAAAACGCAAAGCTCAACGGAGTTCAGAGATTTTCTGACGTCTCCGCCACAAGCCCTTGCAATATGAAGAGCTACGCCATCTTCAACCTGAAACTCCTCCCCTTTTTCTTCTGATAAAAGGTCAAAGCCTCTGTTTACGGCTTTTTCAACCTCTTCGGGAGTTACGTATTTGAATTCAAATACTGAAGAACGGCTTAAAATAGCACTGTAAACGTAAAAATAAGGGTTTTCGGTTGTTGATGCTATTAAGGTTATTGACCCGTCTTCAATATATTCAAGTAAGGTCTGCTGCTGCTTTTTATTAAAATACTGAATCTCGTCAAGATAAAGTAAAATTCCGTTTGGTGCGGTAAAAGCATTTAAATCTTCAACGATATCGCGTATATCCTGAGTACCTGCTGTTGTGCAGTTAAGCTTTCGAAGAGTTCTGTCGGTCTTTTTAGCAATCATTCTTGCAAGGGTTGTTTTACCCGTGCCCGACGGACCGTAAAATATAAGGTTTGGCAGCTCACCTGATTCAATTATATTTCTTAAGGGCTTGCCCTCACCTATTAAGTGCTGCTGACCTACAATATCATCAAGACTTTGCGGACGTATTCTGTCTGCAAGAGGTGTATGCATTTTATCACCTGCTTTTATGTAAAAATTTTTACGTTAAGTTTATTTTCGTCAAATTTCAAACTCAATTGTATCGTAAGAAACAAGGAAGCCCAGCTTTTCTGCTATTGGCACAAGCTCATCGTAGCAAAACCCGCCGTTATGAGAGAAATGGTTTAATAAAAATACAGTTTTTTCGTCTGCATTTTTCTTTAAAAGCCTTTCTTTAACGTCGCAACAAGCCTTTAATCCCATATGATGAGAATAAGCTGTTTCATCTGAGGTTGATGTGCAGTCAAGAGAAACAAGGTCGAATTTTATACCGCTATTTTCGATATAATCCCAGGTTTCATCGGGGAAATAGCCCGTATCATGAGCCCAAAGAATTGCTTTCCCCTCTTTTTCAAAAATATAAAAGCAGGGGTTAAGTGACTGAGCGTGGCTAGCCTTAACGGGAGTTACCCTATAGCCCTCAATATCAATGCTTTTAAAAGGTGTAATCTCTTTAAATCGGAGAGCTTTTTCGTCTTTCTTATTTACTTCGTCTTCAATAATTTTTTTAAGACTCTCCCCCGATTCCTTTGTTGCGAATACGGGAAGAGGCTTTTTATTTTCTTTTTCTCCCTCTTTACTGTGACCGTATTTTTCGATTCTGTATTTTAAATCGTAAGGGTATAAATGGTCGTCGTGACCGTGAGTAATAAAGCAAGCCTTTATTTTTCTTAAATCAAGACCGTAGCTTAGTATATGTAAATTCGTATCGGCAGAAAAATCTATAAGAATTTTATCGTCAATAACTGCCTGAGAACGAGTTCTTATATTTTTTCCGCCCCATTTACGAGCATTTTCGCAAACAGAACATGAGCAAAACATTGCAGGAAAGCCCTCTGCCGCACAAGTACCGTAAATTTTTAATTTCATTCTTTCTTATCCCCTGTTGTTACAAAATATTATCCACAAAAATTACTTTAAAAAATCTGAAATTCCAAAAAGCCTACAATAGCACAGATTATTATAGGTAACGTGCCGTATTTTTTATAAAGAAGCATTTTTAAGGCTTCATCGGTCATACCCGTAGCCGATGCTTTTGCTTCAAGCTTCGTCAAATTTTTAGAAAGCTTTTTGAAATAAAGATACGTTCCGAAAACACCCATAGCTATTCTTAAGCCTATTGTTAAAACATAGGTGATAACTTGAATATAAACGGGAATTTCGATTTTTTCCATTATTTCGTAAAGCTCTGCTTGCTTTGCGGTTAAGGTTACGTCAGTTGAGCCCGTTTGATATGCAAGAATTTTCGTTGCATACTGAGGGTCCTCCTGCAAGCAAGCCTGAGAAGCGTTTAAATATTCTTCGTTGCTTATAAGCGGAATTGCGGTAACTGAAAAAATTATCATATACACTGCAAAAATAAGCGCGGAAAGCTTGTACATTTTTCTGTAAAGAGTCCACGCAAGCGGAACGAAAAAGCCCACAATATTCCAAGAAAAAGCCTTTTTAACCTTTTCAAAAAGCATAAAGCGGGGAATGTAATATTCCTGATTTTTTCCTATAGCCGCAGCAAAAAATGAAAGCTTGTGATTATCAATAACAACCTCTTCCTGAGAGTTGTTGTTAAGCCTGTCCATAATGTCCTGAACTATTTTCTGAGGAGGCTCTTTTTCTTTATTTTCGTTGAAATTTGTATCACCGAAATAGCCGAATGCCTGAGCATTACCGGAAGTATTTTCATCTTCTTTTTTTATACTGTTTTCAGCTGAATTATCAATATTATTTTCCGACTCAACCTGTTTAAATTCTACTTCAATAGGTTCTTTAATTCCGTGTCTTTCAGAATTTGCACATTTGCCGTTATTAAGCCAGCATTCTCTATGATGAGGGGTACCGCAATCGGGGCAAACAACAACGTCATCAGTATCTTTAAATTTTTGTCCGCAAACAAGACAACTGTATTTTGTAAAGTCCATTTTTCGCCTTTCTTTGTCAAAAATTCCGTATTTTTTTATTTATATTTATTCTATTTTATATTACATTAACACTATAAAAATTTCAAGACCGTAAATAACGATTTTTTTGTTAATTTTTCTATAAAAAGTTATGAACATTTTTTCGCGAAATGTCGATATTTTTTTCGGTTTGGGTTGCATTCGTATATACTATATGTTATAATTTATTAAATGTATATTTATAATTATAATTATATATATATTATATTTATATTATATTGTGACTTTTGGGGTGAAAAAATTGGACAATCTTTTAGAGATGTGGAATGCCATATTAAAAGAAATTACAGGTAACGTTTCCGGGGCAGTTATGTCCACCTGGATTAGTGATTTAAAGCCCGTTTCATTTGATGGTGACAGTTTAGTTTTAGAAGCTTCTTCAGCTTTCAAAAAGAATATTATCAATAACCGTTTTCTTGACGAAATTACAGAAGCAACCGCAAACGTTTTAGGCTTTAAAACAAGAATTATTGTTACCGTTGATGAAGAAGCGGCAAAAATTCCTGATGATGATACTTATAATCAGCAGGTCGCTGCTGCAGAGCTTGATTCAGGCAGATTAGACCCTACCTTTAATAACTTTATCGTTGGCTCTACAAATCAGTTTGCTTACGTTGCGGCAGTTGCCGTTTCAAACAATCCGGGTAGCGTACATAACCCACTTTTCATTTACGGTGAATCGGGTCTTGGTAAAACCCATCTTCTTAAGGCTATTAAAGCTGAGCTTACAAGAAAAGCACCGACAATGAATATTATTTACACTAACGGTGAAAATTTTCTTAATGAGATTATTGACCATATTACCGAAAAAAATATGTCTGAATTCCATAACAAATACAGAAATGCAGATATTCTTCTTATGGACGATATTCAGTTTATCGGTAAAACAAACGTTGCTCAGGAAGAATTCTTTCATACCTTTGAGGCTCTTATAAATCAGGGTAAGCAGATAGTTCTTACTTCTGACCGTCCGCCTAAGGATATTGCAACTCTTGAAGAGAGATTAAGAAGCCGTTTCGTTCAAGGTCTTCTTGCTGATATTCAACCACCTATGCTTGAAACAAGAATTGCGATTATCAAGAGAAAGGCTCAGGCATACAACATGCCTATTCCTGATGACGTTGTAGAGTTTATTGCTGAAAGACTTAAAAATAACGTTCGTCAGATTGAGGGCGTTGTAAATAAGCTTTACGCAGTTTATTCGCTTAATCAAATTGTTCCTACAATAGGCATAGCAAACGATGCTATTAAAGATATTATTTATTATGCACAACCTACAGAGGTTACAATCAACAACATTATCGAAAAAGTAGCAAAAAGCTTCGGAGTTAATGCGGAGGATATCCGTTCTGAAAAGAAAAAGGCTGAAATTTCAAATGCACGTCAGTTTGCTATGTATATTATGAGAGAGGTAACAAACCTTACTTATGAAGAAATAGGTGTTCAATTCGGCGGTAAAAAGCACTCAACCGTTATTTACTCTTTAGAAGCGGCTGAAAGTAAAATGGAGGACAACCCCCAGCTTAAATCAACCGTATACGATATTATGAAGAGCATTAAAGACGAAAGAAACGATTAATTATTTCTATTTATATATTTAAAATTTTGGTCAAGCTTTTTTAAAAGCTTGTGGGGTCAAGGGGCAAAGCCCTTGGCGCATTCCGCAGAATGCGAAACTACTTTTCATTTTTGGCGTAGGAAGGTAGTAAAAACAGTCCGGTGTGACTGTTTTTACGTAGGAAACCCTCGCCGGGGGTTTCCTGTAATGCCAACGGCATTATTGCTTGAGCAAAATTTTCAATTATATATAACAAGCTTTAATAAAGCTGTTTTGTTTTAGTTAAAAATGGGCTTAAAAAAGCCGTTTAAAAGCCTTTAAAGCAATCTAAGTTTTGAACAATTAAACGTCAATGTTTAAAAAGTTATAAACATTACTGACAAGGGCATTTTTTGAAGCCTTTTTACTGACATTATTTAACATTTTCTGTACAAGCGGTTAAGGCTCTGAAAAGCAAGTAAAATCAAGGGCAGAAAAAGTTTTCTACAAATTAGACAGGCTCTACTACTGCTACTGTTTAATATATTATTTTAGGCAGAAATTTTTAGTTTATTCATTCGAAAATTAAATTTTTAAATTACTCTACCGAACGGAGGAAAATTTATGAAAATTGTATGTGACACATCAGTTCTTGCGGACGCTTGTAACATCGTTCAAAGAGGTGTTCCGCAGAAAAGTACTCTCCCTGCAACAGAGGGTATTCTCCTCAATGCAAAAAACTCAAAGCTTACCCTTACAGGCTATGATCTTGAGGTAGGTATTACAACTATTATTGAATGCTCAGCAGAATCAGAGGGTAGTATTGTTCTTAATGCCCGTCTTCTTTGCGATATTTTAAGAAGATTACCTTCTCAAAGCGTTACTATCAGCTCCGATAATCACAACCTTTGTAAAATTACTTCAGGTGAAGCAGAATTTTCACTTGTTGGTATCCCTGCAGACGATTATCCTGAGCTTCCTACAGTTACGGGCGGTATTCCCTTTGCTATTAAACAGGGTATTCTTAAAAATATGGTAAAGCAAACGATTTTTGCTGTTGCCATACAAGATATTAAGCCCGTTCATAAAGGTATTAAATTTGAAGTTGAAAACAATAATTTAAGACTTATTTCCTGCGACGGCTTCCGTCTTGCAATCAGAAACGAGCCTATTGAATACGCAGGGGAAGATATGACATTCGTTGTACCAGCTAAAACTCTTTCTGAGGTTGTTAAATTAGCGGATGACGACGAAACAAATATTACTTTCTCAATCGGCAAGAAGTTTATTCTTTTTGAAATCGGCAATTACAGAATTATTTCCCGTCTTTTAGAGGGTGAATTCTTTAATTATAAAAATGCAATTCCCTCTGAAAGCTCAACAAAAGCAAGAGTTAACCTTAAGCTTATTCTTGACAGTGTTGAAAGAACTTCACTTCTTATTACAAGTAAAATTAAGAGCCCCGTAAGATGCGTTTTTGATGACAACACAATAAGAATGTCAAGTGCAACCTCTCTCGGTGCTGCTACCGATAAAATTCCCGCTGCAATTGAGGGTAAAAGAGTAGAAATAGGCTTTAATAACACTTATCTTATCGACTGCTTAAGAACGGTTGACGTTGACGAGGTTAATATAGAGCTTTCAAGCCCCGTTTCACCTATTATCGTTAAGCCAATCGAGGGGGATAACTTCATTTTCCTTATTATTCCTATGCGTCTTAAAAACGAAAATATAATCTGATAGTAAAAATTAATATTACAACTAATATTAAATTAAGTTTTAAACATTTTTTAAAAGGCTTGTAGAATAATGAAAATTAAAGTAAAAGTTGCTCCTAAAGAGCATAAAGAATTCGTTTTAAAAGGTGAATACATCCGTCTTGATGACCTTTTAAAAAACGTAGGTGTTGTTAACACGGGCGGTCACGCTAAAATTATTATTCAAGACGCTGAAGTAAAGGTTAACGGCGAGGTTTGCACTATGCGAGGCAAAAAAATGCGTTCAGGCGACAGTGCAGAATTCGATCACGTTATATATGACGTTAAGTAAGTGGCAAATTAAAAGGCTAATCCGCAATTATAAAAAAACGAAAAACAAAAAAATTTGCATTTAGCAAAGCTTTCTGGCATCTAAAAAAGGTAAACGGTGAAATTATGACGGTAGATTCTGTAAAAATTAATAATTTCAGAAATATTACCGATTTAACTTTATCGGCTGATAGCGGAGTAAACGTAATTTACGGTGAAAATGCTCAGGGTAAAACTAATATTCTTGAATCAATCTGGCTTTTTACGGGCTGTAAAAGCTTTCGTGGGGCTAAAGATGCAGAATTTTTAAAGTTCGGTGAAGATTTTGCAAAAATTAACCTTAATTTCAGGGATAATTCAAGAGAAAAGCAGTCTGAGATTATATTTTCCGATAAAAAGAAAAGCGTTTCTTTAAACGGAATTTCTCTTCGCTCGTCAGCAGAGCTTATAGGCTCGTTTTATGCCGTAATTTTTTCACCTGTGCACCTTTCTCTTATTAAAGACGGCCCCGGTGCGAGAAGAAAATTTCTTGATACCGCTCTTTGCCAGCTTAAGCCGAAATATGCAGAGTATCTTGCTTCATATAAAAAGGTTTTAATGCATAGAAACGCTCTTTTAAAAGACTTATATATGAGTCCTCAGTTGTATGACGTTTTAGATTCCTTTGACGACCAATTAGCAAGATATGCTTCAGCAGTTATAGTTGAAAGATTAAAATACATAGATATTTTATCTGAATACAGTGTGAATATTTATTCCGGTATTTCGGAAAATAAAGAAAATATTTCGGTTTTTTATTCAAAATCGAAAGAAATAGATAAAAACAGCTCACCAAAGGATATTTATATTGGGGAGCTTGAAAAAATCAAAGAGGCTCGAAAAGAGGACGTTATTTATAAAACAACCTCTGTTGGCCCTCATAGAGATGATATTGAGATTCTTATAAACGGTGTCAGTGCAAGAAGCTTCGGCTCACAAGGTCAGCAAAGGTCTTGTGCATTAGCTTTAAAACTAGGTGAATCGGAAATTATCAAAAAAGTGACCGGTGAAACACCCGTTGCTCTTTTAGATGACGTTATGAGCGAGCTTGACGAAAAACGTCAGGATTACGTTCTTAATCATATTACAGACAGACAAGTTTTTCTTACCTGCTGTGACCCATCTCAAGTCTTAAGGCTTTGCGGTGGTAAGTCCTTTGAAATAAAGGATGGGGAGATTATCTGATATGTTTATTCATATAGGTCATGATACTGTTGTTTTAGATAAAGAAATAATCGGTATATTTGATATGGATAATACAACCGTTATGAAAAAAACAATAGATTATTTAAATACCGCGGAAAAGGAAAAGCAGGTTGTAAACGTTGCTCCTTTTGAATTACCTAAATCTTTTATAGTTTGTCAGACTAAAGAAGGTAAGAAAATATTTATTTCACCCGTTGCGGTGGGAACAATTTTAAGAAGAATCGAGTCGGGCAAGGCTCATCATTAAAGCTTTTCTTAAAATTTTAAAATTTGGAAATAATTAAAATTTATATAATTATTTGAATATTCTACGGAGGTCAGAATTTTGGACGAAAACATTATTAAAACCGAAGAAGAGCTTCGTCAGGAAGCTTTGGAAGATGCAGTAGTTCTCAGTGAGGAAGCTATTGATACCGTAGTTACCGAAAAATACGATGCAAGTGCTATTCAGGTTCTTGAGGGTCTTGAAGCAGTTAGAAAAAGACCGGGTATGTACATAGGTTCAACCGGTCCTAAGGGTCTTCATCACCTTGTATATGAAATCGTTGATAACTCTATCGACGAAGCCCTTGCAGGCTTTTGTACTCATATTGAGGTAGAAATACTTCCCGGTGACGTTATTACTGTTCGTGACAACGGTCGTGGTATCCCTGTTGGTATAAATGAACAGCAAGGTCTTCCTGCGGTTACCGTTGTTCTTACCGTGCTTCACGCGGGTGGTAAATTCGGCGGTAGCGGTTATAAAGTTTCAGGTGGTCTTCACGGTGTTGGTTCATCAGTTGTTAACGCCCTTTCAGAATGGTTTGAGGTAGAGGTATCTCAGGACGGTCACGTTCATTATCAAAGATTTGAAAGAGGTACGCCTACTTGCGATTTGAAGGTTATAGGTGATACTAATGAAACAGGTACACTTATAAGATTTAAAGCAGACCCTGAAATATTTACAGAAACAACCGTTTATGAGTTCGAAACTCTTGAAAGAAGATTAAGAGAACAAGCCTTCCTTAATGCAGGTCTTTCAATTTCTCTTACTGATAAGCGTGACGTTGACGAGGTAAAAGAAATTTATTGCTTTGAGGGCGGTATTTCATCCTTCGTAGAGTTTGAAACTAATAAAAGAGGTCTTAAGCCCTTACACGAAAATCCCATTTCATTTTCTGCGGTAAGCGGTGACAGAGAAGCAAATATTGCTCTTATGTATAACGATAGCTATAATGATTTAATTTTAAGCTTCGCAAACAACGTAAGAACAATTGACGGTGGTACTCACGAAAACGGCTTTAAAACTGCTTTAACAAGAGTTTTCAATGAATACGGAAGAAAATATAAGCTTTTAAAAGATAACGACAAAAACCTTTCAGGTGATGACGTTCGTGAAGGACTTACTGCAGTTATAAGCGTTAAGCTTACAGAAGCACAGTTTGAAGGACAGACAAAGGGTAAATTAGGTAACACCGACATTACACCCCTCGTTTCAAAATGTGTTTATGAAAAGCTTTCAACGTATTTTGAAGAAAATCCTTCAGAAGCAAAAGCTATTTTCAGTAAAGCTCTTGATGCTTCAAGAGCAAGAGAAGCAGCCCGTAAAGCAAGAGACAGTGCAAGAAAATCAGTGCTTAAAAGCAATTCTCTTCCTGGTAAGCTTGCTGACTGTATTGATAAAGACGCATCAAAAACTGAAATTTATATCGTCGAGGGTGACTCTGCGGGCGGTTCTGCAAAAGCAGGTCGTGACAGAATGATTCAGGCAATTCTTCCTCTTTGGGGTAAAATGCTTAACGTTGAAAAAGCAAGAGTTGACAAGGTTATCGGTAACGATAAGCTTACACCCGTTGTTCTTGCTTTAGGTACAGGTCTTGGTGAAGATTTTGATATTACAAAGCTTCGTTACGATAAAATTATTATCATGGCCGATGCCGACGTTGACGGTGCTCATATCAGAACGCTTCTTCTTACCTTCTTTTTCCGTTATATGCCTGAGCTTATTAAACAGGGTCATGTCTACCTTGCACAGCCTCCGCTTTACAGAATAAGTAAAGGTCAGAAGCATCAATATGCTTATTCAGACGAAGAAAGAGATAAGATTATGTCTGAAGTTGGAACAGGTGTTTCAATTCAGAGATACAAGGGTCTTGGTGAAATGGACCCTGAACAGCTTTGGGATACAACAATGAATCCCGAAACAAGACTTATGTTAAGAGTTACTGTTGAAGATGCTGAAAAAGCAGATGAAACATTCTCAATTCTTATGGGTGATCAGGTTGAGCCCAGAAGAGAATTTATTGAGAAAAACGCTAAATACGTTAAAAATCTTGATATTTAAGAAAGGGAGGATTTAAAAGATGGACGAATTTAATGAAAAAACTGAAGGCGTCACTCAAGGTGTAAACGATCTTCCTGACCCTTATGCAAATCAAAGAATTATAAACGTTGAAATTAACAAAGAAGTAAGAACTGCTTTCCTTGATTATTCAATGTCGGTTATTACCGCCCGTGCTCTTCCCGACGTACGTGACGGTTTGAAGCCGGTTCACAGAAGAATTCTTTATACAATGTATGAGAACAGCCTTTATCCCGACAAGCCCCACCGTAAGTGTGCGGATACAGTTGGTTCTGTTCTTGGTAGATACCATCCCCATGGTGACGCATCTGTTTACGATGCGATGGTTAGACTTGCTCAGGATTTCTCAATGAGATATATGCTTGTTGACGGTCACGGTAACTTCGGTTCAATTGACGGTGACCCCCCTGCTGCTTACCGTTATACAGAGTCAAGAATGAGCAAAATGGCTTTGGAAATGCTCACAGATATTGAAAAAAATACTGTTGACTTTGTTCCTAACTACGATGACCGTCTTAAAGAGCCTACCGTTTTACCCTCAAGATTCCCCAACCTTCTCGTTAATGGTTCTCAGGGTATTGCCGTTGGTATGGCTACAAATATTCCACCTCATAATTTAGGTGAGGTTTGCGGTGCTATCGAATGTCTTATTGACAATCCCGAAGCAGAGCTCGAGGACCTTATGGAGCATATTCAGGGTCCTGACTTTCCCACAGGTGGTATCATTATGGGCAGAGCAGGTATCAGAGCTGCCTATGCTACAGGCCGTGCAAAAATAATTGTACGAGCAAAAACTGAAATCGTTGAGATGAAGAACGGTAAATTCAAGATTATCGTTACCGAAATTCCTTATATGGTCAACAAAGCAAGACTTATTGAGTCTATTGCTGACCTTGCTAAAGAAAAAAGAGTTGAGGGTATCGACGATATCAACGACTATTCATCAGATAAAACAGGTATGCACATCGAGATTGAGCTTAAGCGTGATGCTAACCCTCAGGTTGTTCTCAATAAGCTTTTCTCATTTACTCAGCTTCAGTCTACTTGTGGCGTAATTCTTCTTGCTCTTGATGAGGGTCAGCCGAAAATCCTTAATCTTAAAGAGATTCTTCAAAAATATATTGACCATCAGTGCAATATTATAGTAAGAAGAACTCAGTTTGACCTTAAAAAAGCTCAGGAAAGAGCTCACATTTTAGACGGTCTTGCTAAAGCTATTGATATCGTTGATGATATTATCGCAACAATCCGTGCTTGTAAGGGTGGTCAGGCAGAAGCAAAAACTGCTATTATGGAAAAATTTGATTTTGACGAGGCTCAGGCAGCTGCAATTGTTGCTTTCCGTTTAGGTCAGTTGGCAGGTCTTGAAATTCTCAAAATTACAAATGAATTAAACGAGCTCAGAGAAAAAATCAAGGATTACGAGGAAATTCTCGGTTCTCACGAAAGAGTTCTTAATATTGTTAAAGAAGAGCTTATGGCAATAAGCAATAAATTCTCTGATAAGAGAAGAACTGCTATTGAAAATGTTAGCGGTGAGGTTGATATTGAAGACCTTATTCCCGAAGAAAAATGTATGTACACCTATACAAATATGGGTTACATCAAGCGTCAGCCCGTTGACCAGTTCTCAATTCAGAATAGAGGCGGTCGTGGCGTTAAGGGTATGACTCGTCGTGAAGACGACTATGCAGAAACTATGTTTATTGCATCCTCTCACGACCATATTATGTTCTTTACAACCCGCGGTAGAGCATACAGATTAAAGGGTTACGAAATTCCCGAGGGTAGCAAGACAAGTAAGGGTACAAATATAGTTAATATTCTTCCTCTTGAACAGGGTGAAAAGGTTTCTGCTATGATTCAGGTACCTAAAGAGGACGATGGTTCGTATATTTGTATGGTTACCCGTAAAGGTATTATTAAACGTTCTTTACTTGACGTATTTAAAAATATAAGAAAGAACGGTATTATTGCAGTAAGCCTTAGAGAAGATGATGAGCTTGCATGGGTAAGACTTACTACCGGTAACGATCAGCTTCTTGTTGCTACAAAGCTTGGTATGTGTATTCGTTTCAATGAAAATAACGCAAGACCTCTCGGTAGAACTGCAAGCGGTGTTAAGGCGATTACTCTCAGAGAGGGTGACGAGGTTGTAGGTATGGCTATAATGCCCGAAAACGGAAAGCTTCTTACAGTCAGTGAAACCGGCTTCGGCAGAATCAGCGAAAATAACAACTACCGTTTACAGTCAAGAGGCGGTAAAGGTCTTAAAAACTATCATATTGATAAATACGGTCAAGTTGCGGCAATCAGTGCAATTGAAGAGGATGAAGATATAATTCTCATTTCTCAGGACGGTATTATTATAAGAATTCCTGCAAATGCTGTAAGAGTATGTGCGCGTCCCTCAAAGGGTGTTAAGGTAATGCGTCTTGGCGAGGGTGACAAGGTTGTTACTCTTTCAACTACTGAACACGATGAAGAAGAAATCAACGGTGAGGTAGAGGATGACGGTACTGCAACAGAGGGTGCAGGCGATACCTCTGAGGATAGCGACGATACTGAAGAAGTAATCGATAACGAAGAGGAAGCAGCAGACGGCAACGAAGAAGCCGAAGAGGAATAAAATATGCTCCAGAATTACGGAAAAGGGGATAAAAATACTAAAAAAAGAGCATTAAAAAGAATTTTAATTTCAATTTTAAGCTTGTTTTTAGTTTTTACTATCGTAATCACCGCTTTTGTTATTGATAAATTCAATAAAATGGGTGAAAAAATCGATGAAAAGCCCCAGGAAACCGTTGCTTCTGAAGAAAATCAAAAAGATGATATAATTTTTGAGGAAGAACCGGGTAGTATCGAAATCGATATCGGTTCTTCCGATTTTAAAGAAGCACTTAAAAAATGGGCAACCACCGATAACGATAAAAAAATGTCTGATAAAAACGTAATAAACGTGCTTTTAGTCGGCTTTGACAGTCGTGAGGGCAGTTATTCGGGTAATACAGACGTTATGATGGTGGCTTCCCTTAACAAAAAAACAAAAGAAATAAAGCTTGTTTCATTTTTAAGAGATACTTATTGCTATATTGAAACCGAAAAAAACACGTACTATACAAAGCTGAACGCCGCGTATTCCTTAGGCGGTATAGAATGCCTTAAGGAAACTATAGAAAACAATTATAAAATCAAAATTGATAACTACGTTTTAGTTAATTTTGAGTCCTTTAAGGCAATAATTGATGCTATGGGCGGTGTAACAGTTAAGGTTGAGCAATACGAAGCGGCATATATGAACGACGTTATGGGTTTAAACGTATCATGGGGTGAAGTAGTTACTCTAAACGGTATTGAAGCTCTTAGCTTTTGTCGGATGAGAATGCTTGATGCAGACGGTGACGTGAGCAGAACACGAAGGCAGCGTCAGGTAATCGGGTCGTTTATTAATAAGGTTTCAACTGCAACTATTGGTGAGCTTAACAAATATATAGACGTTTTTCTTCCATATATTAAAACAGGCTTTAAAAAATCTGAAATTATTTCTTTAGGTATTAATGCTTTAACGGGTAAATGGTATTCATATACTGTTACAGAGCTTCAAATGCCCACTGAAAATAGTCGAATTTCAGCTAATAGAGATTTATGGATATGGGTTGTTGACTATGAATTAGCAGCTAATATTCTTCAAACAGAGCTTTACGGTAAATCGAATATAGTTTTAAAAGAAGACAGAAAATCGATTTTAGATATTTATAGGAGATAAAAGCAAATTTTATTGTTTTTTGCTATTAATTTCCCGATTTTACAGAGGCGTGAATTAAATGTTTAAAAAAGAACGGGAGTACGTTAAAAAAAGAAAAAGCTATTACGGCTTTGCGAAAAATTATCCCGGTAAATTAGGTTCAAGTAAATACGTAATAGGCGAAAGCAGAGCAGTCAGAAAAAGAGAAACCTTAAGAAGCATTACTATAGGTCTTATTATCGTTCTCATTTTCATACTTTCCTTTGTTTTTACTTCCGTATGCCTTGAAATATCAGAAAAAGAGCCTGAAAAACAAGAAATCACCCAACAAGTAGAAGAAAATAAAAAAGAAGATAATAAAAAAGAGGACAATAAAAATACAGAAGCCAAAAACGATACCGCCAAAGCCCCTGAAAAAGATAATACTATTTAATATTAATAGTATAAAAATTGTATAAATAAAGTACAAAAAACAACTACCCGAAGAGAATTCAGTTTTTTCTTTTCGGGTAGTTTTATTTTTAATAGGATATATTTATATAATAATTTAAATCTCGTTTGCGAAGCAAATAACACTATGCGAAGCATAATATCACTGCGAAGCAAAAAACTGCTGAAGGCGAATAAAACAGGCGTTGTGTTTTTACACAACGCCTATCGTAATTATTCTTCGTCGCCACAGCAACCGCAATCGCAGTCACAATCGCAATCGTCCCAATCGATGTCAAGCTCAAGCTTTTCACCGCAAGCAGGGCACTCAATGAATTCTTCATCAAGCATTTCGTCATCAAGGAAAATTTCCTCGCCGCAAGAGGGGCACTCTACTTCGTAGAGGTCATCCTCATCATCGTCACAGCAACAAAAATCGTCATCCTCGTCGCAGTAAACGTATTCTTCAAGCTCATCAAGGTCTTCGTCGATAGCGTCAACGAATTCTTCAACAGCACTGAGGTCTTCGTCGATATCAGTAACTGTAAGAGCTAAATCTTCAAGAATATCAAAAATAGCTTCAAAAATCTTTGTTTCTTTGTCGTCTTTTTTAAGGTCAAGACCTTCAGCAAGACCTTTAAGGTATGCAACCTTTTCTGTAAGTGTCATAAAATGACCTCCTTAAATATCAAAACAATATAAGTATTGACTTAATCTTCGCCAATTATGCTCTTGAGAGATATTCACCTGTTCTTGTATCGATGTTGATTTCTTCACCTTCGTCAATAAAGAGGGGAACTTTAATTTCAGCACCTGTTTCAAGAGTAGCGGGTTTAGTAGCGTTAGTAGCTGTGTTACCTGCGAAACCGGGGTCTGTCTGAGTAACCTTAAGAGTAACGAATGTGGGGGGCTCTACGCCGAAAACGTTACCTTTGTAAGAAAGAATCTTACAAACCATATTTTCTTTAACGAATTTGAAGTTATCGCTAAGATTGCTTGCATCAACGGGAATCATCTCATAAGTTTCCTGATCCATAAAGTAGTAAAGACCGCCGTCCTCATAAGAATATTCCATATCTTTTCTCTCAATGAAAGCTGTAGGGAATTTTTCTGTGGGGTTAAAGGTTTTTTCTGTAACGCTTCCGTTGATTACGTCTCTGATTTTTGTACGTACGAAAGCTGCACCTTTACCGGGTTTAACGTGCTGGAATTCGATAATAGAATAAACTTTACCGTCCATTTCAAATGTTACGCCGTTTTTAAAATCGCCTGCTGTTACCATAAATAAATCCTCCGAAAATGAATTTCATTTTTCTACATAATAATACTATAACATTTTGCCCTTATTTTCAAGTGTTTTTTAATATTTTGGAACTAAACAAGGGCAAAAATGCAGTTAAAAATTAATAACCTGATTATTTTTCTTCAATAATACCTATTCCTAACTCGTCAAGCTGAAGATTATCAACTCTTGAGGGACATTCTGTCATAGGCTCGCTTGCATTCTGTACCTTGGGGAAAGCAATAACGTCTCTTAAAGAATCTGCTTTGAGAAGCTGCATAATAAGTCTGTCAAGACCGATACCCATACCGCCGTGAGGGGGAGGACCGAATTTGAAGGCATCAAGAAGATAGCCGAATTTCTGTTGTGCTTCTTCATCGGAAAGACCTAAAAGCTTAAAGATTCTGTCCTGTAAATCAGAATCGGTAATACGGATTGAACCTGAAGAAAGCTCAACACCATTGAGAACAAGGTCATAAGCTTCTGCTCTTACGGATGCCTTATCTGTTTCAAGATAGGGTAGACATTCAGGAAGAGGAGAGGTGAAGGGATGGTGCATTGCAACAAACTGCTGTGTATCTTCGTCCCAGTCAAAGAAGGGGAATTCAACAATCCACAAAAGATTGAAGCCGTCACCGATAACACCAAGCTTTTTAGCACTTTCGTTACGAAGTGAACCGAGAGTTGAAAGAACAGAACTGTTCTTTGTGTCTGCTATAATGAAAACAACGTCGCCTTTTTCAGCACCTGCTTTGTCAAGAATTGCTTTCATTTCATCTTCTGTCATAAACTTTGCAAAGGAAGAAGCAATACCATC
>JAZROI010000039.1:0-25063 GCA_045648585.1 Acutalibacteraceae bacterium
ATTTTTAATTGCTTTTACTATTGATATTGAGAAAATAATAACTGCAACTAAAATTGCCACTGCTAAAGCTATGATTATTCCTACAGTTTTCTTTTCATTATTTTTAGCCATGATAGAACCTCTGATATAACTATATTATAATATGTATATAAAGCTTAACTTTATTAAGCATAATTATTCTAGGAAAAGAGAGTGCGGTTACCCACACTCTCTTTGTGAAAATTATTGCAATAACTCACACAATCAACTAAGCATAACGCGTTTGAGCTTAGTTAACACCGGGTGTGAAAGATGAGAAGAGCTGAAGAACTGTGCCGATGAGGGGGAAATCGCCAAGAGCACCTAAAATTCCGCCGTATGTACCATCTTCATTAACAGTGAAAAGTGAGCCAATGCCGCTTGAAATCTCTTCTGTGTTAAGACCGTTGTCTTTAAGAAGCTGCCAAATAGAATCTAACATGTGTGGACCTCCTTTCATATCTATTTAACTGTAATATAACATATAGTAAAACATTTATTTTTCTTTTTTGGAAAAATAACATATTTTTTTATAAATCTAAAAAATGAGAAAGCCTTTGAGTTGATACCTCTTCATTCTTTATTACCTTCAAAGGATTAAGATAACTTGCTCTATATAAAAAGCCGTTATCTGCATTGTAAGGGTAATTATCGAAGCAAAATGCCATATCGGTATTTCTCATTCTTGTATCGTGAGCGTCTGACCCGATGAAATCAACAAAACCGCCTTTTATCATCTTTAATGCAAATTCAGCAGTTGTATCACCAAACATACCCGCAGGCGACCCTGCATTGATTTGGAAAAGAACACCTTTATCAGATAATTTATCAACACATTTTCCGTCAAGTAACATAAATCTGTATCTTTCAGGGTGGGCAATAATCGGCACAAGACCAAAAGACTGAAGATATGAACACCATGATAAAACATCTTCAATAGTAGTTTTGAAAAAATCAAACTCAATAAGAATATATTTAGATCCACACAACGTATAAGGATTAAAATATTTTGTTAAGAATATGTCGTCATCACAAAGTATTTCAAACCCCGTTTTTAATTCGAGATTAATTTCGTTATCCGCAAGAACTTCTTTGAGATACTCTGCTTTTTCGTTTCTTATATCGAATAACTCCTCGGCTCTGTCCCAATACATAAGATGAGGAGTAAGAAACAAAGTGCTTGTGCCGGTTTCTTCCGCAATAGCACACATATCCACAGATTCACCCAAGCTACGTGAGCCGTCATCAACACCCCATAAAACGTGAGAATGTAAGTCAATATAATTATTATTCATCGGCTACACCCGTTTCTGAACTTAGTTCTTCTTTGGAATGTTCTTCTATTTCTTCTTTTTCCTTTTCAAGCTCTTTTTTTCTACCTATTACACCTTCGTCGTACATAAGCTTAACTATTATTACTGTAAGAGGTAAAATAACAATGCCGAAGGTGCCGAAAGCCCTCGCACCGATAAACATTGCCATAATTGTCACAATCGCAGGAAGCCCTACCTGATTTGCAACTAATTTAGGCTCAATTACCTGACGCAAAACGGTAATAACTGCATAAAGAATAATAAGCGCTATACCAAAACCTATTTTACCGGTAACAAGATTATATATAGCCCAAGGAATGATAATTGTACCTGTACCGAGGACGGGAATAATATCAACAATACAAGTTACAAAAGCAATTATAGCAATATAACCACCTTTATAAACACCGATAAGCTTAAGGAAATACAAACCAACAAACATTTCTGTAAAGGTTATAAGCATAATTGTAGCGTACGCTTTAACGAGCTTTGCAACACCCTTTGAAATACTTCTTTTGGAGTTTATAAGTTTTTCCCCTCTTGCTTTTGAACACATACTAAGAAGCATTTCTTTTATGTTATCGTAATCCGCTGTCATAAACACGCAAGAAATAACTGTAACAAGAATTGTAAGGAATACAGAGGGAATACCTTTGACCACACTCCATGCACCACTCAAAGGTGCAGAAAAAGCAGACATATTTAATTCTAAATCCTTAGTGCCGATATTATTAAAGAAATCAGTAACGTAATCCCCTGCTGTTTCGCTTATTGATGCCGGTAATTTAACTACTAACCCCATTACGAAATCTTTTGCAATTTCAACTAACTCATTAACTGAAGAAACTTGAGCAAATACGTAAGAAAAGAAATCTCTTAACTCATTAACTATTGCAAAACCGATTCCCGCTAAACCGCCGATAAGAACAAGCACTATTAATAGCACAAGAAAAATTGATACGGCACCGTGCGCTTTTATATGAAGCTTATTTGAAATTGCTCTAACGGGTTTTTGCAACAAAACAGCAAAGCCTGCAGCAACCACGAAGGGAAAAATATACCCGAAGGCATATTTAATAATAAAATAGTACAAGCCTACGAAAATGCCTATATAAATGAAATTTATAATAAACGTTTTTCTTTTTTCAATCACGTTATCCATTTCGGTTTCTCCTAACAAATAATTAGTACAATAACACATCTATCATTTTAAACCATTATTGTAAATATTACAACAAAAATCTTGCTTTTTTAAAATTTGTTAAAAATTTTTTAGGTTTTCAGAAAAAAAATCAATTTTGCTCTTTATTATCTAAAAAAAATATGATAGAATGTTTTAGTATATTCTTAGTATGGGGGTATTCCATATGCAAATCGCTATTATGGGCTTCGGCACTATTGGCTCAGGTGTTGCCGAGCTTTTATTAAAAAACCAAAAAAGTATTGTCGCAAAAAGCGGACAAGCATCTCTTGAAATTAAATATATTCTTGACATAAGAGATTTCAGTAATCACGAATTAGGTAAATATTTTACTAGAGATTTCAATGATATTCTCAACGACCCAGCTGTTGGTATTGTTGTTGAATGTATGGGTGGTACTGAGCCTGCTTACGAATACGTTTCAAAAAGCCTTAAAGCAGGTAAAAGCGTTGTTTCATCAAACAAAGAGCTTGTTGCTGCAAAGGGTTATGAGCTTCTTGAGCTTGCAAAGGAAAACAACGTAAACTTCCTTTTTGAAGCAAGTGTTGGTGGCGGTATTCCGATTATAAGACCTATAAGCCAATGTCTTGCTGCTAACGAAATCTGTGAAATCGCAGGTATTCTTAACGGTACAACAAACTTCATTCTTACAAAGATGATTACCGAGGGTATGGCTTTTGAGGATGCTCTTAAGCTCGCTCAGGATAACGGCTACGCAGAAAGAGACCCTTCTGCAGATATTTTAGGTCACGATGCTGCCCGTAAGATATGTATCCTTGCTTCTCTTTGTTTTGGAAAGCACGTTTATCCCGACTACGTTGAAACACAGGGTATAACAGAAATCACCCCCGAAGACGTTGACTACGCTAAAAATTGGGGCGGAGTTATCAAGCTTATCGGCAGAGCACAGAAGCTTGATGATAACAATATTATTGCTACAGTTGGTCCTTGCCTTATTCAGAATCACTGTCAGCTTGCATCAGTTGATGACGTTTTCAATGCAATCCTCGTAAGAGGCGATGCCATAGGTGACGTTGTATTCTACGGAAAAGGTGCAGGCAAGCTCCCCACCGCAAGTGCAGTTGTTGCAGACGTTATTGACTGCGCAAAGCACACTGCAAGAAGAAAAGCTTTCGGTTGGGGTCCCACAGAAGACAATTACGTCATTGACCCCGTTTTACAGAACATTTCCCTCTACGTCAGAGCCGAAGCAGATGATTATATTTCTGCTTTCAATGAAATCAACAAGACCTTTGATTCACCCGTAATTCTTCACAGAGAAAATGCTCCTCAAAACGAGATTGCTTTCGTTACTCCCGTTATGCGTGAAAAAGAAGCAAGAGCTGCTATCAATAATTTACCCATTAACGTTAAATCAATCCTTAGAGTGCTTGATTATTGATAAACCAATATCGCCATAATGATTGTGGTTTGTCGAAACGCAGTCGCGTTTCGCAAAAGCCGATTTTATCGGCTTTTAGCAAAATTGTCTTTCATAAATACAATTTTGCATTACATTCATTGAAAGGATTATAGTCAAATTTTCAAAGAAAATTTGATACCAAATCATATATTTGGTATCGAAACAGTGTAATTTTTACACTGTTTCGACTAACTATAATCATTATAATAAGAAAGGATGAACATTTATGGCTTACTGCCCTAAATGCGCCCACCCTCTTAAAATCTGGAATGTTAAAGCAGAGTGTCCTTATTGCGGTGTTAATATTCCAAACTATAATTGGGAAGAACGTCTTGACGAAGATGCAAGAAATGCGGAAATCGCTTGGGCTAAATTCAGAGTATTTACAGGTAATTTCAAAAGTGCATTATTTGGGAATAAATTAAGAATTATCCGTTTTATTTTCACTTTTGTTCCTCTTATCGCTTTAGTTTTACCTCTTGCTAATTACTCAATAAATTTCCCTTTTGTTTCCGCTTCGGGAAACATGAGCTTACTTGACTTCACTCTTAACACCTTGTTAAATTTGAATTGGGGTTCTCTTATAAAGCTTGTTTCTTCAAACGTATTAGGAACAGAATTTCTTATGCTGTTTTTATCAATTCTGTTTTTATATCTTGCTGTAGTTTGTGGAGTGTTGAACTTTGTTTTCGTGCTTTTGAGAGCTTCAAAGTTAAAAGCAGGCTTTAATATGACTATGTGCGTAAGCTCCGCTCTTTGCTTTGCTGTTTCAGCAATTTTATTTACCGTTTGCGTTTCAGGAATCGGTAATACGACGGTTAACGTTTTATCTGGCTCTTTACAATACGGTATTTTTGTTGGTGTAGGCTTATTTACAATCAACATAATTCTTAATACTGTAGTAAACAAAGGGTTCAAAAAGCAGTTAGCTGAGCAGAAATAAAAACCAATAAAACTCACCCCTTGCAATCTTGGATTGCAAGGGGTTTTTCTTCTATGAAATTGGCTATTAGAAGTATGCAAATCATTTTTTATGTTTCGCACAAACAAGCACCATTTTTTCTACAAAACAACAACGGCTACCAAATAAACGGCAGCCGTTAAATTAATTATAATCTATCAGTTTTTCAAGAAGCTTATTTAATATATTCTCTCCTTACGCGGTTATTGAGAGCACATACAGCCTCTTCCGTCGCCCCATGAATATGAGCGGAGATTTCGTCAAGATGCTTAGTATCCTTTATAAGAAGAACCTCGTCGCCTTTCTTCACGCTATCATCAACAAGAATATGTGATATATCCATAGTTACCGCAACAATTGGGTATCTTTTGCGGTTAACGAAAACATCTCTGCCTATGTTTGTTTTTGAAAATCCGTCACCAAAGCCGATAGGAACAGCTGCAACGCAAACATTATCATCCATAGCGGTAAAAGCATGACCGTAAGCAATGCTCTGAGCTTTTTTCACAGAGAAAACGTCAAGAACCTCGGTCACCAGAGAGAATGTGTTTTCTAACTGAACATCCTCGCTTTCAATCTTATAGATAATATTCCCCAACCTACAGGCGTTGCAATAAGGCTTTTTCTCATATCTTGGAAGAGTAAGGCTGTTTGATATGCTTACTATATCCAATGAAGAAAGGTCAAGCCCCTCTGTCATTTTTTCAAAGGTAGAATATTCTTTAAGCGTATCCTTCTCATTTTCCGCATTATATGAATGAAGGTAAACACCCGTCAAATCGCAATCTCCGTTTTTAAGAACGTTCCATATTTCATGAAAACCCTCTTTATCCGTAGGGCCGCCAAAGATGTCGCTTCCGCCATTGGCTCGTATCATAACCCTAAGCCCTTTTACAGTGGCGGCTTCCTCAGCCTGCTTAAGAGTTGCAACGGTTGCAATAATGTTATTATCCCTCATAGCAGAAAGGCCTACAAAATCGGCCGGCGTAAAAAGCATCACGAGAATTTCAGGAAACTCTTTTCTTAAGGCAAGACCTTCTTCAACAAGGCTTGCCGCAAGAAGATTTGCTCCTCCATCCACCATCGCTCTGACAACGTCAAAACCTCGGTAGCCATAGCAATCAGCCTTAACTACTGCTGTATAATATTTATATCCGTTGTATTTGTTTATTATTTTTTCTGTGTTGCGTTTTATCGCACCTAAGCCTATGACTGCCTTTGTCGGGCGAAAAATATCCATAGCTTAATCCAAAGCCAAATCAGGTCTTTGGAACTCCTTTCTTTTCGCTTCGTAGCTTTCATAAAGAGCTTCTTCAAAAGGAAGTGATGGCTCATCAACACCCAATCTTTTCAACATCCATTTACTGAGATCGGGGTTTGCAACGAGAATAGGGCCAAGCATATACGTTGCAATAAGGTTATCCTTGTAAACTCCCTCGAGCTTGCTTTCGGGACAAGAGCCCGTACCTATTTCTACCCTCGCCATCGCCATATCCTCGGTTATACCGAAGGTTTCGGAAAAGCGGCTTGTGTAGCTGAGAAGGGTCATATCGTTAAAGCTTGCTTTAATAAGAGTGTTAAATCTTCGGGGAGCATGACGGGTTGAGAAGATATCGAATATTCCGAGAGCCTCCACCCTGCTTTTATCCTCTCTCTCAATGTAATTGCCGAGAAGCTCCATTGCATTACCGAGGAAAAGGAAGAAGGTTTTTGAATTTTCAATTTTCTCTCTTATTTCGTCTTTGTATTGCAAAATTCTGCTAAGGATAAGCTCCTGACTCTGTTCACTCATTGAGTACATACAAACAAGGTCAATATCCTCACTAAGGAAAAGCGGCTTAGAATTGAGTTCTGTAAAAACAAACTCCGCATCAGGCAAACACTTCTGCAAGAACATAGTGTTACCCTTGTCGCCATAAAGACAACAAAGCTGAGGGTATAAAATTTCTATTTTCATTTTATCCCCTCCAATACAGAAAGCATCTTTTCTTTCATTTTGCAAGAGAGATTATAGGTTGATGTATCGTAAAGAATATAAACAGAATCAACCATATCAATCTTAACAAGGTCAACGCCTGCCATTTCATCAACAGCACAGAAAATCTTCTCCTCAGGAACGCCCGCTAAAAGAAGACGAACCTTATGGTCATAGCAACGGGGACCCGTTGCGATAATCTGCTCAACACCATCTCTAGTCATAAATTCATAGTCAACGTCATAAATCCAGCCTGAATATTCAATGCTATTCTTACGGTCGTAATAATCATCAACCGCTATAATAACAGCCTTCTTGCCGGGCTGACTTGAAACGAAATCAAAGGTTCTGCATGATGAAATACAGCTTTGTCCCTTGCTCATTGCCTGAGTTACCTTAACCCCGTTAACATCTGTATGGTTAAGGCGGGAATCAGGAACATGAATTTTTTCAACAAGCTCAAGCACCTTTCCAACGGGAATCCCGATTTCAAGAAGAGTTGTTATAACCGTAAGCTCATTGTAAATATTAAAGATTATGTCACTGATTAGAGGGAATACCGTTTCCTTTCCTTTATAGGAAAGAGTAAGAGTCATTTCCTCTGTATTAACCGCACTCACAAGATAATCTGCATTTTTCGATTCAAAATCGCAGCTTGGACATTTAGCATGTCCGATATGGTGATAGCGAAGATAATCATAAACGAGAGAGGCTCCGCACTTAGGACAAAGAGAATAGTCAGCAACTATATTAACAGATTTCTTAATATCCGTCGGAAGCTCTGCAATGCCATAGAAAACACGCTCATTATTTTCCTTAAGTCTGCAGCTGCAAAGCTCGTCCGCATTAAGAATCATTTTTGTTGTATCAGGACAATAGGTGTCAACAACGCTGAAAATATAGTCGGGATGAGCATTTCTCTTAAGAGAGTCACGGAAGAAATTGGTAACAACGAGATAATCAGGCTTAAGATATGGAAGAATAAGCCTTGAAGCACGCTCGTCAACCTCAAAAACAGTTGCATCAACCTTGCATTTTCCTAACCAATTAAGGCTGTTGACAACGTTAGTTGTGCAACCGGGAACGATATTTGAACCCGTTCTGTTGCTTACAACCTTCCTTCCATCTGCTAAAAGAGCATCTGTCAGAAGATTAGATACGGTTGTTTTACCGTTAGTTCCCGTAACGCAGATAACAAGAGGAGCTTTAGGAGCTCTCTTGAGAAAATCAGGACATATTTTAAGCGCCATTACGCCTGGATTATGAGATCCGTTTCTCTTTAAAAGGCGTAATAAAATATATACCGCCTTTGCTGCCCAAAGGGCAAGAAGATATCTTAAAGTTCCCATTGAGATTATTCAACCTCTGATGTACAGTTGGGGCAACGTGTTGCCTCGATATTGATTTCACTCTTACAGAAGGGGCAAACCTTTGTTGTAGGTGCTGCTTCAACAACTTCTTCTTTTTTATTCATATTTCTGATTTTGTTGATAAAACGAACCATAAGGAAAATAACAAAAGCTGTAATAATAAAGTTAATTACACCTTGAATGAAAAGACCGTAGTTAACTGTTGAAGCGCCTGCCTCTGTTGCTGCTTCAAGAGTTGCGTATTCATTACCATCAAGAGCAATAAATAAATCAGCAAATGCAATTTTTCCTGTAAGAATTGAAATAAGGGGGGTAACAATATTTGTTACAAGGCTTGTAACGATACCTGAAAAAGCACCGCCTATAATAACGCCGACTGCAAGGTCAATAACGTTACCTTTAGAAATAAAATCTTTAAATTCTTTTAAAAATCCTGTACCTTTTTCAACCGCTTTGTTTTTAGCCATTTTAAAAACCTCTTTTCATAAAATTTATAAAGTGATTATATCACAATACTTTGATAATGCAAACTATTTTTATACACTAAAATAAAATTTTGTTGCGTTATGAATAATTTTAATGTATAATAGCCTTGCAAAAATTCATTTTTGCTTTTGGAGGCGATTTATTTGATACTTACTGCCGATATAGGAAACACAAATATTACTTTAGGTATTTTTAAAGATGATGCTCCCGTATGTATTTCAAGACTTGCTACACAACGTCACAGAACATCAGAGCAATACGCTATCGAATTGAAAGCTGTTTTCGAATTAGAAAACATCAAAACTGATTTTGAGGGTGCGGTTATAAGCTCTGTTGTACCCGAGCTTACACGTGCTTTTAAAGACGCCATCAAAAAAGTTACAGGTTGCGAAGCTCTTGTTGTTGCGGCAGGTATAAAAACAGGGTTAAAAATCGCAACTGATAACCCGAAAGAAGTTGGTGCTGATTTGGTTGCCGGTGCTGTAGGAGCTTTAGTACAGTACCCTCTTCCTTGTCTTGTAATGGATTTAGGAACCGCAACAAAGCTCTGTATAATAAACTCTGAAGGTGTTTTTTGCGGTTGTACTATCGCACCCGGTATCGGTATTTCGTTAGATGCTTTGGCTGCAAGAACATCTCAATTACCTACAATTGAGCTTTCAGCCCCCGAACACGTTATTGGAACAAATACCATTGAATGTATTCGTTCAGGAACTGTTTTCGGAAACGCAGCCATGCTTGACGGTATGGTTTCACGAATTGAAAAAGAGATGGGGCAAAAATTCAGCTCTATTGTTGCAACGGGCGGGCTTGCTAAAGATATAGTAGCTTGTTGCGAAGAAGAAATCATTTATAACAAAGACCTTATTTTACAAGGACTTTTAACAATATACAAGAAAAACAGGTGAAAACAAATAAAATGCGTTGTATCTCTTTGAGAACAGCAGCAAAGGAGTTTTTATTATGAAAGAAAAGAAAAAGCTTGTTCGTCTTGTAATGTGTGCTTTATTTGCGGCATTGATAGTCGTTATGACATTCACACCCTACCTTGGCTACATTACAGTTGGTGTTATCGAAATAACAACACTTCACATTGCAGTTATTTTCGGTGCTTGTGTATTAGGTCCGAAATACGGCGCCGTTTTAGGTGCTGTATGGGGTGCAACCTGCATTATGCGTGCATTCCAATTCGGAATAATCCCCTTCCAGAATCCTTTAGTTTCGCTTTTACCCAGACTTATCGTTGGTTTAGTTGCAGGACTTGTTTTCTGGCTCTTATCAAAAACAAAATGCAAAAAGCCAATTTCTTTAGGGCTTTCCGCATTAGCAGGTACGGTTACAAATACAGTTCTTGTTCTTAGTTCACTTCAGTTATTCGGCGGATTCACAACTCTTTTCGGTGAGTCGGCAAAGGCTCTTGACGTTATTATCGGTACGCTTATCAGTACAAACGGTTTAATAGAGCTTGTAAGTGCAATTATCATCGTACCCACTCTTTATATGGCAACTGAAAAATATTTCAGATCTAAAATATAAATTACTTACAAATATTCAAAAACCTGTTTTTCTATAAATAAAATAAAAACAAGCCTTTCAGTAAAATGAACTGAAAGGCTTTAATTTTATTTAGTTTCTTAATTTTTGTCACTTACCGCTGTTATATCATCGTAATACTGGAAAGCTTTAAATGTCAATGCTTTACAGAAAATTTCACAATCATATACGCCACTGTCAACGCTTGTTGTTTCATGAAGAATCTTGTAAACGTTACCTGAGTTTTCAAAGAATATAAGAATTCTCATACCCTCTTCACTCTTCATTATAAAACGGCAGGCTTTTTCTGCTTCAGGAAGGATATCAACATTTTCCTCCCATTCAACTGCATCCTCACCAAGTTCTTTTTTCAACGTTTCGTAAGTATCTTTATTAAGCTGATAGTAATCATCATAGAAGTACTTAACAACACCTATGCTTGCTACTGCATTTTTATCCTTATTGATAAACTTTCCTGCATCTGCCGTATCTGTTTTCCAACCTTCCGGTAAAGTGAAAACATATCCGTAATTTTCAACAACACCATCATTCTCTAAGGGAACGAACTGTTCAAGCATAGTCTGTGCTTCTTTGGCAATATCTGTTACACGCTTACCATTTTCGTCAGTAACATAAACGATAAACTCACCGTCATCAGAAAGAACCTTTTGACCGTTTGCATCTGTAACAAAATCAAAATCTTTATTGTCGGCATATACGTTATTTTCGTCTTTGCCACATGCAGCAAATGTACAAACAAAAATAATTGTTGCAACTGCCATTAACGCGATTATTCTTTTAGTCAAGGGGATTACCTCCGGTATTTACGGTTTTATTCTGCTACTGCTGTTTCAATAGGGCTTGTGGGAAGACCGCTTTCCCAATTAATTTCGTAATATGCCTTATCTTCAAGAGTAAACATAACGCTTACGTCGCCGTATGATTCAAGCGTACCTGCGCCTGTCATATCAGCAGTAACCTTTGCTGCTTTGTAATAGTTAAGGTTAACAAGCTCATCAGTAAGGCGGTTTACAGTAGCAGTAATTTTACAACCGCTATAAACCACGTTGTAGTCATTAAGAATTAAATAATCCTTGCTCTTTTCGAATTCTTCTGAAGCAAGAAGCTCTTCCTTATCGCGAAGGTCGAAAGCTTTTGTTAAAACATCCTGAGCCTCTTCGCTTGTAAGGTCATTGAAAGCGATTGTTATATAATAAACATCTCCAACCTCTTTGATAGTTGCATAAGCAATATCATCGGTAGTAAGCTTTGAAGCCCATGACTCACCTGTTACGAAAAGCATTTCTGAATTGTCGTCACCGTAAGCGATGTCACCTGATTTGCCTTTGATATCTTCGAGCATTAAATCTTTAATACCTTTAGCTGCATCATTGATTGCATTGAGAGAATCGTCGATTTCTTCAGCATCCTCGGCACCTTTTTTAGTAACCTTAAGAGTATCGTTGGGAACGTTTTTCTCTATATTGTAGTAAATTGCAGGCTTGTTGCTTTTAACACCGTTCAAAAGGTGGTTAAAATACTCAAGAACCTCTACGCTTGTGTTACCAACGGGAGTAGCACTTTCTACGTAAACTGCTGCTTCTGTTGACTGAACCTCTTCTGTTTCTGACTGAGTATCAGATGAACCGCAAGAAGTGAGAGTCATCAAAAGAGTACTGATAAGTAAAATTGAAATCGCAACTGTAAAAATACGTTTCATTAAAATTATTCCCCTTTCGGAAATTTAATGTATGTCGGCACAAACCGACTTATTCACCAATTGATTATAACACAAAAATCGCAGTAGCAACAGTTATTTTTTGCATTTTTTTATATTTGTATAAAAAGCACAAAAACCCACTACCACTTTTGTAATTAACAACTAATAATAATTAAATATTAATATAACGCCCGTCGCAATTGACTTTTGTCACCTCAAATTATATAATTAGAATTGAGGTGTCGGCAATGAAAATGAAAAAGGAAGAGAAAAGATTAATATACGTTTTGTGCCTTATTTTAGCGTTAATCATCGCTTTTTCAGCAGGAGTTATTTTATCAAAAAACAATCAAAACACACAAAAAACTACGCAAGCCGAAACTCAAAAGACAACCCAACTCACCGAAAGTACTACCGCTTTTAGTGAGGTTATCACTTCAAAAAGCTCTGATGAAACAACCGCTATTTCAACAAGCACAGACGTAGTTACTCAATCAACAACCGCTTATGAATTAGGAACGATTAACAATCCGCATATTATCACTATCAACGAAAGCTTATGGCATCTTACCCTTGTTAATTCTTCTTACAGAATTCCCGATACATACACTCCCGACCTTGTAGCAGTATGCGGAAGTAAGGAAAGGCTTGACCGCAAAGTCGCTTTGGAATATGAAAAAATGTATGCCGCCGCATTAAATGACGGCGTTGTGTTAAAACCTTGCTCGGGATACCGTTCTTACGAATTACAAGAACGAAACTATAAAAACAAAATCAAATTCTTTGAAAATCAAGGCTATTCAACCGAAGATGCTAAAGTTAAAGCAGCAACAATAATTATGCCGCCTGGCAGCTCTGAGCATAATTTAGGCTACGCTATGGATATTGTTTGTGTTGAAGAGTGGTTTGAAAACACAAACGAATTTCGTTGGCTCACCGAAAACGCTGCGGATTACGGCTTTATTATGCGATATCCGAAGGATAAGCAGGATATCACAAAGGTAATATATGAGCCGTGGCATTGGAGATACGTCGGCGTTGAAGCTGCAAAAGAAATGAAAGAAAAAAATCTCACTTTAGAAGAATATTTGGGGGTATATTAAATGATTTGTATAAAAGTAGAAAAAGCTCACGGTGAATACGACCCCGGAACAAGTAAATTTTTCGGCTCACCGACCATGCCTGAAGAATGGCTTTCTGACGATACTATAGGCGAAGACGACTTTTTCTTTTGTCAATTAAAGCTTTCCGAATTTAAAGCTTATGACAAAGATGATATCATACCTGCAAAAAGCGGGTTCATTTACTTTTTCTTATCTGAAACTGAAGGTGGCTTTAGACCTAACGTTCAGTATTTTGAAAAAGAGCCTGAAACACTTATTGATGATTTCAATGCGGGGTTTGACTTTTTAGGTGATGTTGAAACTGAATACTCTATAGATTATTTTGAAGCTGAAAAAGCAGATGACGGAACGGGTATTCTTGTTTCGGATAACGATGAAATAATTCTTTTACAGTATGACCCGCTTGACGACGGAATGCCTGAATTTTTAGCAGAAACTGAAAAAATTGCATATTTCAAATTAAGTAAAGAAGACCTTCAAAAGCTTGATTTTTCAAATGTTAAATTTGAAATGAGATAAAGAGACGCTTGGCTAAATAGCAAATTGCAAATGGCAAGTGTATTTGTAGCCGCCAGTCATCAGTCTACGGTGGCTTCGCAAACTAAAAAGATACAGATGCCGACCGCAGGTCCCAACCCTCCTCACGCCTCACTAAAAAAGAGTCAGACGCCACGTCTGACTCTTTTATTTTTATGCTTTCATTTTCGCTAAATCTCTGTAATTTATAAGCTCTATACCGCAAGCCTTGATATGCTGCATGGTCTGAGGGTCTGAGAAAAGCTTGTGCTCCCATACTCTTCTGTGCCACGCACCTGAAATACCTTTAAGCTCTTCACTTTCGAATGCGGGGTGAATATAAGTTTCTGTAACACCGTTGGGGAATGATCTGTAAAGCTCGTAGATATATTCTTTAAAGTTTTCGTAGCTATCGTTCTGAGGACCGTTCCATTCGCCGGGGATAAGATAATCGGGCATTGCAACACCCTTTGACTTTGCATATTGAAGAACCTTATCAAATACCATAGCAATAAGCTGTTGGTCGATTTTAACGTCGAGAGTATCGTTTTCAAACATTTCAGGAACAAACGTGCCGGGAAAACGGAAAGGAAGACCGTATTCACCTGCCATATCAAGAGTGAGATTAAGTACTTCAAATCTACCTGATTCAATACCGTAAAGAGAACCCATATGGTTATCAAGGTGAGAGGGCTCAACGCCGAATGAACGGAAACGTTCAACCTGTGCTCTTATCTCTTTTTCAATCTGCTCTAAATCTGCGTTTGCTTCAAACTCGTCAGATTCGTAATACATAAAGCCTTCTTTATCTCTTAAAGAAGAAGTATCGCCTTGAGCAATAGGACTCCATCTGTAATTACCCCACTCACTTGTGAATGTAAGGTGAACACCTACTGCGTATTCAGGGTGTTTAGCCGCCCAAACACCTGCTTCCTTCGCCCAGCAACAAGGTGTCATAATTGTTGCAGATGTGATTCCGCCTTTTTGAAACAAGTCAAAAACTGCAAGGTTAGCAGAATGGCACATACCGAAATCGTCTGCATTGATAATTACATATTTATCCATTGTAATTCCCCTCTTTAATTGAAATTATTTATTATCTTCATCAAAAAGCTCTTCAAGGCTCTTTGTCTTTTTTTCTGTTTCGTCAGTATCCTTAGTTTCAGTAACTTCAGGTTTTTCGTCTGTTTTCACCGGAGCTTCTGCCTTAGTTGCTACACTCTTTTTCTTTTTAAGGAATATTACAAGAACAAGAATAGCAATAATTGCAAGCACCCATATAAGAATTAATGCAACAATAAGAATTGAGGTGTTTGACTGTTTATCAACCTCACCCGTAGTCACGTTCGACTCCATTTGAGTAGGTTGAGTTAAAGGAACAGCCGTAGTTGAGCTTGTACCGAAGGAGTATTCATAAAAATAAAGTTCAAGGGCATTAACAAAATCTTTAGTCATATTACCGTCAATGGTAAGACCTTTTTCTGCTTGGAACTTTTTAATTAAATGAACTGTATCATCATCAAGTACACCGGTAATACCGTTTTCCTTAAGACCGTAATGAGTATAAATGAATATCCACTGCACCCATTTTACTGAATTGTCTTTTCCCCCTGCTTTTAATTCAATAGTAGGTTTCTTATAGGGGTTTGAGGTCGCAGAATAATCAACTGTTTCGCCTTCGCCATCAGCTACTGATGACGCGGGGATTGTCGTATTATTGGATACTATAGGGTTTGCAACCTGAGTATCATATTGAGAAGCAGCAGGAACAGGGGTAATTGTGCCCAACTCTGTTGTTGCGGGCTTTGTAGTTGTAAGACCGTTTAACGCACCACTTATACCGTCAATTGCATCACCAAGGCCACCTACAACACCTGCAAGGCCATCGCCGTTACCGATACCGCCTAAAGCATCACCAACGTTACCTACGGCATCAGATATATTGCCTGTAACACCTTCTAAAGCACTACCGATATTCTGACCTGCACCGCCTAATGCATCACCTATAACGTTACCGCCTGCAACGTTTTCGATAAGACCACCGATTGCATTTGTAGTTGCACTTGTTTCTTTTGCGTACTGAATATTCGATTCAACAATTGTTGTATCTATTTTTGAGACATCAGCATCAACGCCTATAACAGTTGCAAAAATCGCAACACAAATAACCAATGATGATAAAACTGCTATTTTCTTTTTCATTGAGTTACTCCTTTTTTATTTTTTCGGTGAACCTTCACCGCATTTGATTTCACAATTGTTTATTATATCACATATTATAAATATTTTCTACTGTTTTTTAACATAATCTAAAAATTGCCTCTTCGGCTTCGCTATTTGTAAAACCTCCGGGTGTATTTATAAAGTTTTTTACAACACCCCAACGAGAGCACCATTTTTTTATATCAGCTTTTTCGGCTTGAATTTTAACGTCTGTTAATCCGCCTATAATCATCAAAAGTATTTCTTCATCTGTTTTTAAAAGTGCTAAAAGCTCCGCTACTCTTTCAGGCATATTTGCCTTTGCTTTTTCTAGAAAAACAGGAAAAAAAGCCGTACAAGCCTTACCGTGAGGTATACCGAATTCTTCTGTTAAAATATAACCTACGGTGTGAGGAAATGCTGTACCGCAAACGTTTAACGTAAGTCCTGCATAAATTGAAGCATAATAAAGCTTTTCTCGCATTTTTTCATCAGGTATAGCTTTTGTTTCATACAAGAATTTTAGTCCGTCAAATATAACGGGTAATGCCATTTCGGCATATTTTTTCGGTAAAGCAGTGCATTTCACGGAAAACCAACCCTCAACGGCATGTGCGAAGGCATCCAGCACGGTTGTTACAGTAACGTTATAAGGCATTGAACAAGTATATTTCGGGTCAAGAAACGATACCGCAGCATAGCAATCAGCCCCCGATATACTCTTTTTCATCATAGTTTTATCATTTGTTAATACGCTGACACCCGTAACCTCGCTACCCGTTCCGCTTGTTGTACCTATAAGTATAAGTGGAAGAGCTTTTGACGGTATTTTTCTGTTGTAAAGTCCGTCAATATCAAAATCAGGGTTTTCTGCACATATTGCAACAGCCTTTGAAGCATCAAGGGGCGAACCACCGCCGATACCAACAATAAAATCTGCGTTCATTGCTCTTGCCGTTTCCCCCGCTTTAATGCAAGCAGAGGCTAAAGGGTTTTCATTTATTTCATCGAAAATCCCGTAAGTAATTCCCTCTTTTTCAAAAACCGTTAAAACGTCGTTTAACGCTCCGCTTTTAACTGCTCCGCTTCTACTTGTAACTATAAGACATTTTTTACCGTAAGAAGAGAACATATCGCCGTTATTTAAAACGCAATCTTTTCCACCTACGATTCTCGTTGGCATATATATATTAAAATCCATAAAATCAACTCCGAGTATTTTATAATTCAATTATACCACAAATAAACATTTATTCAATTGCATAAAACAAAAATGCGACCGCCTTTCGACAGTCGCATAAATTATGTATTTATGTGTGTATTTATATATGCAATTAAGCGTTATGATTAAGAATCATTTCGGGATTTTCGAAAATCTCCTGCATTTTTGTAAGGAAGGGTCTTACCTCACCGAAATCAAGTGCTCTGTGGTCAAAGCAAATGTTCATAGGAAGAATTGTTCTTATAACGATTTCTTCTTCACCGTTTTCATTTTTAACCACAACGGGTCTTCTCTGTAAAGCGCCTACACCGATAGCACAAATCTGAGGGGGAATAACCATAAGCATTGCACATTCGCCTGCAAGCCCTCTTGAATCAGCACCGATATTTGAAACGGTAATTGTACCTTGTTTAAGGTCTTTACGAGTGATTCTTTCGGTTTCAGGAATAGCGTTGTACGCCTTTTTCTCGGCACCCTTAAGGAGCTTAATCTTATGGTTGGGATTTGTATTTGCACCGTAGATTCTTTTTATAGCCTTTAAAATGTGACCTTTTTTAAGCTTTTCTACTGTATCATGGAAGGATACTGAATAAAGAGCTTCTGTAAGGTTTGTTTTTTCAAGTCTGCGGTTGATGTCAGCCTGATACTCTGCAATTTCTTTAAGGGTTTTGTTACCCATATCCTTCATTGTTATTGTCATCATATTTCCGTCAGGAAGAGTCCACGGAACTGAAATATCTATATTATCAAAAACGGTAACCTTACCTCTTACAAGACCTCTTTCATAATGAATATGAGCATTAATAACGGGGTCAACCTCAATAGCCTCTGCTATTGCTTTAAGAAGAACTGCATTAAAAGTAGGTTTCACCTCGTAACCGCAATCATTCTGAAACTTTTTGAATTCAGCTAAAAAGTCTGTAACGTCAGGCTCATATAAATAACTAACGTGAGGAATATTCTGCCAGCTTTCGGTTGTCATATTAGCAACGATTTTTCTTTGGATACCAAATCTTGTAATACTTTTTACAGCCATAAAACTTTCTTCTCCTTAAATAAAATTATAAAATCCCTTGAATTTTATTCATCGAAACTACCGATTTTTGTTGTTTAAATAGCGATCATTCCGCAAAAAACATCTGTTTCAACTTTTTTACATATACCCCTATGATAAAATCATAGTGGCTTAATTATAGCAAAAACGGTAGTGAATGTCAATTCACTTTTTGCTTTATTACTTCGAAAAAGCAAAAATGTAGATTTGCACAAATACAGTTCATCTCAATTAGTCAATTTACACTTATAATGTTAAAAATTTGTTAAAACGTAGATTCCGAAACTTCAATTAAAACTAAAATATATTCTATATTTCCTTATAAATATTGCGAATTATTAAATGCTGTGATAATATAATTTAGTTATTCTGAATTACTTTAGGGAGATTTTTATGAAAATTATAAATAAGATTCTTTTTAAGCTTCATATAAAAAAGCCTCCTCACCCCGTTTTCACTCCCTCGGGTCAGTTACCCGAGCCTATAGCGAAAATCCTTAACGAAAACGGACTTGACACCGAAAATTTAATATACACCTTTAAGGCTGATATGAACTCTCCCGAAGCCTTTGGTGAGATGTACGTTTGCTTTGACGAAAAAGGGCTTTACGTTGCAGAATTCAAATTGCCCGATATAGATTTAAAAAAGAAGGGCAAGAAAAAGAAAAACAAAAAGCCTGAAGAATTAACACCTACTCTCTTAAAGCTTGAAAGCATTCCAATTGATGAAATAGACGAGGTTTTCGCAGAGCAAAATTTAGCAACGGGTCAGTTAACTTATAGCTTCGACGGCGAATATTATTCTTTAACCTATTTCTCAATAGGCTTACTTGAAAAAGCCGACCTTTTCCGAAAAATATTCAAGGCTTTTAAAGACGGAAAAGACTATACGCAATATATTTTAAACGCAAACGACAGAGTGTGTATAAAATGCGGTGCTCCTGTTCCCCAAGGGATGCGTTTTTGTAAGGATTGCGTTGACAAGCGTTCCACGGTAAAACGACTTTTCTCTTTCTTCGGTGAAGTTAAGTGGAAAATGATTTTTATGATATTTGCGGTGCTTGTAAGCTCGAGCTTTAATCTGATACTTCCCCAATTCAGTACGCAAAAGCTTTACGACGAGGTTTTAAACGTGGGCAACCCTCTTGGCTATGACGCACTTTTAAAAGCACTTTTCACCGTAGTAGGCACTATTGCTTTAATAAAGCTTTTTAACCAGCTTTTCACCCTCTGCTATCAATATATTGTTGCAGGAATTTTACCTAAGGTTATTTACAGTATTAAAATTAAAATATTCAAAGCAATGCAGGGGCTTTCCGTTGGCTTTTATACTCATAAGCAAACAGGCTCTCTTATGGAGCGTGTCACAAGAGATTCAAACAATATTTACTGGTTCTTTGTTGACGGCTTCCCCTATCTCATTTCAAACGCAATTACCGTAGCGGGAATTCTTGTTATTATGTTCTTGACAAGCGTAAAATTAACCTTATCCGTAATTCTGGGTGCAGCTATAATTTTAGTTTTATACCCACTTTTTGAAAAGCTTTTCAGAAAGCTTCACCACAAGGTATGGGTACAGAACTCATTACTCACTTCAAAGGTAAGCGACAATATAAACGGTCATAGAATTATAAAAGCCTTTTCTAAAGAGGACGACGAGCTTAAGTCCTTTGATAAAATCAGCAAAAAGCTGATGGACTCAGAAGTAAAAGCTGCAAATGCCGAAAACACGGTATTCCCTATTCTTTCGATTGTCGTTTATATTTTAGGTGCTATTGTTTTAGGCTACGGTGGCGTGCTTTGCATTAAAACAAACGAGCTTACAGTTGGTGAGCTTCTTACGTTTGTTGTTTACCTTGGTATGCTTCAAGCACCCATTGAATTTCTTTCTTGGGTTACAAACTGGTGGGCAAGATGCGTTGATTCTGCTCAGCGTGTATTTGAAATTATGGACACTGAGCCTGATATTAAAGATAAAGAAAAGCCAGTTATCCTCGAAGATTTCAAAGGCTCAATTGAAATAAACGAATTACAGTTTGAATACGAGCCTGCACACCCGATTATAAAAAATCTTTCCTTAAAAATAGAAGCAGGTGAAATGCTCGGTATGGTAGGAAAAACGGGTGCAGGAAAAACTACGATTTCGAACCTTATTGCCCGTCTTTACGACCCAAAGGAAGGCGTTGTAAAAATAGACGGTGTTGACGTTAAGGATTTGTCGTCAAAGCAATTAAGAGAAAATATCGGTATCGTTTCTCAGGATATCTATCTTTTTATGGGTACTATTGCCGATAATATAAGATACGCAAAGCCCGACGCTACAAACGACGAGGTTATCGCCGCTGCAAAAGCCGCTTCGGCTCATAGCTTTATAACGAAGCTTCCCGATGGCTACGAAACCTGGGTTGGCTCTGGTGGGCAAGACCTTTCGGGCGGTGAAAGACAGCGTATTTCAATTGCACGAACAATCATCCAAAACCCAAAAATACTTATTCTTGACGAAGCTACTGCGGCTATGGATACTGAAACTGAAAGAAATATTCAGAATTCACTTTCAGAGCTTAAGGAAGGCAGAACAACTATCGCTATTGCTCATAGACTTTCAACTCTTCGTGATGCAGATAAATTAGCGGTGATTGAAGACGGTGAATGTATTGAATTCGGCTCATATAATGAGCTTATGGATAAAAAAGGTGCATATTATAAGACATTTAAGCTTCAGGAGGAAGCTCTTCGCTTTATAGGAATCGGCGAAGAAGCTAACAAAAAAAAGGAAACGGAGGGTGAAAGCAATGACTGATAACAGATTATCTATTGAATTTCTCAACCCCGAAGAATGCAGCTTTAAATTCAACAATAACGGATTTTTAGTTTTTGCTCTCAAAAATGAAAGCAAAGGCAGAGTAAAGCTTATAAGAAGCTACCCTTACACTCTCAAGGAAGAATATATTTGTGTTCAAAGCCTTGAAAATGAAGAGCTCGGCATTATAAGAAGCATAAAAGACCTTGATGAAAGCTCTTATTCTGCTTGTAGCAAGGAGCTTGAAAGCAGATATTACTGTCCTTGCGTTACTTCAGTTAAAAGCATCAAGGAAAGAATGGGACATTTCTATTTTGAAACGATAATAGACGGCAAAGATAAAAGCTTTACCGTAAGAGATTTAACAAGAAACCTTCGTTTTTCAAGCGAAAACACCCTTTTGATTTTTGACGTTGACGGCAACAGATACATTATCCCTGAATACGAAAAAATAGAACAAAAAAGCAGACGTCTTTTGGAGCCTTATTTATATTAATTATGAATATTTCAACAGTACATTTTGATATTTCACCAGACGGAAGGGTTTGTAACGGCACCCTCACACTTTCTGACGGTATACTTACAAAGCTTCTTGACGGTAAAGAAGAAAAATTTAATATAAATGATTTTTGCGAGGCGGTACAGCTTACTGACATCGGCTGCGGTAGGCTTGAATTAAAGCCGCATAATGCTAATTGTGACGGTAGTGAAAACGTAACGGTTTGCCGTTTTTCAATGAGCTGTGTCGGTGAAATCGGTGAGCTTGTAAAGGTACTTAACCACTACTACGAGAGCAACGAGCTTTTAGAAATGAATACCGACGATTTACCACTTTGCCCGAAATGCCACCGTCATTACCCACGAGGAATGAACGTGTGTCTTTTCTGTGTAAAAAAATCTTACGTTTTTTCACGTGCCTTCACTTATTTTAAGCCCTACGTGAAATCCGTTGCATTGTCAGGTATTCTTTTAACAATCGCAAACGTTCTCGGGGCAATTATGCCTTTATTTAACTCAATATTAATCGACCATTATCTCATACCCGTTGAAAACGTTAACCCTTATTTTCAATCGCGTACAACGGGTGTTATTGCTATTGCACTTTTGATGGCTATAACCTTTGCTATATCAAAAGCAATAAACATTTTCAGCTCAAGAATTTCAATAAGGGTAGGCTCGCAATTCTCAAAGGATTTAAGAGAATTAGTTTACGGTAAAATCCAAGAGCTTTCCCTTTCCTCAATGTCAGGTAAAACTACAGGCAACCTTATTCACCGAGTAACGAGAGATACGGAAAGAGTAAAAGAATTTTTCAATCAACAGGGAAGATATTTAATTGAACAGGTAATAATGTTCACGGTTATTCTTACAATTCTTTTCTGCACAAACGTTACACTTACTCTTGCGGTAATCGTACCTATTCCTATAGGCGTATTGTTTATGACCTTATTCCGTCATTCTACAAGAGTAAGATATCATAAGCAATGGCGAGTTGATTCAAAAGCAACCTCAATTCTTCATGATATTATTAAGGGTATCAGAATCGTAAAATCCTTTGGTAACGAGGAAAGAGAAATTGAAAAATTTTCAAGGGTTTCAAAAAAATTAGCTGATATCAGCTCTTCTAACGAAAAATACTGGGCAGTTACCTTCCCCCTTGTTGGTAACTTTATGGCATTGGGTGAATTTCTCGTTCTATTAATAGGCGGTAAAATGGTGCTTGACGGAACTCTTACATTAGGTGAGCTTACACGCTTTAATTTATACCTTGGGTTTTTATATGCACCTCTTCGTTGGATGTCACTTTTCCCAAGAAGAGTTGCCGACTGTGCAACGAGCCTTGTTAAAATTTATGAAATACTTGATGAAGAATCGCAAATGGTATCAACCGAAAAGCCCGAAAAAATCAACCCTGCAGGTGCAATAGATTTTAACGGTGTTACGTTCGGCTACAAATCCTACGAGCCAGTTTTAAAGAACATAAACCTTCATATAAATTCAGGTGAAATGATTGGTCTTGTAGGTCATTCAGGTGCAGGTAAATCTACAATGATAAACCTTTGTATGCGACTTTATGACCCATCCTTAGGAAGCATTACAATTGACGGTGTTGATATACGTAACATTCCGCAAGATGAGTTAAGAAAAAATATAGGTGTAGTTTTCCAGGAAACATATCTTTTTTCAGGCTCTGTTTTCCAGAATATTGCATACGCAAGGCCTGATGCTACTCTTGACGAGGTTATAGCGGCGGCAAAGGCAGCTAACGCTCACGAATTTATAACAAAGCTACCCGACGGCTATAACACGGTAATAGGCGAAAACGGTCACTCACTTTCGGGCGGTGAAAGACAAAGAGTAAGTATTGCGAGAGCAATTCTTAAAAATCCCAAAATACTTATTCTTGATGAAGCAACAAGCTCACTCGACCCTGAAACTGAAATTAAAATTCAGGAAGCTCTTACCCGTCTTATTGAGGGCAGAACAACTATTGCTATTGCCCATAGACTTGCTACTCTAAAAAATGCAAACCGCCTTGTTGTTATCGAAAAAGGCAGAATTGCAGAGGTAGGCACTCACGAAGAGCTTATTTCAATGGGCGGTATATACGCAAATCTTGTAGCAGCACAAAGGGAAACACATTCTTTAAAGCATTAAACAAAAGCCTCTGTAATATTACAGAGGCTTTTAAATTGGCGAGGGTAAGTTATGATATCAGATGCAACAGATTAATAAAAAGAAAAGTTCTGCAAAATGAATTTGCAGAACTTTTTTTATTTAAGCTTTCAATGCCGCATTTACAACTTGTTGGAAGGATGAGGTTGTAATTTCTGTTGAGATGTAGCCATTAGCAGCATATATCTGGTCAGCGGACGCATCTATGTGACCATTTGCTGCACGTTCCGACTCAACAACGTCTATAACGTTACAATACCCATCACCGTTTAAATCACCAATTACGATAACCTTATAATCACCTAAATATTCACTTTCTTTGAATACAGATAATTCACTACCTGTTCCGTAAATTTCTAAATCCCCCACCATAAAACTCGGAACACAGTACGAGAAGATATTGGGGTCAGAAACTATTATTTCAGACAAATCGGCACAATTATAAGCCGTTGTAAAAATAATTGAATTTTCATAATCAATAGTAGTTTTCTCCGTCCCAATAATTCCTAACACTTCATATTTAATGTCATTTGCCACAGCGTAATTATACGCTTCACTATTGTAATGGCAGTATATTGTTCCGGTAAAACCATAAAATGCATTATCGCCTATTGATGTCACAGTCGCCGGAATGTAAACTTTCTTTAGTGCTGTGCAATTCATAAATACAATAGAGCCAATTGTAGTAATTCCTCTACCGATTTCTACCGTCTCAATTGTATCATTACCCTTGAAGCAACCGACCGCAATCGTTGTTACATTGCAGTTGTTATATGTTCCGGGAACAACAACATTTTTATCTGAACCTATATAAGAAACAACTTTATAATTCGAAACATCTATTGCTGTTATGTTAAAGTCACAACCTAAACAGCCCGTCACTTTTGATGTTTCTATAATTTCTTCAAAACATAATGTACACATATTTGTTATTGTATGAGGATGTACCTCAAGAACATTTTTTACAATATAATTATGCCCTGTTTTTGAAATAATCTCTGTTTCTTCAGTTGAACAATTTGTACACACTCTATATTTAAGACCATCAGTTGTACATGTTTCTTCAGTTCTTACTTGCCATTCACTAAAATCATGCCCCGCTGAAGGTATAACTGTTTCATCTGTTTTTTCATCACATCGTAAACAATGACGTGATTTTGAGCCCGATTCGATACATGTTGCCACCTCATCAATAATCCATTCATCTGAGAAATCGTGCCCTGTTTTTGAAATAATCTCTGTTTCTTCAACTGAACAATTCGAACATACTCTATATTTTAAACCGTCAGTTGTACACGTTTCTTCAGTTCTTACTTGCCATTCACTAACGCTATGACCGGTTGCAGGGATTTCTGTTTCATCAGTTACCTCATCACAACGAGTACAATGATGTGATTTCAAACCGGATTCTGTACATGTCTTTTCTTTATCAATTGTCCATTCATCTGAGAAATCGTGCCCTGTTTTAGC
>JAZROI010000040.1:0-23256 GCA_045648585.1 Acutalibacteraceae bacterium
TGCCTTCATACTCTTAATTTTGCTGTTGAGAAAATATAATATATATGTTAATATAGAATTATCTACAAAAACTTTCTTACAAGGAGAGGTTGCTATGAAAAATTTCAAAAAGTTTTTTTCATTGGTTTTAGTTTTAGCAATGCTTGTGACTGTTACTGCTTGTGGAAACAACACTGAAACCACAACTACGACAACTCAGCAATACGTTGGTAACGGAGTGGTTAATACCCCAGACAATAACAACGTTATACCTACGGAATCATCTGAAAATTCAGTTGTTCAGCAAAATCCATCAGAAACAGTAGCAGCTTCGCAAAACACTACTTTAGCAAATTCTGTAGGAGCTACAGCTTCTCAAGAATCACAAACCCCCGATACAACACAAACAGAAACACAAAAGCCCACTGAAGCTACACCTCAGATAACCGACGGTGTAGGTAAATACACAAGCACCTACAACTCTATAGAGCAAGCGGTTTACTACCCTGCTGATTTAACCACCTCTAACCGTACATACCCTATAGTTGCTTTTGCAAACGGCACTATGGTTTCTTACACATTCTATGAAACACTTCTTAAAGAATTAGCAAAGAGTGGATTTATAGTTGTAGGCAATAGCGAAACAATGGCTGCTGATGGCTCTGCTCAAATAGCTTCAATAGACTTTGTAATATCAGAAAACGGTAATTCGTCAAGCGTATTATACGGCAAGGTAAACACCGAAAAAATCGCAGCAGTAGGTCATTCACAAGGCGGTAGAAGTGCGGTAAACGCTGCAGCCAAGGATCCAAGAATTGATTGCGTACTTTCAATAGCGGGAAGCAACTACGTTGAAGAAGCCGAAAAACTAAGCACTCCCGTTCTTTTTATGGCAGGAACAAAGGATATGATTGTTGATGCTGATAAATGGATAAAAACGGCTTACGATGCAGTAAAAGGCCCTGCTGTATACGTAAATTATATTGGCGGTATTCACACAACCTGTTGTTCAACACCCACACCTTACGTTCATTACGCTTCATTATGGTTTGATGCATATCTCAATGGAAATACAAGCCGATTAGATAATTTCCGTAATGGCGGTGAATTATCAAGTGACAGTGCTTGGACTGAATTTTCTTGTAAGGGATTTTAATTGATAAATCATCAATTAAAAATGTATAAATAAACAAAAATTATTTTTCAAAAGAGCCTATTTATAACATATTTTTAGAACATTTAGTTTATGATAAAAAAACGATTACATTTACTTGACTTTTTTATTAAACAGTTTTAAAATTTATATGTAAAAATTTGATGTTACTGCTATGCGGTAAAGGAGAGATTTAAAATGAAAAAAGTTTATGAAGGTAAAACAAAAGACGTTTACGAGCTTGAAAACGGCAACGTAATGCTTAAATTCAAAGACGATTGTACAGGTAAAGACGGCGTTTTTGATCCAGGTGAAAACAGTGTTGGTCTTACAATCGATGGTATCGGCAAAGAAAACCTTAAAACATCTATCTACTACTTTGATATGCTTAAAGAAGCAGGCATCAAAACTCACTACGTAAGCGCTGATGTTGACAACGCAACTATGGAAGTTCTTCCCGGTAAAGTTTTCGGTCACGGTCTTGAAGTTATTTGCAGACTTGTTGCTACAGGTAGCTTTATCCGTAGATACGGTGAATACATCGAAGACGGTACAGTTCTTCCCGGTGGTTACGTTGAATGCACATTCAAAAACGATGCTAAAGGTGACCCCCTCGTTACAGGCGAAGGTCTTGCAGCACTCGGTGTTATGAGCCCCGAAATGTTTGAAAGCATGAAAGAACAGACACTTAAAATCACAAAGATTATTGCTGATGACCTTAAAACAATCGGTCTTGACCTTTGGGATATCAAGTTTGAATTCGGTTACAACAATGACGAAGTTATCCTCATTGATGAAATCGCTTCAGGTAATATGAGAGTTTATAAGGGCGATACAATCGTTGACCCCGTTGAGCTTACAAAGCTTATTCTTAACAGATAATCTATCCAACAATAATCCAAGATACCCTACAATTGTGTAGGGTATCTTTTTTATTCACAAAAGCAAAGCTTAACCCCGTTGAAACCTTTCGATTCCAACGGGGTTAATAAATCTTATAAAGTTTTCAAATACTCTATACTTGTTGCTGCACATTCCATAGGTGTTTTCTGCATTGAGGGGTCATCCTGCTCAACGATAAGCCACTGTGCACCTGCTTTTTCAGCGGAAGCGATAATCTTTTTCCAATCCTGACAACCGCTACCAACTGGACGGAATTCGAATGTGTTTTCAGAAGCTGCTGTTTCCTCTTCTTCAATGCCGATAAGCTTATAAAGAGGGCCGTTACCCTTTTGACCTGCGAAATCCTTAAGATGAACAATAGGTGCTCTGCCTGCGTACTTTTCAACGTATGCTGCAGGCTCTTCGCCGCCAACGTTAACCCAACAGGTGTCAATCTCTGTCTGAAGTAAATCAGCAGGAATTGTATCATAAAGAATATCAAGAGCGTATTTACCGTCTATTTTAAGGAATTCAAAATCGTGGTTATGGTAAAGAAGCTGAAGACCCATAGCTTTTGCGGCTGCACCAATTTTACGGATACCCTCAACGGTTGCATCCCAGCCGTCTGTACCGGGACGGCACTCCTCAGTAAGATAAGGCACTACAACGTATTTACAGCCTAAATCCTGATAATCCTTAAGAACTGCCTCAGGGTTTTCAAGCATATCATAATAAGGAACGTGAGCAGATACGGGAACCAAATCAAGCTCATCGCAAAGAGCTTTAACCTCTAAGCCGGTTTTTCCAAAAAGGCCTGCAAACTCAACACCCTCATAGCCTAATTCTTTAATTTTTTTAACTGTGCCTTCAAAGTCTTTTTCCATATCGTCACGAACGGAATAAAGCTGAATAGCTAATGGTAATTTCATTGTAAAAACCCCTTTTACTCAATAATATTTACATACTAATTTTACTCTAATTATTTAAATATTGCAAGTAATATTTATTGACAAGACTGTTTAAATAGTTGTATTATATTAGCAATATTATATATCCAATTGAAATGAGGTTATCCTATGAAATATATTGTTGTTTTATACGACGGTATGGCTGATTATCCCGTACCCGCATTAAACGGCAAAACACCTATGGAATGCGCTAAAAAGCCTATTCTCGATAGGCTTGCAAGATTTGGCGAAGTAGGTACTGTTAAAACTGTTGCTGACGGGCTTAAACCCGGTAGCGACATTGCGAATATGAGTGTTTTGGGCTATAACCCGAAAGAATGTTATACAGGCCGCTCACCTCTTGAAGCTGTAAGCATCGGTGTTGACATGCTCCCTACTGATATCATTTTCCGTTGCAACCTTGTTACTCTTTCAGACGAAGAGTATTACGAGGATAAAACAATGGTAGATTACAGTGCAGGTGACATTTCTACCGAAGATGCATCTGAGATTATTAAAAGCGTTCAGGAGCATTTCGGTAACGATATTTTTGCTTTTTATAGCGGTGTTGCTTACCGTCACTGCCTCGTATGGCACGAGGGCACTCTCGATTTAGGCAAAATGACTCCCCCTCACGATATTTCAGGCAAGGTTATCGTTGCGTATCTTTCAAATAACGAAAACGCAAAAGAGCTTATTGCTATGATGAAAGAAAGCTACGATTTTCTTATGGAGCATCCCGTTAATAAAAGACGCATTGCCGAAGGCAAACGCCCTGCAAACTCAATATGGCTTTGGGGCGAAGGTACTAAACCCTCATTACCTGATTTCAAAGAGAAATTCGGTGTTAACGGCTCAATCATTTCTGCAGTTGACCTTCTTAAAGGTATTGCAAAATGTGCAGGCATGGCTTCACCTGACGTTAAAGGTGCTACAGGCTATATCGATACAAACTTTGAGGGCAAAGCTGAATGTGCAATAGAAGAATTGAAAACAAAGGATTTTGTTTATATTCATATTGAAGCACCCGACGAGTGCGGACACAGAAACGAGCCTGAAAACAAGGTTAAATCAATCGAAATAATTGATGAAAAGGTACTTTCTAGGCTTATACCCGCTTTAGATGAATACGATGATTATAAAATTATGGTACTCCCCGATCATCCTACACCTATCGTTACTATGACTCACGCCGGAAATGCTGTACCCTTTATGATTTATCAGAAATCTAAAGAGAAAGATAACGGTATTGAAGCATTCACTGAAAACACGGCTAAAGATACAGGTAACTATATAGATATCGGCTATAGCTTAATGAATAAATTTATTAACGAATAATTAAACAAAAATAACTTCAGGATTATATTTATTCCTGAAGTTATTTTTTTATATCGTAATATGCGTTTGGCACGTCACCAACTATGACAGTTTCTGCTACAGGCACACGACTTTTAACGACTTGCACGACTTTATAATTACCTATATATGCCGTTGCAGATAAGATAACCTCAACGTATATTTTATGTAGAGTTTGGTTTACACCAACGCTTTCAAAAGAACTATATATATCAGTTACAGCAAAACCGTAGGTGCTTGATTCAACTACAAGCTCAAGCCCTCTATCGCTGAATATTTCACTCCCAAAAAGAGTTCCCCACGGCACAAGAATATTAAAGTCTCCGCAATCACTAACCGTTTTAGCTGCTTTCTCAGATAACATAGCTTTAAAATCATTTATAAAAATAGTATTAGTTATTATTGCAGTTATTTTACCGCTATCGTTGTAGCTGATAGTTATAAAATCGTTATATACTACCTTTTCGCTTTGAAGAGTTTTATTTACAGCATCGTTAAGTAAAAGAGTCAACTCATTTTTCAAGGCATTAGAACCTGCATTTTTAATAATCGGCCGCAACTGAAATTCACCGAAAATTATTGCTATACATATTAAAAGGATAACACAAGCCAATCTAAACTGGATTTTCTGTTTTCTCCCTTTGAAAATCAACCACTTTGCTTTAACGGGCGGCGGTCGTTTCTTCATCGGCTTATAGTAAAACTTTATCATACAACTCACCAATATATTATATGATTATATTATATTGATGTGACTTTTAAATTTATCCTCTCAAAAATCAAAGCTGCTTGATGCCGAAGCACCAAGCAGCTTTATATTTAAATTATTGTTTGCTCCAATCAAGGTAGCTATTTGTGATGTAATACTGTGCACCGTAATACTCTACGTAACCGGTATAATTCCATGTGATTATACCACCCTGAACGTAGTACCAACCGCCGTTGTGATAAACAAGAGTGTTGGCATTCCAATTAATAACACCGTTCTCTACATAGTACCAAACGCCGTAATAGTATACAAGACCGGTGTAATTCCAATTAAGAACACCATTTTCTACGTAATACCATAAACCGTAGTACTCTACAAGAGTTGTTGCATTCCAGTTAAGAACACCGTTTTCTACGTAGTACCATGCACCGTAGTACTCTACAAGAGTTGTTGCATTCCAATTAAGAACACCGTTTTCTACGTAATACCATAAACCGTAGTACTCTACAAGAGTTGTTGCATTCCAGTTAAGAACACCGTTTTCTACGTAATACCATAAACCGTAGTGGTATACGAGAGTTGTCGCATTCCAGTTAAGAACACCGTTTTCTACGTAGTACCATGCACCGTTGTACTCTACAAGACCTGTATAATCAGTTGCTACTTTATTATTAACGTAGTAATACCAAACGCCATCGATAAGATGTAACCCGTCTGCTTTTGCATTAGGATCTTCTTTACCGCAGCTTTCGCATTTTCCGTTAACGAAGCTGTGGCCCTTTGCGGGAATTGTTGTTGCTGAACCAATAAACTGATTACATACTACACACCACTGACCTTCTTGACCCTCAGCTTCGCAAGTTGCATCTTTCTTTGCTGTTGTAAGCTGATGCTCACCCTTGGTAGCTTCAGTGTAAGTGTCACCGCAGTTTGCACATGTATATTGCATTTTGCCATCTTCGCGGCAAGTTGCGGGTTTGATTTCTTTTGCTTCGTAATTGTGACCTGTTGCGGGAATAACTGTTGTTTCAGTGAGTGTGCAACCTTCGTTTGTACATTTAACAACCTTTTCACCGTTTTCAGTACATGTTGCTTCTTTAACGATATTCTCATCACTTAATGAGTGACCTGTTGCAGGGATAGCTTCTGTTACATAGTAACCGCAGCCTTCTCTTTCACATGTTTTTGTAAGAACACCGTCTGTTGTACAAGTTGCTTTTGTTGTTATTTCACCTGTATTATAATCATGACCAAGAGCAGCAAGGGTTTCTGTTTCATAAACGTAACCACATCCTGCACATCTCTTTTCTCTTGCACCGTCTACAAGACAAGTTGCTGACGTTGTAACAACCCATTCGTAACCGCCTGCATGAGTAAGGTCTGATTTCATACTACGTTTTGCTGCATATTCAGCTGCATAAGCACCGCAGTTTGCTTTAATTGTGAGGTCTGCATTGCAACCGCTAAATGCATTATTTGCAATTTCAGTTACGCTATCAGGAATTTCAACCTCTGTAAGATCGGCACAACCGATAAACGCACCGTCATTAATTTTTGTTGTACCGTCGTAAACTTTATAAGCACCTGCTTTACCTGCGGGACAAGTAATGAGCGTATCAAGAGCGATGTCATAAAGCACACCGTCAACACTTGCATATACACGGTTGTTATAATCTACGTTGATTGCTGTAAGCTTCTTACAATTTGTGAATGCACCTGCTGCAATTGTTGTAACGCTTGCAGGAATATCAATAGTTGTGATTACAGTTGAATCGAATGCATTGTTACCGATTGTTTCAAGAGAAATAGGAAGAGTAATTTCTTCAAACGCTGTGCATTTTGCAAACGCATAGTTACCGATCATCTTAATACCTGCAGGGAGGTCTTTAAGTGATTTAAGTGATGAACAACCGTAGAACATACCATCTACAATACCGGGCATTGCACATTTGATTTCAACGTCAACAAGTGAAGAACAATTGCCGAATACGTATTCACCGATTGTTGAAACGTTATGACCGATATATGCAGATTTAACAGATTTACAATCATAGAATGCATATTCACCGATTTCAGTTGTACTATCAGGAATGATAATATTTTCGAGTGATGAACAGTTTTCGAATGCAAGTCTGCCGATTTTGCAGATACTATCAGGAAGGTCAATTGTTTTAAGAGCTACGCAATCCTCAAACATGCCTTCGCCGATTTCAATTGCACCGTTTTTAACTTCAAGAGCTTCAAGCTTGTCACAGCCCTTGAAAATAGCTTTGCCAACTTTACCTTCTGCAAGACCGCCGTAAATAGCAACTCTTGTTAAGCCATCGCAATCATAGAATGCATAATCCTGAATTTCTGTTGTACCGGGGATATCAAGCTCTGTAAGAAGATCGCAATCCTGGAATGCACCGGCTTCGATTTTTGCAAGTGTTTTTGTGAAGATAACTTTTTCAAGAGCGGGATAACCGCCGAATGCAGAATTGTTAACTACAGTTGTTGTACCTGTAATAATAACTGTTTTAACCTGTGCACCGTATGCTGCCCATTCATTTGTTTCAGTATCACCATATATAACGAGTGTGCCGTCATCAAATAATACCCATACAAGATTCTGGATTTCACCGTTTTCGTCAGCATAAGCACCGTCGTTTGTTGCTGTTATGCCGTCAAACGCTGTATTAGGAATAGAAACCTCGTAAGTATCTTTACAAGTTTCACAAGTATATGTAATAACGCCGTTCTCATTTACTGTGGGGTTTTTAGTAATAACACCATCATCATAACTATGACCAAGTGCGGGAATGTCAGAGGTTGTTTCATGCTCACAACCTACATTCTGACATTTAATAGTAAGAACACCAAGTTCAGTACATGTAGGCTCTTTTGTAACTGTACCCTTATCCATCTTGTGACCTGTTGCAGGAATCACTTCAGTTGTTTTATATTTACAGTTATCATGAGTACATTTATATGTTTTAACACCATCTGTTTCACAAGTAGCTTCAAGAGTTACTGTGCCGTCATCAAGTGCGTGGTCAGTTGCAGGAATAGCCTCTGTATAAACAGAATAGCAACCTTCATTCTGACAAGTGTATCTTCTTACACCATCTTCATCGCAAGTAGGCTCTTTTGTTACTTCAGAAGTATATTTATGACCTAATGCAGGGATTGTCACTGTGTAAGTATCTGAACAACCTGCATTCTGACAAGTAAATGTAACAACGCCGTCAGTTTCACAACTTGCTTTTTTTGTTACTTCACCGTCATTATAGCTATGACCTATAGCATCAATGCCTTCTACCTGAAGAACATGACCACAATCTACACAACGAAGTTCTTTTTCACCTGTAGATTCACAACCTGCTTCAGTTATTACAACCCATTCAGTATTTACTGAATGAATTAAATCAGTTTTGATAGCACGAGCTTTAGCATAAGCTGCGGCCGCAGAATTACAAGGAGTCTTTATAACAAGTGTGTCTGCACAACCGTTGAACGCGATAGCATTAATTGTTGCAACGCTTGCAGGGATTTCAAGAACACCAAGTGCTGTACAACCTACAAAAGCACCTTCAGCAATCTCATCAACAGTTTCAGGGATAACAATATCGCCTGATTTTGCTGCGGGGCAGAAAATAAGAACTGTTCCGTCTTCTGAGTAAAGAATACCATCTATACTTCTATACTCTGTATTGATGTCTGAAACATTGATTGCCGTAAGTGATGCACATGTTGTGAATGCACCTTTCTCAATGTTTGATACGCCGTAAGGTATATCAATCTCTTTAAGAGAAGTGCCATTGAAAGCATATTTACCAATTGTAACAAGTGATTTAGGCAATAATATTTCAGTTAAGCCTGCACATTCAGAGAAAGCGTAATCACCGATTGTAGTAACAGTATTAGGAAGTGTGATTTCTGTGATTTCAGCACAACCTTCAAATGCATGAGAACCAATAGTTTTAACACTTTCGGGGAAATCAACAATTGTTTTAAGTGATGTACAACCATAGAACATCCAGTCGCAGATGATATCTTCATCTGTTCTGAAGGTAACTGTTTCGAGTGAAGTACATCTGCCGAAGATGTATTCGCCAACGCTTGCTAATTTATGACCTAAAACAGCACTTGTAATAGAGGTACATCCGTAATAAGCGTAGCTACCAACTTTTTCAACGCTGTCAGGAATATTTGCTTCTTTAAGTGAAGTACAGTTTTCGAATGCGTGACCACCGATCTCTTCAATACTATCGGGTAAAGCAATGTTTACAAGAGAACTACAATTCTCAAACATACCATAACCGATAACTTTAGTACCGATACCCATTGTTACTGTTTCAAGAGCTGTACAATTTTTAAAAGCATTGTCACCTACATATGAAAGTGACTTTCCAAGATCTACTACTTCAAGTGAAGTACAACCAAAAAATGCATATTCACCAATTGAATTCACAAAAGGAAGTGCAATTGAAACAATATCTGTTTCAGCAAAAGCATATGCACCAATACTATTCAAATCATATATTGCTTTTGTAGCATCAACCTCTGTAAGATTAACGCAATCACTAAAAGCCTTTTCAGGAATTTTAGTAACTCCTGCTTCTAATACTACTCTTTTAATATCCGCTGCATGATCAATCCATGTAGGAGCAGAATCAGAGTAAATAGTAAGTGTACCGGTATCATCGAGTTCCCAATAAGTTTTGGTAACGTTACCTAAATCATCGTACTCGACACCGGAGTCAACAGTTGCTGCGAAGGAAACAACAGATAAGCATGAAAAACTGCTGATTACTAGCATCACAGCAAGGAGGACAGAAAGAAATTTTGACCTCTTCAAATGAAACACCCTTTCAATAAGAACTAACTGATTATTCAGTCGTTTGATATTATAGCTATACCTATAATACTACATAATCTATTTTAGTACACTCAGTCTATTTTGTCAATAAAAAAACAACGCTCTACAAGACTTTTGTAGTAAAAGAATTACTACAATATTTGTTACTTTTTTACAAAGAAAAAGATGCCCTTGCAATCAAGAGCATCTTACAAATGTTTTTTATGATATTTTTAGTTTGAGTAACCTAATTCAAACGCTTTAAGGTTAAGCTCAAGGAATTTTTCAGGCACGCAAGCCTTAACGGCATCAAGCCAGATTTCCTTGTCGATATCGGTATTCTTAGCCATTGCACCTATAAGGACAACGTTTACAGCTTTAGGTGAGCCTGCTTCAACTGCAAGAGGAAGAGCGTCAAGCTCAACTACTGTTGCACCTGCATTTTTAACCGCATCGATTACGCCATCGGGATACACACTATCACCGATAACAACTGACATGGGGTCAATTTTCTGAGTATTAACAACAACCTTACCGTCTTTCTTAAGACAAGAAAGCCATCTTGCTGCTTCAAGCTGCTCGAAAGCAAGAATAAGGTCTGCCTCGCCCTCACCTATAACGGGTGAATAAACCTTTTCACCGTATTTAACGTAGGTAACAACGGAGCCACCTCTCTGGCTCATACCGTGAACCTCAGAAACCTTTACATCATACCCTTTTGAAAGGAGGGCACTACCTAAAATTCGGCTTGCAAGAAGTGTACCTTGACCGCCTACACCAACTATCATAATTGATTTATTCATTAACTGCACTCCCCTTTCTTATTCAATAGCACCAAATTTGCAAAGCTGTGAACAAACGTTGCAACCGAGGCACTGTGTAAAGTCGATTTCTGCTTTGCCGTCTTTCATGCTAATAGCGGGGCAACCGATTTTCATACACATTTTACATGATTTACATTTATCTTTATTAACCTTTAAAGGCGGGTTATGCTTAACAGTTTTAAGAAGAGCGCAAGGTCTTCTTGAAATAACAACCGCAGGTGCATTCAACTCGAGTGCTTTACCTATTGTTGTATAGCATTCATCAAGGTTATAGGGGTCAACAACGAAAACGTTATTGATACCAACAGCCTCGCAAAGCTTTTCAAGGCTTACTGCGGCTGCAGGCTCGCCTTTAATGTTGTAGCCTGTTGTAGGATTCTGCTGATGACCTGTCATACCTGTAATACTGTTATCAAGAATAATTGTAACAGAATTACTGTTGTTATACGCAATATCGATAAGACCTGTTACGCCTGAATGGATAAAGGTTGAGTCACCGATAACGGCAACGCTCTTATTAGCTTTATCGGGATTAGCAAGGTTTCTTCCGTGAAGACCTGAAACGCTACCACCCATACAAAGAACAGTATCCATCATACCCAAGGGCTTTGCTACACCTAAAGTATAGCATCCGATGTCACCGCTAACGGTTACGTTTAATCTCTTAAGAGTATAGAAAAGACCTCTGTGAGGACAACCTGCGCAAAGAACGGGAGGTCTTGCAGGTACGTCTACGTCTGCCTTAACAGACTCTACACCTTCACCGAGAATTACTTTTTTAATAAGTCCCTGTGAATATTCGCCCTGAAGAGTAAACGCACTCTTGCCAATTACGTCAACACCGATTTTTCTGCAATGAGTTTCGATGAAATCGTCAAGCTCTTCGAGAACATAAACAGTTTCACATTCCTTGCAGAAATCTTTGATAAGTTTTTCAGGTAATGGGTAAACAAAACCTAATTTAAGGTATGATGCTTTATCACCTAAAGCTTCTTTTGCGTATTCATAGCAGATACCTGCAGTAATAACACCAATCTTTTTATCGTTGTATTCAACAGAATTAAGACCATTTTCAACTGCTTCTGTTTCGCAATATTCAATCTGGTCAAGGATTCTCTTTTCTACTGTAACGTGCTTAACCTTAGCGTTTGCAGGCACCATAACGTATTTCTGAGGATTTTTTTGGTATTCCTTAAGACCGTTATCAACTCTTTCGCCTACTTCAGCAAGGCTTCTTGAGTGAGAAACTCTTGTTGTAAGTCTTAAAAGGATAGGCGTATCAAATCTCTCTGAAAGCTCATAAGCCATTTTTGCATATTTAAGACACTCGTCTGAATCTGCAGGCTCTAACATCATAATCTTTGAAGCCTGAGCATAGTGACGGCTATCCTGCTCATTCTGTGATGAATGCATACCGGGGTCATCAGCAACACCGATAACCATACCCGCATTAACGCCTGTATAAGAAGAAGTAAAAAGAGGGTCAGCAGCAACGTTAAGGCCAACGTGCTTCATACCGCAGAAGGAACGTGCACCTGCAACAGCTGCACCAAAAGCAACCTCGGCAGCTACCTTTTCATTAGGCGCCCACTCACTTGTTATTTCGTCATATTTTGAAATAACCTCTGTAATTTCTGTACTTGGTGTACCGGGATAACTTGAAGCAACTCTGCAACCAGCCTCATAAAGACCTCTTGCAACCGCCTCATTACCTAAAAGCAATTTTTTCATATATGTACCTCTTATTTATTAATTTCGTTTTGTGATGCAACAAGACTTTCACCGCAGTAAATCTCACGAAGCTTCGGCTTTTCAATTTTACCTGTGGGATTACGGGGAACCTTTGCAAAAATTAATTTTCTCGGACGTTTATATCTTGGTAAATCGAAGCAGAAGTCGTTAATATCATCTTCTGTAAGGGTTACACCCTCTTTTGCCTCAATAACTGCTGCTGCAATTTCACCTAAACGGGCATCGGGAAGACCGATAACTGCAACGTCCTTAATACCGTCGTGCTTACGAAGGAAATCTTCAATCTGAACGGGGTAAAGATTTTCACCGCCTGAAATGATAACGTCTTTTTTACGGTCTACAAGATAAATGAAGCCATCTTCATCCTCCTGAGCCATATCACCCGTATAAAGCCAACCGTCGTGAAGAACGTCGTTAGTCGCTTTTTCATCCTTATAATAACAAAGCATTACACCGGGACCCTTTACAGCAAGCTCACCAACGTCACCTTTTTCAACAGTGTTACCGCATTCGTCGATAATCTTTACTTCCCAGCCGTAGCCGGCTTTACCGATAGCACCAACCTTGTGAACGTTCTCAACGCCCAAATGAACGCAACCGGGACCGATTGATTCGCTCAAGCCGTAGTTTGTATCGTATTGATGATGTGGGAACACAGCAAGCCATCTTTTAATAAGGCTTGGTGGAACAGGCTGAGCGCCTATATGCATAAGCCTCCACTGTGAAAGTGTGTATTCACTTAAATCAATTTCGCCCTTGTCGATTGAATCAAGAATATCCTGAGCCCACGGTACAAGAAGCCAGATTATTGTACACTTCTCTTCACTAGCAGTCTTTATAATCCAAGAGGGTTTTGTACCCTTAAGAATAACAGCTTTACTACCTGCAACAAGCGAACCGAACCAATGCATCTTTGCGCCTGTATGGTAAAGAGGTGGTATGCAAAGAAATACGTCATCTCTACCTTGAGAATGATGTGCTTGTTCGGTTTTTGCAGCATGAACAAGGCTCTTGTGAGCGTGAAGAATTGCTTTAGGGAAGCCCGTTGTGCCTGAAGAAAAGTAAACAGCTGCTTCGTCATCATCAGTCAATTTAATTTCAGGGTCTTTTGATGAACAATAGTTCACAAGCTTATCGTAGCTTTCAGCAAAGCTTGGGCAATCCTCACCAACGTAGAACGAATATTTTACATCAGGAATTCTGTCGCAAATTTCTTCAACACGTCCGATAAATTCAGGACCGAAAACAAGAACTGAGCTATCAGAAAGCTTAAGGCAATATTTGATTTCATCTGCTGTATAACGGTAGTTAAGCGGAACGGCAAGGGCACCCGCTTTTAATATACCGAAATAAACAGGAAGCCACTCGAGGCTATTCATAAGAAGAATAGCAACTCTATCGCCTTTTTTTATTCCCCTTGATAAAAGCAAGTTGGCAAATCTGTTTGCTTTTTTATCAAAATCACCCCAAGTAAGCTCTTTTCTTCCTGATTCGGCAGTAGGCTCTATAAGGGAATACTCTCTCCATGTCATTCTGCTTTTCTCTTGAAGCTCAGGATTAATCTCAACAAGAGCAACTTCGTTTTTGTAATTTTTTGCGTTATTTACAAGATATTCTGTAATCGGCAAATTTCTCACTCATTTCTTTTATTTTGACAAAAAGTACTATCTTAATATTTTACTAAAACATAATTGAAAAGTCAACAAAATATTAGGATATCAAAGAGTTTCTATATAACTCTCAATATCGAACTCTTCAACAGGGCTGTTATTCTTTAAATATAACGGGTGATGCGGATGTCCTTTTACAGAACGTTTACCAACCGTATACCAACCGGCATCGTATTCGTTACCAATTTTTATCATCTCACGAACACAGTCTATGAGATATGGTCTTTTTTCAATAATCGTACCCCAGGCCGCCCACACAGCCGGCTTATTACCTTCACCGTAGGATGATAAAATATAACGAAAAGCATTCATATTTTCGTTGTGAAGCTGCTCATTGAAGGAGCAATCCATATCCTTTGGATTAGTTGCTCTTTGGGCATAAACGTTAAACATAATAAAGCTGTCATACCCGTTAAATTTTGCGGTACGCTCTACCGATTTTAAAGTATTATCAAGGTCGTCGGGCTTTGCGGTTGACGGATTAATTCCTATGCATATAAGAGGATTTTTGCCTCTTGTGCCTAATATGTAACGGTATTCTGTGTACGCATTAGGAACGTACAACCATTTTTCGCGGTCATATTCAAATGAGCCTTCAGCCTCATTTAAGAGAGCTTCTTCAAATGAAATAATACTAAGCTCGTTAGTTTCGCAAGTTGGGATATGCATAAATCTCACCTAATCATTTTATATTAAAATCACCAATTAATTATATACTGTATTAACTCCTTTTTCAACTTTATTTTACAAATTGAAACTATGTTCTATTGACTTTTATATAAGTATTTATGTATAATTGTATTTGTATTAAAATATTTTGAAAAGGAAGTAATTTTATGTTCCATTCAATGAAAATCGCAGGGCTTGACAGAAACCTTCCCCTCTGCCCTCTTAACGAAAAGCTTCAAATCGGTGCTTTTGTTATTTTTGGTGATGCAGAGCTTACAGTAGCATGTGCTGAAGAGCTTCTCAAAAAAGCTCCTGAATTTGACTACATAATCACAGCTGAGGCAAAGGGTATTCCGCTTGCTCACGAAATGTCACGTCAAAGCGGTAAAAAATACTTTGTTGCAAGAAAGAAACCGAAGCTTTATATGACTGGTGTTTTCGACGTTGTTGTTAACTCAATCACTACTGAGGGTGAACAGCACCTTTACCTTGACACTGCAGAAGCTGAGGAAATGAAAGGCAAAAAGGTTATAATCGTTGACGACGTTATTTCAACGGGCGAATCCTTAAAAGCTGTTCAAAAGCTTATTGAAAAAGCAGGTGTTGTTCTTGCGGGTAACCTTGCAATTCTTGCAGAAGGTGAAGCCGCAGACAGAGAAGACCTTATTTATCTTGAAAAACTCCCCCTCTTTGATGCTGAGGGTAACGTTTTATAAGCTATGGCAGGAACACTTTACGTTGTAGGCACCCCTATAGGTAACTTAGGTGATTTTTCACCAAGAGCCGTTGAAGTATTAAATAATTGCGATTTTATTGCCGCAGAGGATACCCGTGTTACAATAAAGCTTCTTAACCATTTCGGTATCAAAAAGCCGATGGTAAGCTACTATGAGCACAACCGCACGCAAAAAGGCGGTGTTATTATTGAGCGTCTTTTAAACGGTGAAAGCTGTGCTCTTGTTTCCGATGCAGGTATGCCTATTATTTCAGACCCCGGTGAAGACCTTACACTTCTTTGTCACGAAAATAATATTAATATTTGTGCCGTGCCCGGTCCTTGTGCTTTCGTTACTGCTCTTGCAGTTTCAGGTATGCCCTCAGGAAGATTCACCTTCGAAGGCTTTTTAACCGTTACAAAGCAAAACAGAAAAAAACATTTAGAAGAGCTTGTTAACGAAAAACGCACAATGATTTTTTACGAAGCACCTCACAAGCTTCCTAATACGCTTAAGGATATGGCAGAGTATTTCGGCGACAGGAAAATTGCTCTCGTTAAGGAATTAACTAAAATTCACGAAAACGTTGAAAGAACTACTCTTTTTGAAGCCGCTGAAAAATACAGCAAGGTAGCACCTAAGGGTGAATTTGTTCTTATAGTCGAAGGTAAACCCGAAGACAAAGCAGAGGAAATCACACTTGATGATGCAATAAACATTGCAAAAAATCTTATTGATGACGGTTTATCAAAAAATGAAGCGGCTAAAGAAGCAGCTAAACAAACAGGAATTAAAAAGAGTGATATTTATAAATCTTTGATATAAGGAGATACACTATGCTTTTTGGCGTTCAATGGTATTACTGGCTTATTTTAGTTATAGCAATTATTGGTGCGATTTTTGCATGGGCAAAAGCACTTAAATCTTCAAAAGAACGAAGAGAACGACTAAAAAAAGAAGCAGCGATATGGAAGCGTGACTATGAGCTTCGCGAAAAATTTACAGTTCTTACTGATGATAAAATTAACAGGACTGAAGAAGCTGAATTACTTCACGGCGTTGCCATGAATATTCAGGTCTTCCTTGAAAATGCATCTAATATGAACGAGGCTTTTACAAATCTTCCCAAAGAAAAGAAATACATTTATCTTGCAGAATACTTTGATGAGGATGCACAAAAGAGCTTGTCAACTTATTTCAAAAACAACGGTGCACCGTTACTTCCTTACACAGAAGCTGCATTAAATGCATTAGGTGCTGAAAAATACACAAAAATTATATCTCCCCTTTTCCCAATGTATGATGACGAAAGCGACGTTTCAATTGACTATGCAATCATTGCAAAGGTAAACGAGGAATTCGCATCAGTATATGATTCGACCGAATTTTGCCGTATGTGCGCAAAATACATCAAAGAAAATAAAGATATATTTTTATCATAATATTAAAAATTTAAACAAATAATATAAAGGAGTTTTATTATGGCAATATCATTTCATCTTTCTGCCTTTGCTGATGAAGCAGGTGGCGGTATTAAAGAACAAATTGCCGCTTTAAAAGCACACGGTATGACTCATATCGAGCCTCGCGGTCTTGATGAGGGTAACATATCTCTTTACTCTGTTGCTCAGGCAAAAGAGTTAAAAAAGATTCTTGATGATAACGGAATCGGTGTTTCTGCTATCGGCTCACACTACGGTAAAATCGAAATCACCGATGATTTTGCACCTCATTTTGAAGATTTCAAAAACTGCGTTGAGGTTGCTAATATTCTTGGAACTGAAAGAATCAGAATGTTCAGCTTCTTTTTCACAAAGGGTCAGAGCCTTGAGGAATACAGAGATGAAGTTTTCGAAAGACTTGACAAAATGTGCAGCTATTCGTTAGAAAACGGTATCTGGTGTTGCCACGAAAACGAAAAGGATATTTACGGTGACATTGAAACACGTTGCCTTGAAATATACAAGACCTTTGAAGGTAAAATCAAAGGTATATTTGACCCGTCAAACTTCATTCAATGCGGTGTTGATATTCTCCCCGCTTACGAGCTTCTCAAGGATTACATTGATTATTTCCATATAAAAGATTGTCTTTATGAAGGCGGTAAAGTACGCCCTGCAGGCTTAGGTGACGGAAATATTGTTGAGCTTCTTACACGTTTTGCGAAAGACAAGGATGGTGACCATTTCCTTACTCTTGAGCCTCATCTTAAAGTTTTTGACGGACTTAAAGACCTTGAGGGCGAAGGCGGAACTGCGGACAAGCTTAAAGACGACTACACTTATCCTACAAACCGTGCGGCATTTGATGCGGCGGCTGACGCTCTTGACGTTTGTCTTGAAAAAGCAAATATCAAAAATATAACAGCAAGACAATATTAAAAACTTTATTTCAATAAAATACAGGAGTGAATATTATGTTTAAACACGATAGCTTAAAAGGCAGAGTTGCCGTTGTTACTGGTGGCGGCGGTGTTCTTTGCGGTGGATTTGCAAAAGACCTAGCAAGACAAGGTGTTAAGGTTGCTATCCTTGATTTAAGACTTGAAGCAGCTCAAAAGGTTGCTGACGAAATTGTTGCTGAAGGCTTTGAAGCAATTGGTGTTGCTTGTAACGTTCTTGGAAAAGAAAGCCTTGAAAACGCAAGAAACGAAATCAACGAAAAGCTTGGAAAATGCGATATTCTTATTAACGGTGCGGGCGGTAACCATCCCAGCGGTAACACAACAAAAGAAAAATTCGAGCTTAAGGACCTTACCGAAAAGGCTGAGGATGTTAAAACCTTCTTTGACCTTGACCCTAAAGGTATTGAATTCGTTTTCAATCTTAATTTCCTCGGCACACTCATTCCTACACAGGTATTTGCTAAAGATATGATTGGTAAAGAGTATGCAACAATTATTAATATTTCTTCAATGAATTCCTACAAGCCTCTTACAAAAATCCCTGCTTACTCAGCTGCTAAGGCTGCTATTTCAAACTTCACACAGTTTATGGCAGTTCACTTCTCTGAAGTTGGTTTAAGAGTTAATGCAATTGCTCCCGGCTTCTTCTCTACAAACCAAAACAAAGCTCTTCTTTACAATGAAGACGGTTCACTTACTCCCAGAAGTGAAAAAATTCTTGGTCATACACCTCTTGGAAGATTTGGCGTTCCTGAAGATTTAACAGGTACACTCCTCTTCCTCGCAGACGAAAATTATTCAAAATTTGTAACCGGTGTAGTCATTCCCGTTGACGGCGGTTTCTCAGCTTACTCAGGCGTATAAGCTTACACTAAAATTAAACACAAAAACAAAAACATCTGATACACTACTAAAACGTATCAGATGTTTTTATATAAGCCAAAAATAACGGAGATGCTTTTAAGCACCTCCGTTTAATTTTTTCTAACTATTAGTTAGTTGTTTCTGTTTCTTTCTTTTTTGCAAGATTTTCTCTCGCCTGCTTCATTGCTTCGTCTTTTTCAGCCTTTGCAAGAATTTCAGCCTGAATCTTCTTTTGTTTCTTTCTGTAAACAAGCATCCATACTGCACCGATAATAACGAATACAATAACAACTACTATAAGAATTGTTGCTGAGCTTTCCTCAACCTTGATTGTAACTGCATCGTAGTTGAAGTAGTTACAGCCTTCAAATGCGTTGTCAGCATAGTCTGTAAGGTTTGAGTAAACGATAAACTCACGGAGCTCGTCGCAAGATGCAAAAGCCTGGTCACCGATTTCTCTTGCACTTTCAGGCATTGAGATTGTTGTGATAGCATCACAATCGAAGAATGCTTCTGCCTTTGTATCAACAAAACCGTCTTCAAAGATTATAGCTGTAAGGTTATCACAGTTATAGAAAGCTTTTTCTGCAATCTTTTTAACAGTTGTGGGAACTTTATACTCGCCTTTTCTACCTGCAGGATAAACTGCAATTGTTTCGAAAATAGCTTTGCCGTCTTCGCCAAGCTCTTCGTTAGCAACAAGAACAACACCGTCAAGTGACTGATACTTTGCATTGCCACCATCAACCTCAATATTTTCAACACCGCTACCAACGAAAGCAAGGGGTGAAAGCTCAATGAGAGTTGCGGGAAGCTTTGCTAATTTAAGAGCTGTGCAACCGCCAAATGCGTAGTTGCTAATTGTTTCAACGTGAGCAAATTCAACATCTGCAAGACTTGAACAGCCTGCGAATACATCGGGATTAATAACCTTAAGAGCCTCAGGAAGAGCGATAGCTTTAAGAGCTGTACAATCCTTGAAGGCTGCTGTAGCAATTGCTTCAAGTCCACCGGGAAGAGTTACTGTTTCAAGAGTAGCAACCCCCTCAAAAGCACTTGCACCGATATATTTTGTATTTTCGGGAATAACGATAGTTGTAATATTTGAACCCTTAAATGCACCGTTACCGATTCTATTAAGTGACTGCGGAAGAACAACTGATGTAACGCTTGCGTTGTTAACTGCATTATCAGCAATAGCAACTGTACCGTCTGTTACAACGAGCGAAGGCATATCACCTTTTACTTCGTAAAGAACCTTACCAACGTAAAGTGCTCCGTCTGCATTGTTATACCAAGCAGTATTGTTAAGGGCTTTATCTTCAATTTTTACAAGTGTTTCTGGAACGCTTATTTCAGCAATATTTGCAGCAATTGCAAATGCACCTGAAGCAATTTTTTCTGTTCCGCTTGCAAGAATGATGCTTGTATCATTCTTTGTGCCTGCAAGAACAAGGGTTTTGCCGTCTGCAGAGTAAATTGCACTGCCAACGTTTTTAAAGTATGTGCTTGCTTCGTCAACAGTAACGCTTACGAGAGCATCGCAACCTGCGAATGAATCACCGCTGAAGTTTTTCATTGATGCGGGAAGAGTGATTGCTGTAAGAGAAGTGCAACCACCGAAAGCAGAGTCACCGAGCTTTTCAACGTTAGCACCAAGAGTTACGTCTGTAAGAGAAACGTTACCGGAAAAAGCATTTGAATTGATTTTTGCAAGACCGTTACCTGTTGTTAAAACTTTAATACCTGCATCTTTGAATGCAGCATTAGCTATATCGTGAAGTGTGTCGGGAAGTGTTACGTTTTCGAGAGCTGTACAACCTAAGAATGCTTCTGCTCCGATATATGTAAGACCGTCGTTGAATGTAACAGCTTTAAGATTTTTAGCATTTCTAAACGTAGCAATGTTAATTTTCTGAACTGCTGCGGGAATAACGATTTCTGTTAATGCTGAATCTTCAAAAGCATATTCAGCGATATAGTTTAACTCTGAATTTTCAGAAACTACAAGCTTTGTAACAGAAGACTGCTTAAATGCTGCCTCTTTAATTTCATTAACACCGTCAGGAAGCTGGAATTCGCCTGCTTTACCTGCAGGGAATGTTACAAGAGCGCTACCCTTTTTGTTATAAAGAACGCCGTCTTCAACTGAGAATTCTTTGTTTTTACCTACAACAACGAATTCTTCAAGAGCAGTGTTACCTGTGAAAGAATCAGGACCTACGCTTGCAATGTTTTTGCCGAATTCAATAGTTTTGAATGCAGTGTTATAGAATGCAAAGTCACCAATATCTGAAAGAGTTTCTGAAAGCTTAACCTCTTTCAATGAAGAACAACCGTAAAATGCTTCGTAACCGATTGTTGCAAGAGTTGTTGCTTCGAAATCTACTGCTTCAAGAGCTGAACAACCTTTGAAAGCACCGGCATTAACAATACCCATAGCTTCGCCGAATGTAACTTTTTTAAGGTTTGTACAATTCTGGAAAGCATAAAGACCGATTTCTTCTACAGTGTCGCTGAATGTAACTGATTTAATGAAATCACAACCGAGGAAAACGTAATCTTCGATTATAGCAACATCTTCAGGAATAACTACGTCAGCAACCTTACCCTTAAAGCTGTAAAGAATTCTACCGAAGTTAAGAGGACCGTCTGCTTTTGCATTTTCCCATGCTGTGCCCTCGAAAGCATCTACTGCAACGTTTTTAAGGTTTTTGTGCTCTTCGATAGTTTCAAGAGCAGTACAACCTGCGAAGCATCTCTCTGGAACATCAGTAACTGATTCGGGATATTCAATCTCTGTAAGAGCTGTACAGCCTTCAAATGCAGACACACCTAATGAAGTAAGGTTTTTAGTATTCTTTACTTCTACAAGAGCTGTACAATCTTTAAATGCTGCATCTCTTACTGTAGTGATTTTGTTATTAAATCTGATGCTTGTGATTTTTGAGTTACCCTCAAAGCAACCTGCACCAACTGTAATAACATCTAAGTTATTGATTTTTGCGGGTATTTTAACTTCAGTATCATTACCAACGTATTTGATAATTTCTACTGCAGAACCTGCTTCAACCTTGATGTATTCGTAATCACCATCGGTTTTTTTGTTCAATTCGATCTCCTGAGCTGAAAGTGTAACTTCTTCCTCTTCTGCGAAAACCGAAATAGGAGCTGCTGCAACAAAGACAAATACAAGCACTATTGCCAAAATGCTGCAGAGGGGTTTCTTGAATGCTGTCATAAAACAACGTCCCTTCACATATAGTTCTTTCGATAAAATGGGTTAATACCTTTCGACGTAAAATTTACGTAAAAATCCACTTTATAGATAGAGTTATTATAATATAAACGCCCTCGGTTGTCAAGCAAACTAAGGCTTCCCGAGGGCGTTTTAAAACTTTAAAACTATACAAATTTTAATGCTGTTTTATGTGAATTATGCTATAAGACAGCTTTGCTTTTAATTCTAAAAACTAATTATCTTTGAACTCGACCCGAGCCGTCACCGCCTGCAAGCTTTTCAACCTCTGAAACGCTTACACGGTTAAAGTCACCTTCAACTGAATGCTTAAGAGCAGATGCAGCAACAGCAAACTCAATAGCTTCTTGTGTTGATTTACCTGAAAGGATAGCGTAAATAAGACCGCCACCAAAAGAGTCGCCACCACCAACACGGTCAACAATATGAAGATGATATGACTTTGAGAAGCAATAATTTTCGCCGTCGTAAAGCATACCTGCCCAATCGTTATCACTTGCAGAAATTGACGTTCTTAAAGTGATTGCAACCTTTTCGAAGCCGAATTTATCCATAAGCTGTTTTGCAACAGACTTGTAACCGTCATGGTTAAGCTTACCGCCATAAATATCGGTACCCTCTGCTTCAATACCGAAAACGTCCTTTGCATCTTCTTCATTTGAAATGCAAACGTCAACGTACTGACAAAGGTCTGTCATAGCCGCTCTTGCCTGCTCACGAGTCCAGAGCTTACCTCTGTAGTTAAGGTCACAAGAGATTTTAACACCTTTAGCCTTCGCAGCTTTACAAGCCTGACGGCAAATTTCAACAAGGTTTTCACCTAATGCAGGAGTAATACCTGTAAAGTGGAACCAATCGGCACCCTCGAAAATATCATCCCAATCGAAATCCTCAGGCTGTGCCTGCTGAATAGCAGAATACTTACGGTCATAAATACAAACTGAACCTCTCTGCGAAGCACCTTTTTCAAGGTAGTAAATACCTACCCTCTCACCGCCTCTTACAACCTTTGACGTATCTACACCAAAATAACGAAGAGAATCTATAGCCGCCTGACCGATAGCGTGTGAAGGAAGCTTTGTTACAAAAGCACTTTCAAAGCCGTAATTTGCAAGTGAAACACTTACGTTAGCTTCACCGCCACCAAATGTTGCCTGCATCTGATCATTCTGAAAAAAGCGATAATATCCGTTAGGTGCAAGACGAAGCATAATTTCGCCGAATGTAACTAC
>JAZROI010000041.1:0-2471 GCA_045648585.1 Acutalibacteraceae bacterium
CAACATCTGTAACAGACCTTAAAGAAAGACTTGCAAGAATCGTTGTTGCTTATGATTATTCAGGCAAACCCGTTACTTGCGGTGATATTAAAGCTCAAGGTGCTATGACGGCTCTTCTTGTAGATGCAGTTAAGCCTAACCTCGTTCAGACTCTTGAAGGTACCCCCGCATTTGTTCACGGCGGTCCTTTTGCTAATATCGCTCACGGCTGTAATACAGTTTTAGCTACAAAAATGGCTATGGCTACTGCTGATTATGCTATTACTGAAGCAGGCTTCGGTGCAGATTTAGGTGCAGAAAAGTTCCTTGACATCAAGTGCAGAGCCGCAGGCCTTACACCCTCTGCAGTTGTTGTAGTTGCAACTGTAAGAGCTCTCAAAATGCACGGCGGTCTTAAGAAAGACCAGTTAGGTGAAGAAAATCTTGAAGCTCTCGAAAAAGGTATTCCTAACCTTCTTCGTCACGTTTCAAATATCAAAAACGTTTACAAGCTTCCTTGTGTTGTTGCCGTTAACCGTTTCCCCACTGATACAGATAACGAAATCGATTTCATTATTAAAAAATGTAAAGAGCTTGGCGTTAATACAGTTCTTTCTACCGTTTGGGCTAACGGCGGTAAAGGCGGCACAGAGCTTGCCGAAGAGGTTGTTCGTCTTTGTAACGAAGAGGATAACTCAAGCTTTACCTTCTCTTACGAAAGCGATTCTTCAATCGAAGAAAAAATCGAATCCGTTGTTAAAAAGGTTTACGGCGGTGACGGTATTGAGTTTACAACAAATGCAAAGAAACAGCTTGATTCTCTTAAGGGTGACGGCTTCGGTAATCTTCCCGTATGTATTGCTAAAACTCAGTATAGCTTCTCTGACGACCCCTTAAAGCTCGGTGCTCCCGAAGGCTTTAAGGTAACGGTAAGAAACCTTAAGGTTTCCGCAGGTGCAGGCTTCATCGTTGTTCTTACAGGTGATATTATGACAATGCCCGGTCTTCCTAAGGTTCCTACAGCAGAAAAGATTGACGTTGACGAAAACGGCAAAATTACAGGTCTTTTCTAATATTAAAACAAATCTAAACTCATAACTCTCAGGAGATTATTCAATTATGGAAAACACAACAGAAAAGAAAAAAATAGTTTTAAGCTGTATTCAGCCCACGGGTACACCAACCTTAGGTAACTACCTCGGTGCACTCAAAAACTGGAAGAATATGTGTGAAGACTATAACTGCCTTTACGGTGTTGCAGACCTTCACTCTATTACAGTGCCTACCTTCCGTGAAAATCCCGCACAGCTTAAGAAAAATACACTTGAGCTTTACGCTCTTCTTCTTGCTTTAGGTATTGACCCTGAAAAAAACGTTGTTTTTGTTCAAAGTCAGGTGCCTACTCATGCTCAATTAGGTTGGATTCTTAACTGCTACACTCAGTTCGGTGAAGCTGCAAGAATGACTCAATTTAAAGAAAAAAGCCAAAAATTAGGCGGTAATATTTCAGTAGGTCTTTTCGATTATCCCGTTCTTATGGCTGCTGATATCCTCGTTTACGGTGCTGATTTCGTACCTATCGGTGCGGATCAAAAACAGCATCTTGAGCTTGCAAGAAATATCGTTGACCGTTTCAATATGATTTACGGTAACGTTCTTAAAATGCCTGATCCCTTTATAGGCAAAGCAGGTGCAAAAATTACTTCACTTCAAGACCCAACAAAGAAAATGAGCAAGTCAGACGATAATCCTAAGTCTTATATTTCAATGCTTGACGAACCTAACGTGATTATGAAGAAAATCAAAAGTGCGGTTACCGATAGCGAAGCTTGTGTAAGATATGCAGAGGGTAAAGACGGTATAAATAACCTTATGACAATTTACTCTTGCTGTACAGGTAAAACCTTCGACGAAATTGAAAAAGAATTTGAGGGCAGGGGATATGGCGACTTCAAAACTGCAGTAGGTGAAGCAGTTATTGCCGAGCTCGCTCCCATTCAAGCCCGTTTCAAAGAGCTTATTGCCGATAAAAAGTATCTTGAAGAATGTATGAAAAACGGTGCAGACCTTGCAACCCGAATTTCACAAAGAACTCTTGATAAGGTAATGAAAAAAGTAGGCTTCTACCAGTGTAAATAATACTTCTTTAAGCGAATACGGCGTTTTGCTCAGTTCGGCGTATCGCATACGCCTTCACTTCGCAATTCCACCGTCTTCATCTTAAATAAGTATTATTTAAATTAACGTTTAAGCGAATACGGCGTTTTGCTCAGTTCGGCGTATCGCATACGCCTTCACTTCGCAATTCCACCGTCTTTATCTTGAATAAGTATTATTTAAAAATCCAAAAACAAATAAAATGGTCTGAGAAAACAAGTGTAATTGTTTTCTCAGACCTGTTGCTTTTATTCTTAAACAAATTGTTGCGAAGCTTACAGCCGACTGGTGACTAGCGACTGGAGACTTTTATAATGCTGACCGCAGGTCCCAAC
>JAZROI010000042.1:0-32541 GCA_045648585.1 Acutalibacteraceae bacterium
TATAACTAAAAAATCGCAAAACATAGCTCACACCACGTTTTGCGATTTCTATATTTATTTAAGTTTTCTCCTTATTCTTTTGCCTAACTCTTTTAACACAAACGAATATTTTTTCAACATCATTTCATACAACAAAAAGACAACGTTTGCCATAGCAAGAAGTATGGGTATAGTATACTTACCGAATTCGGTATAATCGTCTTTCGAAACGCCGAAAACGTATACACCTACAACCCCTATTGCCATCGCCGAGCAGTTAAAGATAACAAGCTTTACAATAAATTGAATTACTTTCGGTATTTTTGATAAAATTTCTCTTGCAAGCGGATACCAGCCAAAGAAAAAAAGATAGGTTAAGGCTGTTTCTTTTTCTGTTAAGATAAGCAACGAAATTATTGCCGTTGAAAAGAAGGTGCCTATTGCCCATTTTTTATTTGTTACCTCTGAGGTAAGCATTATAAGAATACCCGTAACAATAGGTAAAACGTACATCATAACGGGTAAGATGGTTGTCACAAGCATAAGCACAACCGACAAGGCACTTACCATTCCGCAAAAGGCGGTATTTTTAGATTTGTTCATACTTTAAAATTCCACCATACAATCGAATTCATCTAAAACCGCAAAGGGCTTTGTTTCTTCAAAAGAAACGGTACCCTCTTCTTCATTTATGTTGCAGGTGTAATAGATAACGTTCCCCTCTTCATCACAACTGAAAGCATCAAAGGGAAGTATAAGGTCAACCATTGAGCCGTCGTCGAAATTAAAGGTAAGGTAACTGCAATATACAATATCACCCGCGTTAAACCAATACTGTATCGTGTGAGCATCCGTGCTTTGAGCATCACTTATGATATAAGCGCCCTCTTCTTCGATAATCTCATCATAATTATCAACACTCATTATTTTATCGGGCATTGTACAGAATACACCGTCGATATAAATATATTCATCACCGGAAAGCTTATCGCAAACCTCAACGGATACTTCACTTTCGCCCGAATACATATAAAGAGTTTCTAAATACATATCGAAAAACCAAGTACCGTCCCAATCCTCAAAGGGCTCTACAGATACTTCACCCGCTATAACCTCAACAGGATAGCTAATATATTCTACAGATGTATCCTCAAAAGGACTATCCGAAAAAACATCTGTTGAATCTATTTCAGATAAAACAACGTTAAAAAGTGATATAAGAGCAACAATTACACCGATTATTTTAACGAATTTTTTCTCGTCTTTTTCACTTTGTTTTGCCTTTTTCGTCACCGTTTCGATTACGTTACGTACAACTGTTTTTGGGTCACTGTAATCCGAGCCAAGCTGTTCACCTGACAATTCAGCTTTTTTACCGTTAGTATTATAAGCAGAGGGGGTTCTTTGAGCGTGAGGCTCTGCACCTTGTTTATAAGCATTGCTATCATTACGGTAAATCTCGCCTCTATCCCATCTGGAAGAATCAAAGGATGCACCGTGGTTACATTTCTTTTGACCTACTGCACCGCAATGAGGACAAAAGATATCTTTGCTTTCTGCGTAAACCTTACCGCAAGCGTCACACTTTCTCATAATACCACCCTTTCTGTAGAAAACACGTTTATAATTACATTGTAACATTTTTATATATTTTTGCAACAATAAAATATGGACACAAGAGAAAAAAAGAGGTATAATCTCATAGAATCTCGAATAAAGTGAGGGAATGTATTTTTATGGAATACTTATATGAAATGCACGCGCACACACAAGAAGTAAGCAATTGTGCCGTTGCAACCGCTAAAGAACTTGTTGAAAGCTATAAAGACACCGAATACAAAGGTATAATTTTAACAAACCATCTTAACGAAATGACATTTAAAAGAATACATATGGAAAACGCTTCTTGGGATGAAAAAATTGACCACTTTTTAAGCGGATATAACATTCTCAAAAAAGAAGCCGGTAACAGATTTAACGTTCTTTTGGGCGTTGAAATTAACTTTTACAACACCTCAAACGATTATCTCGTTTACGGCGTTACCGAAGAATTTTTACGTGCAAACGGCGACCTTATGGCTATGAATCTTAAAAAGTTATCAAAGATTACTCACGAATATGGTTTACTTTTAGTTCAGGCTCACCCCTTTAGAAGAGGTATGGAGGTTGCCGACTGGAAGCTTCTTGACGGTTATGAAATTTTCAACGGAAACCCTCGCCACTATTCAGGTAACGAAACCGCAGAGGAATGGGCAAAAATTCATAATAAAGATCTTGTTTTAAGTGGCTCTGATTTCCACGAAATCGAGGATGCGGGAATCGGTGGTCTTTATTTTAACAAAGAAATCAAAACCAACGATGAGCTTTTAGAAGAGCTTCGAGCAGGAAACTACCGTGTAAGAAAAGTTGATTTCAAGCATACAAGAGAAGAATAACTGAGATTTCAAGAGAGTGCAAAGAAAGCTTTGTACTCTCTTTTCATTTAGAGGACCGCTATTTTCTTATGACTTGCAAAAGCCTTTGATTTATGGTATCATAATTTAATGCAAAACAAGTAACTATAAAGGAGGTCTTTTAATGCATTTGCAGGAATCAGGCGAAATGTATCTTGAGACCGTTTACATTCTTTCAAAAAAAAACGAAAGCATTCGTTCAATTGATATTTGCGAGTATATGGGCTACTCAAAACCAAGCGTCAGCAGAGCGGTTGGTCTTTTGAAAAACGGCGGTTACGTTACCGTTGATGCAAAGGGCTATATCACTCTTACAAGCGAAGGCAAAGCTGTTGCAGAAAAAATGTTTGAACGCCATACAATGCTTACGGATTTTCTTATAAAATTAGGCGTAGACAAGGATATCGCTTCAGAAGACGCTTGTAAGATTGAGCATCACATCAGCGAAGAATCCTTTGAAGCTATAAAAAAACACGTTAACGCTTTTCAACGCGAGGAAAAATAATGGTATTAGGCAAACTAGAAATAAAAGAAAAGGCTGCGTTAGCCCCTCTTGCAGGCGTTGCCGACAGAGCCTTCCGTGAACTTTGCAGAGGCTACGGTGCCGCATACACAGTATGCGAAATGGCAAGTGCAAAGGGCATAAGTCTTGGTGACAAAAAAAGTGCAGAGCTTCTTTCTATAACTGAATCAGAAAGACCTGCAGGCTCACAGATTTTCGGCAATTCCCCTGAAACAATGGCAATCGCAGCAAAAAAAGCACTTGAATTCAACCCCGATTTTATAGATATAAATATGGGTTGCCCTGCACCTAAGGTGGCATCGTCAGGTGGTGGCGCTTTACTTATGAAAAGCCCTGTGCTTGCCGCCGATATTGTAAAAGCCGTTGTTGAAGCATCAACTGTTCCCGTTACTGTTAAAATGCGTGCAGGATGGGATGACAACAATATAAATGCCGTTGAGCTTGCTAAAAGATGCGAGGATGCAGGAGCGGCTGCTATAACCGTACACGGAAGAACAAAGGTACAGATGTATGCACCACCTGTTAACACAGATATTATAAAACAGGTTAAGGAAGCCGTTAAAATTCCCGTTGTTGGCAACGGTGACGTTATTGACGGTCCGTCTGCGGCAAAGCTTATGGAAGAAACCGGTTGCGATATGGTAATGATCGGCAGAGGTGCTTTAGGCAGACCTTGGGTATTCTCACAAATAAATGCTTATCTTGAACACGAGGTTTTATTACCCGACCCAACAGTTACGGAAAAAATGTTTGTTATGCTAAAGCATATTGAAAAGCTTTGCGAATACAAAGGCGAAAGAGTTGGTATAAGAGAAGCAAGAAAGCACGCCGCTTGGTACACAAAAGGGCTTCACGGTGCCGCAAATTACAGAGCAAGAATAGGTTTGATTAATTCCGTAGAAGAGCTTCGTCAGATTGCTTTAGAGCTTATTGAGCAAAACTCATAAACGGTGTATTAATCCCCTTTCCAAAATTTATACAATGAAATTCAAAACCTCGTATGGTAAGATTAACTCATTCGTTGTCGCAAGACACGAAAATCTACTATACGAGGTGATTTTTTGAAAAGATTTGTCAGCGTTTTATTGATTACGGCGTTTTTGTTCAGCTTTAATGTTTTTTCTTTTAAAGCAGGAGCTTCCGGCAACGTTTACGGTGCAGGTAAGGTAGCTACGTCTTCAACTGTTTTAAACGTACGCTCTTCCCCCTCTTCAACTTCGGCTATCAAGGGCAAGCTTAATAAAAATGCTTACGTAACTCTTATATCAAAAACAAATAATTTTTGGTACGTAAGATACGGCGAAAGCCTATACGGATATTGCCACGGTAATTTTATTAACGTAGTTTCAACTGATGTAAAAACCGTTAAAACAACGCAAGGAAGATTAAGAGTAAGAGCTGCGGCATCATTATCTTCTACAGTTAAAGATTATCTTTCAAGCGGTGTTACGGTAACGGTGCTTTCGTACGAAGGCGCTTTCAGTAAAATTCTTTACAACGGTTTAAAAACAGGCTACGTACATTCAGATTATCTGAAAGGTACATCAAACAACACTGTTAATTATCCGAAGATTTCTTTAAGCGTTCCTGACTTCAAGCAAACAGACTCCCGATGGGCAAACGTTACTATCGGCTCTTCAGGGCAGACAATAGCAAGAATAGGCTGTGCAACAACAGCTCTTGCCATGACTGAAAGCCACAGAACCGGCACAACCATTTACCCCCATACAATGTCAAAAAGACTTTCTTACACTTCAGGCGGTGCTGTTTACTGGCCCACAAATTATAACGTGGTCACAAGCAGTAACGGATATCTTGAAACAATATATTCGGTATTGAAATCCGGCAAACCCATTATTGTTGGTGCAAAAAAAGCCGATGGTAGTCAGCATTACGTTGTTGTTACGGGTGTGGCTGATTCAAACACTCTTGCAACTTCAAGCTTTTATATCAATGACCCCGGCTCTAATACCAGAACGACTTTGAATCAGTTCTTCAATGCTTACCCCTATTTTTACAAAATGCTATACGCCAAATAACAAAAAAGATTCCGAGGTGAAAGCTTCGGAATTCTTTTTTAAAAAATTTTATGTTTATTGTAAATAACTCTTTCTTTTTTTTTATAAAAGTGTTATACTATCAAAAGAAGTATTATGATTTTTCTGCCGATTCGGTACGGCTTTTTTTACCGAGCTTAAATTACTTATAAAGGAGTGCATTTTGTGGAAAAATTCGTTATCCGCGGTGGCAACAAACTCCATGGCAATATAAATATCAGCGGTGCTAAAAATGCCGCTTTACCTATTATAGCAGCATCTGTTTTTGCAGGTGATTTTTGCAGAATTGAAAACGTTCCTAATATAAGTGACGTTCGTACAATGATAAAAATTCTTGAATTTCTCGGTGCAAAGGTTGAAAAGCCCGAGCCCGGTGTTATAATCGTTGATTCAAGAAATATTACACCCGTTACAATTCCCGATGAAATGACAAGAAAGCTTCGTGCTTCATACTACCTTTTAGGTGCATTGTTAAGTAACTTCGGAAGAGCTTGCGTTGCTCTTCCCGGCGGTTGTTATTTCGGTGTACGTCCTATTGACCAGCATATTAAAGGCTTTGAAGCTCTCGGTGCCAAGGTCGATATTGAAAATGCACTTGTAAACGTTCAATGTGACGAGCTTTACGGCTCATCAATTTATCTTGACGTTGTTTCAGTTGGGGCTACAATAAATGTTATGCTTGCAGCCGTTAAGGCTAAAGGTCTTACAGTTATTGAAAACGCCGCAAGAGAGCCTCACATAGTTGACCTTGCCAACTTCCTTAACTCTATGGGGGCGGACGTAAGAGGTGCAGGTACTGAGGTTATTAAAATCCGTGGTGTATCAAATATGCACGGTTGCACTTATTCAATTATCCCCGACCAGATTGAAGCAGGTACTTATATGGCTGCGGTTGCCGCGGTTGGTGGCGACGTTACAATTGACAATGTTATCCCGAAGCATCTTGAATCTATAACAAACAAGCTTGAGGATTGTGGCGTTACTGTTATCGAGGGTGACGAAAGTGTTCGTATTATTTCCGAAGGCAACAGAAGAAAAGCTTGCCGAGTTAAAACAAGCCCTCACCCCGGTTTTCCGACGGATATGCAACCACAATTCACAACGCTTCTTTGCACCTGTAACGGTACAAGTACAGTTGTTGAAGACGTTTGGGACAACCGTTTCAAATACATTGACCAGCTACGAAGAATGGGTGCTAACATTATCGTTAATGGTGACACAGCTTTAATTACAGGAGTAGACAAGCTTCACGCAGCTCCCGTTGAAGCTGACGATTTAAGAGCAGGTGCTGCAATGGTTATCGCAGGTCTTATGGCTGAGGGCGAAACCGTTATCGGCAACATAAAACTAATTGACAGAGGCTACGAAATGCTTGTTGAAAAGCTTACAGGCGTTGGTGCTGACGTCAAGAGAGTTGACTTTGAAGAGGATTAATTAAATATGATAAGATTTTGTCCGCTGTTTTCATCAAGCAGCGGCAATTCTGTTTACATAGGCGACCGTGAAGGCGGTATTCTTGTTGACGTAGGCAGAAGTGCCAAGCAAACTGACTTGATGCTTAAAAATATTGGTGTTGACCCTTGTGAAATCAAGGGTATTTTTCTCACCCACGAGCATATTGACCACGTAAACGGTCTTTGCGTTTTTGCAAAAAAATATCAAATCCCCGTGCACGCTTCTACGGGCACAATTCTCGCATTGAAGCAAAAGGGTACTTTATGCGAAAAGCATATTGATATTTCAATTAACGATTCTCCCGTTACAGTAGCGGGGCTCGAAATCAAACCGTTTAAAACTTCACACGATTGTGCAGACGGTAGAGGCTACGTTATAACGGGTTGCGACGGCACAACTAAAATTGCAGTTGCAACAGATACGGGTTGCGTTTCAAACGATGTTTTACAGCATCTCACCGGATGCAGATTAGTTTATATTGAATCAAACCACGACGTTGCCATGCTTCGAAGCGGTCCTTACCCTTATCAATTACAAAAGCGAATTTTGTCTGACATCGGTCATCTTTCAAACGATGCTTGTGCAGATACGCTTACCGCACTTATAAATAAAGGCACAACCCACTTCGTTCTTGCTCACCTGAGCCAAGAAAATAACACGCCCGAATTAGCTTATAACACGTCAGTTAATGCTTTAAGAGATATGGGGGCGTTACCAAACAGAGATTATATTTTAAAGGTAGCAGAGCCGGAGAATAGCGGCAAAATACTAACAATATGAAATTTCCTACACTCATTCACAAGTTAGGAGTGAAGAGTGAAGGGGCACTTGCCACTTACAATTTGCCATTTTTACATTGCCAACGCAGTTCCGAAAATTTCCATTTGTAACTTGCATTTTGCAATTAAACCCAAGAAACCCCTGACAATGCTTTGTTGCATTGTCAGGGGAGCTTTATCTTAATTAAGTACTAAATTAAGCCTCTGCTTCTTTTTTCTTGCTGAAGCATGCGCTGCAATATACAGGGCGGTCTTCACGGGGTTTGAAGTAAACTTCTGCTACTCCTCCGCATTCAGCACAAACAGTTGTGAATTTTTCACGTTCACCTCTTGCAGCCTGCTTGCGTGCGTCACGGCATGCCTTGCAGCTCTTGGGCTCGTTAACTAAGCCTTTTTCTGCGTAAAATTCCTGTTCGCCTGCGGTGAAAATAAATTCATTTCCACATTCTTTGCAGATGAGTGTTTTGTCTTCGTACATTTTTGCTACCTCGCTTGATTAATAATGTTGCCCTCTAACGGAATTGCACCGCCACCTTTGGCGAAGGTTTCGGAAAATTCCGCCACCTATAATCAACGCTCTGCTTTTAAGCTAAGAGGACATATATATTACATACCTAATCGGTACATAACTCTTTTAATTTTCTTCTGGCACGCTGTATTGCATTATCAACGGTCTTTTCGTTCATACCTAATCTACTTGCAATTTCGCTATAGGGTAAACCCGCAGCCTTAAGAAATACAACTGTTTTCTCAACGTCGGTAAGAGAAACCTGACAAGTGTTAAGAACGTGAGAAAGCTCTTCACTTACCAGAAGCTTGTCAAGGGGATCAACCTGAGTATCAACAACCGAAGAAAGCTCGGTTTCAGAAACTATAGGTAACTCTTTTTTATAAACTACCGCAGCTGAATTGATACTATTTTGCATACATTTAAAGGCATACGCTTCAAAGGGAACACCTTTTGATGCATCATAAGAATCAACCGCACGTAAGAAGCCTAACATCCCCTCTTGAACAAAGTCATCAGAATCAAGGTAGGCTACGCTTACACCCGATCCACGAGTATTGAGAAAACGAGCAGATAGAACTGACATTGCCTGCTCATCACCTTGACGGGCATACTGCACAAGCATTTCGTTACTTAAAGAGTTAAGCTCATTGAAACTTAATTTTCCCAACAAACCACCCCATAAAACTCTACTTGTAGTTAGAATACAACATTTTTGTTAATTTGTCAAATATTTTTTGCGTATTGTTGACTTTTTTTGTTGAAAATACAAAATATTTGATTATTCTTCTTTTTTCGACAAAAAAACAAGGTGTGCAAACTTTCACACACCTTGTTAAACAGAAATATCATTAAATACAGAAGAATAAATTCTATACCATTTGCCGCCGATTTTCATACACATAAAAGAATCGTAAACGCTTGTATACTCACCCTCACTCCCCTTTACCTTTATTACAAAATCCACCTTTGCAATTTCAGTAGGAAGCTTTCGGTATCCAAAGGATTTTTCTAATACGTCGCAATACTCATCAAACTCTTCATTTTCTATATAAACAACTTCATTAATTTCATATTGCACTGTAAAATCCTTACCGCATTTATCGGTGTAAAAATCTATTGTTTTTTCTAACGGCTCTGTCATTGCAGAAAAGGTTTCTCCGTCATCAAAATACCAATTTTCTTTATTGTGCTTTTTGATTTGTTCGTCATAAAGAGAATAGTAGCTGTTTGCATCCTTGGTTTTTAAAGATAAAACCATTGTTTTTACAAGCTTTTCAGGCTTAGAACCATTTAAAAGTCCTACGGTTACAGCTGAAACACAAAGAAGAAATGCTATAACAGATATTGCAATTATTTTACCCTTAAAGGATATTTTAAACTTTTTATTATTTTGAGATTGAATAACCTCAGTTTTTTTCTTTTTTTCAGTTTTTAATTTATTCGAACAATACGGGCAATTACTGAAATTATCAGGGCATTGTCTACGACAATTATTACAATACATTTTCACACCTCTTTTCTGAAATTTGACTTTAAAATCTAAAAATCTTTTTATAACAGTCAAAAAACCGTCCCTCTTTTAAGGGAGGGACGGACGATTTGATTATTCTTCTGTTGCAACTTCTTCTGCTTCAGCAGGAGCTTCTTCAGCAACAGCTTCTTCAACGGGAAGAAGAGCACGGATTGAAAGACTAACTCTCTTTCTTTCCTCATCAATTTCAGTGATTTTTGCTTCAACCTTTTCACCGATTTTAAGAACGTCTGCAGGTTTTGCAACGTGCTTATTAGCAATCTGTGAAATATGGATAAGACCGTCAACACCAGGAACGATGTGTGCGAAAGCACCGAAATCTGTAAAGTTTGCAATTTCAACTTCTGCTACAGAATCAACTGCATACTTTGATTTGAAGATTTCCCAAGGATTGTCCTCAAGCTTTTTGTAGCCGAGAGCAATCTGCTTCTTTTCGGGGTTAAGAGATTTAATTGTAACCTCAACCTCATCGCCTACACTAACAACTTCTGAGGGGTCTTTAATTCTGTTCCATGAAAGCTCGGAAACGTGAATCATACCGTCTACGCCACCGATGTCAACAAAAGCACCGAATTTCATAAGTGATTTAACTACGCCCTTACGAACTTCGCCTTCCTTAACTTCAGCCCAGAATTTTTCTTCTGCTGCTATTCTTTCTTCTTTAAGTACTGCACGGATAGAGCCAACAGCACTTCTTCTCTGCTTGTTAACTTCGATAACTTTAAATTTAACTGTCTTTTTAACAAGATCTTCAAGCTTATCGTTTCTGCTTGCAGTTGCAAGAGATGCAGGGATGAAAAGACGTGCATTGTTTGAAACAACGATAACACCGCCGCGAACAACTTCTGTTACAACACCTTCGAGAATGGTATCTGTTCCCTCAGCTGCAACAACTGTGTCCCAAGCTGCGATAGCATCGTAGCGTTTCTTGGAAAGCATAATTAAGCCTTCCTGATCGTTTGTTTTCATGATTATAAGGTTAAGTGTATCGCCGATTTTAAGTTCAGCTCTGGGGTCTGCGGACGGGTCGTTGCTGTATTCACTGTAGGGAATATAGCCTGTTTGCTTCCTGCCGATATCAACCTGTATCTCTGTAGGACTAACACTCAATACTGTACCAGTAACTTTCTGGTCGCTCATATTACTGAGTGATTCCTCTAACGCTGCTGCAAAATCGAAATCTTCAGCTGCTGCAGAGTCCAGCACTTTTTCCTCCTCAATCATAGTTGGGTCTTTGACAATTTCGGACATGGTTTGAAGTACCTCCTTTATAATACCGGCGGGAGTAGATGCACCCGCAGTGAGACCGATTGATTTATACTGACTGAAATCGATACCACTTAATTCATCAGCAGTTTCAACAAGGAAAGACGGACAGTTGCTTTGGCAAACGCCTAACAGCTTTTGAGTGTTTGAGCTATGCCTTCCGCCAACGATAACCATTGCATCATTGACTTTTGAAAGCTCGGCCGCTTCACTTTGTCTTTCGTCGGTCGCACTGCATATTGTACCAAATATTTTTGCATTTGTACATAGTAATTTTACTTTTTTTAAACTTTTTTCCCATTCTTTTACGCTAAAAGTTGTCTGCGAAACGAAAATTATGGGTTTTTGTGGCAAATCGGGATATTGTTGGAATAATTCCGTCAGCTTTTCTTCAGAATTTATTACAAAGGCTTCGCCCTTTGCACAGCTTTTTATTCCCTTTACCTCGGGGTGATTTTCATCACCCGCTATAAGAGTAACCGTATCTTCAGACGAATTATCAAGAACTATTTTATGAATTTTTTTAACAAAGGGACACGCAGCATCTATATAATTACAACCGCATTTTTCAACCTCTTTTAAAACATCCTGAGTAACACCGTGAGTACGTAAAACAAGTATTGTACCTTCAGGTACCTCCGACGGTTCCTCAACAACAATTACGCCTTTTTTTGACAAGTCATCTATTACCTGTTGGTTGTGGATAATGGGCCCGAGAGTTGCAACCTTTTCACCCTTTTCAACAAGCTCTTCAATTATATTTATCGCTCTGTTTACGCCAAAGCAAAACCCTGCTTTTTTTGCAAGTGTTATTTCAGCCATTAAAGACGCTCCTTTATAACCTTAAGCATATATTCAATTGACTGAGGAAGTGTAAGCTCAGTTGTATCAACGAGAACTGCATCTTCTGCCTGTTTTAAAGGTGCAATTTCCCTGTTCATATCCTGATAGTCACGCTCTTTAATTTCTTTTAAAATAACGTCATATTCTACCTGCTGACCCTTCTCGGTAAGCTCTTTAAAACGACGGTCTGCTCTTGCCTCCGCAGATGCTGTAAGATAAATTTTAATCTGTGCATCAGGAAGAACAACAGTACCGATATCTCTGCCATCCATAATGCAGTTATTCTTTTTAGCAATATCTCGTTGAAGATCAAAAAGAAATTCTCTGACTGCAGGAATAGCAGAAACGTTTGAGGCTGCCATTGAAACTTCATTTTGTCTTATGGCAGTTGAAACATCCTCTTCACCTAAAAAAACTCTTTGCTCACCGTCAACAAATCTTAAAGAAACGTCGAGCCCCTCAAGAGTAGGCACTACCTCATCCGCACTTCTTGTATCTTTACCGAGTCTTAAAGCATTAAGACCTACAGTTCTGTAAAGTGCACCTGTATCAACGTAGATAAAGCCCAATTCCTTTGATGCTGTTTTTGCTATCGTACTTTTACCTGCACCCGCAGGACCGTCAATTGCGATGTTTATTATCATAGTCGGTTTCTCCTTTAATTATATACTGTTTCCAACAAGTCTGCCTGTAGAAAATGCAATTTGAAGATTGAAGCCGCCTGTATAGGCATCAACGTCTATAACTTCACCTGCGAAGTAAAGCCCTTTAAGTATTTTACTTTCCATTGTTTTAGGGTCAATTTCAGAAACGCTTACACCGCCTGAGGTTATAACGGCTTCATCAATAGGTCTGAAATCAGTTACTGTAAGACGTATATCCTTAAGCAAATCAACAAGTGATGCTCTCATATCCTTTGTAACCTGATTTGATTTTATATTACCGTTAAGGCCTGAAAGCTTAACCGCAATCGGTATCATTTTTCTCGGCAACATAAGAGAAAGAGTATTGAAAAGGTTTTTATTTGAGCATTCAAGCAAATCTCTTTGAATTCGTTTATCAAGCTGCTCATAAGTTAATGCAGGCTTGAAGTCTATATGAATTACGTATCTTCCCTTTTCCATATTTCTCATATGAGAGGATGCAGAAAGAATCATAGGACCTGAAACACCGTAATGAGTAAAGAGCATTTCACCGAAATCTTTATAAATCTCTTTATAAGTTTTAGTATCTTCAACTCTTATTTCAACGTTACGAAGTGAAAGACCTTGTGCATCTGTACACCAGCCCTCGTGACATTCAAGAGATACAAGAGAGGGTTTTAAATCTGTAATTGTGTGACCTGCCTGACGGGCTAAGGTATAGCCGTCACCCGTTGAGCCCGTTGCGGGATAAGAAAGACCACCCGTTGCTATAAGCACATTATCGGCATAAAACTTTCTGCCGTCCTCGGTTACACACCCTTTAAGAGCACCGTCTTCAATTATAAGCTCAGTTACCCTACCCTGCTTGCGTTTTACACCGTTTACGGTAATAAATTTATTGAGGGCATCAACAATATCAAGAGCTTTATCGGAAACGGGGAAAACTCTGTTTCCTCTTTCTATTTTAAGAGGCACACCCATTTCTTCGAAAAAGTCTATTGTGTCATCCGTGCTGAATCTTGAAAACGCACCGTAAAGGAATCTGCCATTAACTGGCACGTTTGATATCAACTCATTTAAAAGAGGGCAAGAATTAGTTACGTTGCATCTGCCTTTACCGGTAATTGCAACCTTTCTTGCTAATTTATCATTTCGCTCAATAAGAGTAACACTTAAGCCTCTTTGTGCTGCAGTACCTGCAGCCATAAGACCTGCGGCACCGCCACCTATAACAATTAAATCCATATTATCTCCAACTAATTAATTTTTATAAAACGATAAGCTTATCTGTCATTTCTTTTCCAAACTCATCTCTAACAGGAAGAGCTAAAGAAAGCATATCTCTTGCAAAACACTCCAACTCAAAAACCCGTTTCGCATTCTCACCTAAAGCAAAAGCCTCGGAAGCTTTCGTTATTATGGGAAGAGTTGCAGTTTCTTTTGCTTTTTTGAGAAGTTTAGCTCCATTCTCATTAAAGCCGAGAACCCTTATAAACGGAACGGGAGCTAAAACGTCAGACTTTTTTACACCTAAAAATGCACAAATAATTATTCTTCTTATCCTTGAATGAGTATACCTTTTTGTTTTAACTTTTTCAAGTATCTCCTCCAGATAGGAAGAATTTTTCACGGCATCAAAAAACCTGTATTCAAGACCCTCACTTACATCGGGGAATTCTTTAAAATCCTCTACGGTCATTGAACGTAGTTTGTAAATGATAGCTGTTTCTAAATTACTAATAGTAGCAGGTGCTTTGTGGTTTTCAATTTCCTCAACCATTATTTCACGGGCATCTTCAGGTAAATATTCACTGATAAATTTTCCTGAAATTAAATTCTCGCGAATCGCTGAAGCTGAACAAAATTCGCCGTTTGAAGTTTTGCTGTCGTGTTCAACACCCTTTCGGGTAATAGGCTTAACCCCTATATTCAAACCCAATTTATTAATAGCTTTGATGTATTCAACACCTAAAATATTATTCGGTAAAGAAAGGGCTTCAGCAACTTCACTACAGCTTATTTCTTCAACGGCTTTCTGCCTTGCAACAGGGAAAGAAACTCCGTCATTAAGATGTTTTTCGAGAACATCGGAAAATTCATCACTAACTAAAATATCGGCACATTTTTTGAGTGTTTCGGCATTACCGCTTTCGCTACCGAATGCCAAGGTATCAACACAACCCAAGCTACCCAAAACAGAAATACCGCCTAAAGCAAAACGCTCCGCACTGGCAGTTGCGTAAGGCACGGGAAGAGAAAGCACTAAATCAGCACCGCATTTAAGAGCCATTTGTGTCCTCGCATAAGGTGATACGCAAGCACACTCACCTCTTTGGACAAAGCTTTCACTCATTACAACAGTGACAGTATCACCCTCGCCTTTGACTGAATCAATTAAAAATTTATGACCGTTGTGAAAGGGGTTAAATTCAGCAACAATACCGTAATTCAAAAAATCACCTCTTTACCTACTTTTTTCGTTTTACTCTTGAAAATAATTAAAAGAGTGGTATAATTAATATTCGGTAAATATTTTACACAATTATATTGTGTTTTATTTTCTTTTTTAGAAAATACGCATTTTTAATGGAGGTTTATTGATGAAAATTCTCGTAATTAACTGCGGAAGCTCTTCTCTTAAGTATCAGCTTTTTGATATGGAAGGCGAAAAAGTTCTCGCAAAAGGTATCTGCGAATCAATCGCAACTGACATGAGCCATACAAAAGGCTCAACATTTGACGGAAGAAGCTTTGACAAATACGTAGATATCCCCGACCACAAAGTAGCATTCAACATCGTTAAAGACGCTCTCACAACAGGTGATTGCAAGGTTATTGATGATCTTTCAGAAATCAGCGCAATCGGCCACAGAGTTGTTCAGGGTGGCGATATTTTCACAGAAAGTGTTCTCATTGATGACAGCGTGCTTAAAGCAATTGACGAGCTCAGTGCTCTTGCACCTCTTCACAACCCTGCACACGTTGTAGGTATCGAATGTTGTAACGAGGTTTTCGGCGCTTCTGTTCCTCAGGTTGCAGTTTTTGATAACGCATTCCACAGCACAATGCCCGAAACATCTTATATGTTCGGTCTTCCTTACAAATACTACGAAGAAGACCATATTCGTCGTTACGGTGCTCACGGTACATCTCACAGATTCGTAGCATACAGAACTGCTGAAATCGTAGGAAAAGACCTTAAGGATATCAAGCTTATCACTTGCCACTTAGGTAACGGTTGCTCAATTACAGCTATTAAAGACGGTAAAGTTCTTGATACAAGTATGGGTCTTACTCCCCTTGATGGCTTTATGATGGGTACTCGTTGCGGTGCTGTTGACCCTTCTGCTATTACATACATTATGCAGAAGCACAACATCTCAGCTGAAGAGATGGATAAGATTATGAACAAGCAGAGCGGTGTTCTCGGTATTTCAGGCGTTCATTCTGATGACAGAGCGGTTAAAGCTGCTGCTGCAGAAGGCAACAAGAGAGCTAAGCTTGCTCGTGATATGCAGTGGTATCAGATTCGTAAATGCATCGGTTCATACATCGCTGCTATGGACGGTGTAGACGTTATTGCTTTCACAGGCGGTATCGGTGAAAACTGTACAGACCTCAGAGAAGATATTCTTAGCAACCTCTCATACCTCGGCATCAAGCTTGATGAAAAGGCTAATGAAGTTCGCGGTGATGAAATTGAGCTTACTCTTCCCGGTTGCCCTGTAAGAGCTTTCTGCGTTCCTACTAACGAAGAGCTTGCAATCGCAAGAGATACAAAAGAAATTTGCGAAAAGCTTTAATTCTTAACAACTAAAAACCTCTGTGAGAAATCTCACAGAGGTTTTTTATTTAGAAGGATATAGCCCCCCTATTATATCTGCAACTTCTATACGGTGTTCCCATTCTTATTCTGTCACCGTTTCGTGAGAGTAGGTCGTCTACTCTTACGAACTCATAGCCTTGGTCAAGAAGCTCGGGAATTGCTCTCAAAACGGCTTCAACGGTTGTTTTCTTGGTATCGTGCAAAAGAATAATTGCACCGTCTTTAGCTTCATCCATTATTCGATTATACACGAAATCGGCATCCTCTTTATACCAATCATAAGTAGAGGCTGACCAATGGATAAAAAACGAATCAAGCCTTTTTAATTGGAAAACGCCTACGTGACCGTAAGGTGCTCTTAAAAACAATGGCTTTTTGCCCGTAATCTCTTCTATTGCGGTTTCACCTTTTTCAATATTTTCTCTTATTTCATCAATATCGGATTTAAAGAAATCAAGGTGATTATAGGTGTGATTGCCGATTAAATGACCTTCATCATAAGCTCGCTTTACTATTTCGGGTCTTTTTTCGGCCTTATTACCTATAACAAAAAAGGTTACGCTAACCTCATATTCTAAAAGACCGTCAAGCAACTCTTCAGTGTAATCACTCGGACCGTCATCAAAGGTCAAAGCAATTGCTTTTTCGCCTATTCCGCTTTTACCAATGTTAAGTCTTACAGTACCGTCGGGAATGCTTCTTGAAAGAAATGCGATAATCAATAGCAACGGCACAACGGTAAACAAAGCATTTAAAAGCTTCGCCTTTTTTCTATTATTGTTTTTATTTTTGCTCATAGGAATCAATGATTGCATCGGCTATTGCCTTTGCATACTCCTCTATATTATCATCAAAAGCAACGTTATCTTCGTGGTTTGAAATAAAACCTATTTCCAACAGACAGCTTGGCATATTTGTTTTTGAATTTATGTAATAATCACCGCTACCGCTTCTGAACCCTTTCTTAACACCTCTTCCAACAGATAAGCCTTTACCCGAAAGGTTATCAAGAAGCATCTGTGCGGTGTTAAGCTCATCTTCGGTGGCGGTACTACTTACCCATATTTCTATTCCGTTGGCATCTGAATTTTCAGAGCTGTTACGGTGAATGCATAAAAAGTAATCTGCACGACCGAAATTTGCGATTCTGCATCTTTTTTCTAAAGATACATCCTTATCGCTTTGGCGGGTCAAAATTACGTTTACTCCCTGTTTTTCAAGCTCATCCCTTACAAGAAGCGAAAGCTTAAGGTTATCGTCTTTCTCTAATCTTTTGTCGTTACCGTATACGGCACCGCTATCGCTACCGCCGTGACCTGCATCAACGCATACAACAAAATCGTCTTTCTTAAAATCTGAATAAAGCGAGAGCACAACGCACATGAAAAGCACTATTACAAAACCACGTAGAAACCACTTGTTTTTATTCTTTTTAACAGTTGTAATTATTTTACCAATATCCATCTAAACACCTTCCGAAAAAGAATATATCATACTTTTTAAGGAAAGTTTTGGATTTAATAAAAATGTAATAATCTTTTTACTGAATATTAAAAAACCGACCGAATAATTCGGTCGGTTAATTTGTTTCAAAAATTATTTCTTGAAAAGACCGAGAATATCAACGATATCGCCGTCTTCGTCATCATTTGCAGATGATGAATCTACAGCAGATGCTGCTGCACCGGATTTATTAGCAAGGCCGTTAATATCTGTGCCGAAGCCTGTTGCGATAACAGTAACAACCATTTCATCTTCAAGCTTTTCATCGAAAGCAACACCAAAGATGATGTTTGCATCTGCATCAGCTGCATCAGCAATAATGCTTGCTGCAACGTCAACGTCATCAAGAGTGATATCTGCAGAAGATGTGATGCTGATAATAACACCCTTTGCACCCTGAATTGTTGTTTCAAGAAGGGGGCTGGAAACTGCTGCATTAGCTGCTGCTTCTGCCTTTTCTTTACCTGTTGCACGACCAACGCCCATGTGAGCATGACCTGCATCCTTCATAACTGCAGTAACGTCTGCAAAGTCGAGGTTGATAAGACCGGGAACTTTAATAAGGTCTGAAATACTCTTAACACCCTGACGAAGAACGTCATCAGCAACGTCGAAAGCGTTAGCAAATGTAATCTTCTGGTCAGAAACGAGTTTAAGTCTTTCGTTGGGGATAACGATAAGGCTATCTACATGCTGAGCAAGCTCTGCAATACCTGCTTCTGCCTGCTGCATTCTTCTTTTACCTTCAAATGCGAAGGGCTTTGTAACGATACCAACTGTAAGGATACCGTTGCTCTTTGCAATTTCTGCAATAGCGGGAGCAGCACCTGTACCTGTGCCACCGCCCATACCTGCAGTGATAAATACCATATTAGCACCGTTAAGAGCATCAACGATTGCATCTCTGCTTTCTTCAGCTGCTTTAAGACCCATTTCGGGACGAGCACCTGCACCACGGCCACCGGTTACTTTTTCACCAATCTGGATTTTATGAGTAGCCTTTGAGAATGTAAGTACCTGTTTATCAGTATTGATAGCGATAAACTCCACGCCCTGAACGCCTGAACTTACCATACGGTTAATTGCGTTACCGCCGCCACCGCCGACACCGATAACCTTTATCTGAGTAACGTCTTCAAAATCGTTTGAAATTTCAAAGTTCATTTTTCTTCCTCCTAAAATTATACATACATATAACTATTATACATCTTTTAAATGTTACCACATAAATTGTGCAATAGCAAGTTATTTTTAAAATTTTTTTGATATTTTTAACTTTTTAGTCTGTTTTTGCGGTAGTTTCTACCGGTTTATTTGCATTTTTATCTTTTGCTGCTTTTTCTGTTGTAGCAGGTGCAGTAGTTTCCTCTGCCCCTGCTTTAAAAAATGCATAAGGGTCAGTTTTCAAATCAAGTGTACCTTCGGCATATGCATTAATTTCGTTTTCGTTTTCTATTGCCTTTTTACCTCTTGCTAATTTCTTTTCGATATTAGTAAGGTTACCTATTTTCAAGGTAATTCTGTTATCATATTTAATTTTTATATCGTTAACGTTTTTTAAGTCAATTTCCGTAAGACTTTCTAGTTCTGCATTTTCTATGGCAGAAAGAATTTGTGACAGAGTATCATTTCTTTTTTTGTTGTCTAATTCAATAATACTTCCCTCTTCAACGTTTTTCGTTGAAACGTTTTTTATTACGGGAAGAGGCTCTTTTAATTTTGCTGCCGCCTTATCTAACACCTTACCTGTACTATCAAGAACAATGTATGATTTATTATTTTTAATACAAGCAACACCGGTTGTTTCTTCAACCTCAAGAACAAGTGTATCGGGCAACTCTCTTTTTATTGTAGCACTTTTTATATACGGCAGTTCTTTTGAAAGCAATTGAGATAATTCTTCCTCGTCAACTCTGAATAAGTTTTCGCCGACTGTTATCCCGCTTTTTTCGACAATCTGCTTTTGTGAATAAACAGACTGACCCGTAACGGTTACAGTATTAATTTTAAAGAAAAGAGAAAACACGAGTATAACACCAACGCAAAGCACTACAAGTGCTAACAAAATCGACATAATTGCATTACGTATTTTTCTTTTGCGACGCATTTTCTTTTTGTTTATTGAACGCACTTCATCCCTTGATAAGCCCTGCTGACTTTTTTTAGGTTTTGGCGGTTTTATAACCGTTTTAGACTTCTTTTTAGTTGTACGTCTTCTTTCTTCCATTTATATTATCCTTTTCTTTTAATATCTGCATTAAGCATACAAAGGTTATTTTCTAATTCTTCATAGCCTCTGTCGATAAATTTTATATTTTTAACAACTGTAGCTCCCATAGCTGTAAGACCTGCAATGACAAGTGCTGCACCACCTCTTAAATCAGGTGAAACTACCTCGGCTCCGTAAAGCCTTTCTACACCCTCAACAACGGCTACTCTGCCCTCTGTTTTTATAGATGCGCCCATTCTTATAAGCTCGGGAATATGCTTGAATCGGCTTTCAAAAATATTTTCAACTATAACACCCGTACCCTTAGCAACACAAGCTAAAGCAGTGAAAGGTGCTTGGGCATCTGTTGGAAAGCCCGGATAAGGCTGTGTAATTATTTTATCAATTCTATTAAGTCTTAAGGGTGCTTTAAGGCGTATTGTTTTACACCTTACACTAACGTTACAACCCGCCTCTTCTAAAAGAGGTAAAATTGCTTGTAAATGAACGGGGTTTGTATTTTCGAGAGATAAGTCACCACCCGTTACAGCACCTGCAATAAGATAAGTTGCGGTTACTATTCTGTCGCAAATCACAGAATGCTCGCAGGGCTTCAAAGCATCTACACCATCAATAGTGATTACTGTTTCACCCGCACCGCTTATTTTCGCACCGCATTTATTGAGAAAATCGCACAAATCAATAATTTCAGGCTCTCGGGCAGCGTTAACGATAACCGTTGTACCATTTGCGGTAGCAGAGGCGAGAATTGCATTTTCTGTTGCCCCTACACTAGGAAAAGAAAAGGTTATTCTGTTGCCCTCAAGCTTTTCGGGGACGTCACAAACCAATTTTCCGTAATCCTCATTCACGTTGACACCTAACTGCCTCATTGAATAAAGATGCAAATCAATTGGTCTTAAACCAATTTCACAACCGCCAGGTGAAGAAACCACCGCTTTTTTCATTCTGCCTATTATCGCACCGAGAAAGACAACCGATGACCTCATTTCTCTCATTAAATCATCGGGTATTTCGTAGCCCTGTGCTGTTGAGCTATCAACTATTACGGTGCTACCCTCCCGAACAACGCTACAACCAAGATTTTTTAAAATCTTTATTGTGCTGTTTGTATCAGAAAGAGTTGGGCAATTATGTATAATCGATTTTCCACATACAAGAAACGTTGCGGCAAGTATGGGAAGCACACTGTTTTTAGACCCTTGAACACGTAAGCTACCGCTTATTCGACGACCACCGTTAATAACAAAAGCAGACATACCTTTTCCCCTTTCACAAGGAATAGCGAATTAAAATATTCGTACGTTGTATAATATGCTGCTTTTTCTAAAGTGTTAATTAATCAAAATTATTTAATCAAACCTTCTACGATATCGCAAATTCTTGATGATGAATCAATTACTGCCATCTTTCGTGCATTTTTGCCTATTTCTTTAAGACGGTTTTTATCTGCAAGAAGATTATCAAGCGCTTCACCTAATTTTTCACCACTTAAATCTTTTTCTTCAATAATAACTGCGGCATTGTTATTAACGAGTGCCATTGCATTATGAAACTGATGATTTTCCGTAACGTTAGGTGAAGGAATTAGTATTGAGGGTTTGCCTAAAGCCTCAAATTCTGAAAGTGATGATGCACCTGCTCTGCAAACAACAACGTCTGCAGCGGAAAGGCATCTTGCCATATCACTTATGTACGTTCTTATTTCTATATTCTTATAATCATCGGGATCAACGCCTTTTTCACGCATCTTGTCCGGTACCCATAAACCATACTGACCGGTTGCAATAAGGAAATTGTATTTTTCACGTCTTTCATTGTAAACAATAGCATCAATTATAGCTTCGTTAATAGCTTTTGCACCTAACGAGCCACCCATACACAGAACAATAGGTCTTTCATCAAAGCCTAACTCTACTCTTGAAACCTCACCGTCAGCTTCTAAAAGCTCCCCTCTCACGGGAAGGCCTGTAATAATAGGCTCATTTTTGCATTTAAGATGCTTTTTAGCATCCTCTACGGTAAGCATTACCGCATCAACCTTTTCAGCAAGAGCTTTATTAGTAACACCGGGGTATGCGTTTTGCTCATGGATGGCTGTGGGAATCCCCATTTTTGCCGCCATTCTTATTACCGGACCGCTTACGTATCCGCCGAAGCCAATTGCAACGTCGGGTTTAAAATCATTGATTATCTTTTTAACTACACCTGAGCTTTTGAGAAGTCGGGTAACTGTTTTTATATTATCTTTAATTTCAGCAGGTGAAAAGCCTCTTTTAAAGCCTGACATTTCAATTGTTTTTAAAGGGAATCCAGCCTCCGGAACGATTTTTGATTCAATTCGGTCAGGTGTACCTACAAAACAGATTTCCCAATCAGGATGTCTTTTCCTTATTTCTCCCGCCACTGCAAGTGCGGGGTTAACGTGACCACCTGTTCCGCCTGCGGCTATTAATACTTTCATAACTCACAGCCCTTTCTGAATGCTACTTATAAAATTGAAATTTATTTACTGCTAACTTTATTTTTGGGTTTAGTTGAAATTGAATATTTAGGTAAACTTGCCTGTCGCGATACACCTAATACGATACCCATTTCACCTAAGGTTACAAGCGTTGAAGAGCCACCGTAGCTAAAGAAGGGTAAGCTTATACCCGTATTAGGAAGAGTATCCGTTACAACGGCTACGTTTAAAACAACCTGTAAACCGATTTGCATCATAATACCGAATACAAGAAGAGTACCGAAACGGTCTTTAGCATGCATACCGATATATATGCCTCTTAAAATTAATATACCGAAAAGAACTAAAACAAGACAGCATCCAACGAATCCTAATTCTTCACCGATAATAGAAAAGATAAAGTCTGTATGAGCTTCAGCTACGTAGAAATATTTTTGCTTTGAGTTACCTAAACCCGCACCGAAAAATCCACCCGAGCCTAAAGCAAAGAGAGAGTGGTTAGTTTGCCATCTCTTATCTGTATCAGTAAGGTCTTTTACAAGCCACGATGCAATACGCTCTTTCATATAATCCTTTATGGGTAAATCCTCATAAAAGTTAATTGCTATAAAGAGCACAACAGCAACTGCAACAATACCTATTGCAAACCATCTTGCTCTACCTTCGCCTATCCATAGCATTGCAACACCGAAAAGCATTATAAGAATTGCACCTGAAAGATGGCTTCCGAGGAAAACAAGACCTGCGGTAAACACAACCCAAAAGAAATAGAAAAAGAGTGTTACAGTACCTTCGGTTATAACAATTTTGTTGCTTGTAAAATCAGCAATTTTCTGTGCAATTATATTTTTCGAAGGCTTTGAGCTTATCATTTTTTTATGATTTTTATCAAGACCTGCCGCACAGAATACGACAATAGCAAACTTAGCAACCTCGGAGGACTGAACGTCAAAAAAGCCAAAATTCAACCAACGGTTAATTTCTCCGCCTTTAATTTTACCGATCACAATTGTTATTGCCACAAGAGCACAAGCAACAAGCAATGCAAGATTTGATAAATGAACGTATCTCTTGTAATCAATATGGGAAACAATTGCAATTACAAATGAGCCGCCACTCATAAAGATTAACTGTCTAAAGAAAAAGTGAAGGCTTGACGCACCGTCTGTTTCGTAATATGAATAAGCATAGCTTGCAGACAAAAGCATAATCAAGCCGAATGCCATAAGCACCAGCATTATACAAAGGAATGGAACATCCAAACCCTCACTTATCCACAAATTAGAAGTTAATTTACTTTTCTTCTTTTCCATTGCTTACTCACCTAAAAATTTTTATTTTAAATTACCGAAATAAACGAGAAGCACTGCGATTATTCCGCCAATAAGATTTACGATAGAGAATATTTTTACTATTTTAACCTCTTTCCAACCACACATTTCAAAATGGTGATGAATTGGTGCCATTTTGAAAATTCGTTTTCCGTGAGTTAATTTGAAATAGCCTATCTGAAGTACGTCTGAACCAAATTCAGCAACGTAAATTATACCTGTAAGTAAAATTATAAAAGGACAGTCAACGGCATAAGAGAATGCTACTATCATACCGCCCAGGAACATTGAACCCAAATCACCCATCATAACCTTTGCGGGATGCCAGTTCCAAACAAGGTAACCTACAAGACCACCTGCAAGAGCAGCTGCTAAAAGGCTAATACCGAAGCAATTGCGAAGAGCAGCTATTGCAATAAAGCTTAAAGCCGCAGTAAAAGTAACTGAGCCACAAAGACCGTCTATACCATCAGTAAAGTTTACTGCATTTGTTGTGCAATAAATAACGGCAATACCTATAACCCAGAAGAAGATTTTTGTTTCTACCATACCAACAAAAGGAATAAACATACTTCCCGTTGGGTCATTCATATAAAGAGTAAGAAGATAGCCTACCATTAATACTATCTGTAAAACTGTTTTCTGAATAATGCTTAAGCCTTTATTTCTCTTTTTTACAACCTTAATATAGTCATCAAGGAAGCCGATAAAAGCAAAACCGAGAGCCATTATAAGACCGCCGTAGATTTTAACCTTCATTGAATCGGCAACAATATCATTCATTTCAATTATGTTACCGCCTAAAAGCTTATCTATTACAAGAACAACGCAAAAAGCAACAACTGTACCTACTATAAAAAGTATACCACCCATTGTTGGGGTGCCCTGCTTGTTTTTGTGCCACTTAGGTCCGATATCAAGAATAGTTTGACCGAATTTAATTTTATGTAAAAACGGTATAACTACATAACCAAGACCAAAAGAAATACCAAAAGCGATTATCGCCGCAACTATACAAGCAACTATAATATTCATACTTCCCACTCCTTATAAAGTGTCATAAAAATTTCTTCCATTTTCATACCACGACTACCCTTAAAAAGCACTGTATCACCCTTACAGAGTAATGTTTTAAGGTGATTTATCAGCTTTTCCTTGTCAGTAAACGATATTGCTTTAACCCCGCCTTTTTCGGCATTTTTTGCAATATATTCACTTTCCTTACCAAAGGTAAGAACGTAATCACAGCCTACTTCTGCGGATTTTTCACCTACAAGAGAATGTGCCTTTTCGCTATAATCACCTAATTCAAGCATATCACCTAAAACAGCGATTATTCTTTCTTTTTTTAGAGTTTTTAAAGTCTCCAAGGCGGCACACATACTATCGGGGTTTGCATTGTAGCAATCCTCAATAAAGGTCATACCATTTATCTCAGTTACCTTTTGCCTCATACCCTCAGGCTCAAAGGAGGCGACACCTTTTGAGGCATCCTCTAAAGAATAGCCCAATTGAATACCGACACATATAGCACAAAGAGCATTATACACGTTGTGCATACCAACTGCAGGGACAAAGCATTTTGCTTTTTTGTCACCATAAATAACGTCAAAGTAGCTCCCGTCTTGTTGGGAAATAATATTTTCAGCGTATATATCGTTATTCTTTTCAAGACCGAATTTTATGATTTTGTAATCGTCAGTTGCTACGGTTTTAAGCATATCATTATCACCGTTAATAATTAGCGGTGAACCTTTTTTCATACCGTGAAGAATCTCACATTTAGCCTCGAGAATTCCCTCTCTTGAACCAAGGTTTTCTATATGAGCAGTGCCAACGTTTGTTATAACGCCGATATCGGGAAGAACAGTTTTCGACAGTCTTGAAATTTCGTTAAAATGATTCATCCCCATTTCTATAACCGCCGCCTGATGACTTTCCTCAAGGCAGAAAAGCGTTTTCGGCACGCCTATTTCATTATTAAGATTACCTGCAGTACGTAATGTATTATATTTCTGACTTACTACAGAATAAATCATACCCTTACTTGTAGTTTTGCCTACGCTACCCGTTAAGGCAATAAAGGGAATATTAAATTTTTTGCGGTAACCGTTTGCTATTTTGAGAAGTGCTTCACCCGTATCCTTTACAAGTAACACTCTTTCATCGCAACCGTCATAACGGCTACAAACTACTGCTTTTGCACCCTTCGAAAGTACGTCGGCAACAAAATCGTTACCGTCAAAGCGTTCACCGATAAGGGCAACGAAAAGTGTGTTTTCATCTACATCACGGCTATCGGTAGAAATTTTATAAATATCACCGTCCAGCTTCGCTTCAATACCGCAAAAACCGGCAATTTCTTTTAATGAAAGCTTCATCCTATCACCTTAAAAACTACTTCGCGTTCATCATAATGAACTCGTTCTTTACCAATCACCTGATAAGTTTCGTGACCCTTACCTGCAAGAAGTATGGTATCGCCCTTTTTGGCAATGCTTATTGCCTTTGCAATAGCTTCGCTACGGTCAATAACCGTTATAATCTCAGCATTACCTTCTTTTGCACCCTCGAGAATATCTTCAATAATCATTTCCGGAATCTCTGTTCTCGGATTATCAGTTGTAACTACAACAATATCTGAAAGCTCTGCGGCAATTTTACCCATCTTGGGACGTTTTGTTTTATCACGGTCACCACCGCAACCAAAAAGAGTAATTACTCTTCCTTCAGTAAAGCCTCTTACGGCGGTTATTGCTTTTTCGAGTCCGTCGGGGCTATGAGCATAGTCAATTATAACACTAAAATCTGTATTTGTTTTTAAAACCTCAAGTCTGCCGCTTACACTTCCTGCATTAAAGATAGCCTTTACAACCTCTTTTAACGAAAAGCCTAATTGAACAACTGTACTGATTGCGGCTAAAGAATTATAAACTGAAAAATCGCCGGGAATATGGAAAACAACCTTTTCACCGTTTAAAGTGTATTCTACCCTATCAAAGAACAGTCCTACACCTTCCGCCTTAAAATCAGAAGAATTGTTTATTGAATAAAACTGCTTTGTGCAAGGCACGTTTTCCGCCATATAAAATGATGCTTCATCATCGGCATTGAAAACTCCTTTATCACAATTCATAAAAAGTGTTTTTTTACATTTTTTATATTCATCAATTGTACCATGATAATCAAGGTGGTCTTGTGTAAGATTTGAAAATACACCCGTATCAAAATGTATACCCGCAAGACGCATTTGATGAAAGGCTTGTGATGAGGTTTCCATCACACAGTATTTTATACCGTCATCAACCATCATTTTAAAAAGCTTGTGCATATCGTAAGGGTCGGGTGTGGTAAGCTCTGTGTGAAATGATTTTTCGCCAACCATATTTTTAACCGTACCGATAAGACCGCTTTCAATACCTAACGCTTTAAGAATGTCTTTTATAACAAAAGCGGTGGTGGTTTTACCGTTTGTGCCGGTGATACCTATCATTGTAAGATTATCAACCGCTCTGCCGAAAAGATTTTTACACATAATAGCATAAGCTTCACGTGTATTTTCAACAAGTATCTGCTCCTTGAGACCTAAATCCTTTGAAACAATTACTGCAGCAGCACCTTTTGAGAGTACATCTTCAGCAACAGAATGGCCGTCGAAACGAGCTCCAACAACACAAACGAAAGCACAACCAATCTTAATATTACCGCTTTTATCGGTAACGTCTGAAATCTCTCTGTCTTCGTAAGAGTTGAGAACGTTTATATCTTTTAAAAGTTGTGATAGCAACATAATAAACCACCTTTTTTAGTGAGGAATAAGTATGGGTAAACTCTGTTATTAATCCTATTACAGTAACCAAAAAGAGCAAGAGAACTACCCACCACCATTGCCGCTGGCAATGGTCCCCCTCCCTATTTGCTAAAGCAAACAGGGATGAAAAGCTCCGCAAAACTCGAAATCACAATCATTATCCACAAACGTTTTTGATTAGGGGATTTTTGATGAAGTTGAGGATTTTGCGAACCGAAGCTGTACAAGGGTAATGCGAGGTGAAGCAATGTCTCAAAATCGTAAGCCCCATAATCAAGCCTTTTTGCTTAGAGGATTTTGATGAGTTTGAGACCTTTGAAAGCCGATGCTGTGCAAAGGCACTGCGAGGTGAAGCAAAGTCTCAAAATCGCAAAATCATCAAGCAAAAATCATCCGTCGGTTACGCCGCTTGTTGTTTTAAAGTAGACGGTAATTGTTGTACCGAGTTCGGCCTTTGTGCCTACTTCAACACTTTGGCGATAGGAAACAACCTCACTATCGAGAGTTGCACCTGAAATTTTTATGTTGTAACCGGAATTAACAGCTCGCTGATTTGCTTCGCTTATGCTCAAGCCTGTTAAATCAGGGACTGTCGAAACAGTATCTGTATTTTCGGCACTTGTATAAAGAATTACGACACCGCCTAAGGGGATGCTTGAGCCTTTTACGGGATACTGAGAAATAACTCTGTCACCGTCGCCTACTACTCTTGCATTGAATTTTTGATTTGATAGTGCAGTTTTTGCAGCTGATACGGTCATACCGCTAACATCAGGTGCAGATGCATTAAGCTTTGCAAGTTCTTCATCCGAGTAAACAGGCTCAACGTTCATATATTTAAGAGTTTGCTCTATAACTGAGCCCGCAACGGGGGCTGCTATAGCACCACCACCGTGGTTAGCAACCTGAGGCTCATCAATAACAATAAGAACGGCTATCTGCGGGTCATCTGCAGGAGCACAACCTACGAATGATGCGATATATTCACCGTCAACGGTAAGCTTTTCAGACGTACCCGTTTTACCTGCAACACGGTAACCGGGGATGTATGCGTTTTTACCTGTACCTTTTTCAACAACAGCTTCCATCATTGAAACAACCTTTTGAGCCGTGCTTTCTGATATTACCTGTCGTTTTGTTGTAGGATTTTTCTCGTAAACGGTGTTGCCCTCTTGGTCAATCTGCTTCGCAACAACGTAAGGCTCCATCAATTTGCCACCGTTTGCAATAGCAGAAACAGCGGTAATCATCTGAATCGCACTTACCTGGAAGGTCTGACCGAAGGCACTTGATGACAATTGAGAAATACCCATTCCTTCTTTTGTGTGGTAGGTTATTCCACCAACGGGTGACGCCTCTGCAGGAAGATCGATACCAGTATCCTCGGTAAAACCGAAGGCTTCGAAATATTTATAGAATTTATCGGTCCCTAACTGCTGACCGATCGTAATATAGAACGGGTTACAGGAATTCATAAGGCCTTGTTCAAGAGTCTGGACTCCATGGCCTTCATGCTTATGACAATTGATTCGGTTATCAGCAACCTGAATTGCGCCAACGCAATTGTAGGTTGTGTCAACATTTACAACGCCCTCTTCAAGACCTGCTGCTGCCGTAAACACTTTAAATACCGAGCCGGGCTCATACGTATCACTAATGGCTTTATTTCGCCACATCATATAAACCTCTTCGTTATAAACCTTTGAATATTCTTCTTTATCTTTAATTTCAGCAAGTTTTTCAAGTGTTTTAACGTTGGTGATTTCCCATGGCTTATTCAAATCGTAATCGGGCATTGTTGCCATTGCAAGAATAGCACCCGTATCAACCTCCATAACTATTCCGTAAGCGGAGGTAGCTTCTGCATCGATAACAGCTTGAGAAAGGCCTTTTTCAAGATAATGCTGAATAGTTTTATCAATTGTTAAAACAAGACTTGTGCCCTGCTTCGCATCAAACTTTGTTTCGTAATTAGTAGACAATAAATCACTGTGACCGTCACGGGCGGTGATTATTCTACCGGGAACACCTGTAAGAATATCATTATACTTTAACTCTATACCTACCCTACCGTCGCTATCAATATTTGTCATACCGATAATTGTTGAAGCAAAGTTATCGTAAGGGTAATATCTTTTTGTATCGGGGTCTATGCAAACGATTGCATACAAATCATTCTTATTAATAAAATTCTGAACTGCGGTTTTTGTTTCGTATTCTATTTTACCTTTAATGCGAACGTAACCGTATTCTTTATTGCCTATTTTGTTGTAAATTGTTTTTTCATCAAGCTCTTCATCCTTAAGAAGCTTTGAAAGACCTTTCGAGATTAATTTTCTCTGCTTGTCATTTTCAATTTTTGATGGATTTACGTAAACGAGCCAAGCAGAAGCACTTTCAGCAAGCACCTCCATATTTGAATCATATATTACGCCTCTGTCTGCGGGAATTTGAGTATCACTAAGCTGACCTGATTCTGCAAGAACTCTATATTCATCCGCCTTCAAAACCTGAAAATAAAGAAGACGACAAATATCTAAACCGAAGCCGAGAACAAGCAAAATTGCCACTGCACTCAAGCATCTTTTCTTAATATTTTGATTTGCTCGTGCCATAACGCCTCCAAAAAACACTACCGATAAAATTACAAAATGAGAGTCGAGGATACTCAACTCCCATATAAAACTATATTTTTATTCAGAAAATATATGCAAACAATTCTTTAATTTTCTTCGTGAATTCGCCGTTTTCATCTAAAGTTTTGTCACCGGACACAACTATCTTATCGCCCTCGGATAAATCGATGTAGCTTATCTGATAGCTTTCCGCTTTAACCATACCGAGAACGTTCTCTGCATAATTTTCTATTTTTTCAGTTGATATCATACTATTAAGTTCTGCATTAAGCCTTACCGACTCGCCCTGAGCTATGCTCAACTCACTTTGCACGCTTGAAATCTGTTTATCAAGAGCATTGCATTTTGATTCCATAATCAAAAGAGCAACAACACAAAGACAAAACATTGCACCTAAAGCAACTGCTTTAAAAAGAGCAGGGCTTAAAACAACTTGATGGCTATTTCTGTTTTGCTGTGCATTTGTTTTCGCCGAGGTTTTGTTTACAGTTTTCTTTTTAGGATTGGTAACAGGCGCCGTATTATTTTTTGTTTTTGGTTTTTCAATTACTTGTGGTTCAAACAAAGAAAGGTCATAAGCCGCTGAATTATTATAACCTGCCATATTACCACTCCTTTCAAAAAAAATTATTTATCTATATATACTATAACTTTATTGCCGTACGAAGCTTTGCACTACGGCTTCTGTTGTTATCGTCAAGTTCTTTACCCGATGCGGTAACACCCGAAGATTTAACCGTTGCTTTCGGTTTTTTACCGCAAACGCAAACAGGGAAATCTTTAGGACAAGTGCAACCTTCTTTAAGAGTTTTAAAATAATCTTTAACTATCCTATCTTCAAGCGAATGGAAGGTTATTATTGCCATTACCCCGCCTACATTTAACATTTCAAACATATCGGGAAGTGTATTTTCAAGAACTGTAAGCTCTGCATTAACCTCAATTCTTATTGCTTGAAACGTTTTCCTTGCAGGATGACCGTTTCTTCTGAACTTTGCAGGAATCGCTGAGCTGACTATATCAGAAAGCTGAATAGTTGTTGTAATTCTTTCTTTTTCTCTCGCTCTTACAATTGCATTTGCAACAGAGCTTGCGAATTTTTCTTCACCGTATTTAGAGATAACGTTGAACAATTCTTTTTGAGAATAAGTGTTAACGATATCCTCGGCGCTTGTCCCCTGCTGACTCATTCTCATATCAAGCGGGGCATCTTTATGAAACGAAAAGCCTCTTTCGGCTGTGTCAAGCTGATGACTGCTTACGCCTAAATCGGCAATAATGCCATCAACGCCCGTGATAGCAAAATCAGTCAATACTTTTTTTATTTCCGAAAAGTTACTGTGAACAATAGTAACTCTATTATCATTTTTAAATCTTTCGGTTACCGTTTTGATTGCATCGGGGTCACGGTCAAAAAGAATCATCCTCCCGTTCTCGTTTAGTTTTTCAAGAACTGCAGCCGAATGACCGCCGCCACCTGCAGTACAATCAACGTATATACCGTCGGGTTTGATATTTAAGGCTTGTACTGATTCTTCAAGAAGAACAGATATATGTTTAAAATCCATAGCCATCAGAAATCGATATCAAGAGAAGCGGTAGGAGTAACGTCCATAGCAGCCATTTCCTTCTCCCACTCTTCAGGTGACCAAAGCTCAATATGGTGTATATTACCTACGATACAAATATCGGATTCAATACCCGCAAACTCTTTAAGCTGAGAGTTAAGGGTAAGTCTTCCGCCTTTGTCTATTTCACCATAAACAACGCCTGAAAGAATTTTTCTTGAAACTCTTCGTGTTGTTTCATCGTGACGATCGGTTTTCGAGAATTGCTCGTAAAGTGCATTCCAACCTTCTTCGGAATACATATATATACATTTAGCACTCGGGTCGGGTGATTTTATAAGATATGTTTCTATACCCATTTTTGAACGAAGAGATGCAGGCACTTTAAAACGGTTCTTTTCGTCAAGGGTGTGAACAAACTGACCGCAAAACATTACCTACACTCCTTTCGTCAATTTAGTTCAAAAGCGATCCAAAAACGTTCTAATTTTGAGACACTTCGAGCCTTTTTAGAACACTTCGCTCCTCTATTATAATTTCGCGACCCTTTATTGTCAATAGTTTTTACAAAAAAAATGACAGTTCCAACGAAAAAAATCGTTGAAACTGTCATATAGTTTCGTTATATTAAACGCTTAATTTTTCTAATGCATTTTTCAAGTCGGCTAGAATTTTTTCAGCATCTTCCCGAGTAATTATTTTACTACGGTATTTCAAAATAAACCTTGCACTGTTTTCATTGTAATCGAACTGTAAAAACGTTACCGTACGAGGCTTTAGAGGCTCGGTTGCTAAAACGTCTTTAAAGCATTTTAAGCCTTGGTAATATTCTTGCGAAAAATTCACGAAAGCGAACTCTCCCGCTTCACCGACACCGCACAAATGATTTTCAGAAAGCTTTTTAGATATTTTACTTTTATTCAACCCCGCTCTATTCATATAAGCAGAATCACAAAACGACGGCGAAAGCCTCATTAAAAAGATTTCCTTATCAAAGTTATTAGACACGCTGCAAAATGCTTTATAGGTTTTTTGGTGGAATGATATCAACCTTTCATTAAACGAGCTTGACTTTTTCTTTTTATCAGTAAAAAGCTCCAGCAAACCGTTGTGAGCACCTTGAATATAATC
>JAZROI010000043.1:0-17691 GCA_045648585.1 Acutalibacteraceae bacterium
GTGTAAAACCATTTGTAATAACGGTACAGAGGTAACTCCGTTCTCACCGTCGATTGAAGCTTTTTCAGGTACAGTAAAAACTGCATCAGCCTGCTTCATAAGATAAACGGACGGATTGGTAAGCATAAGACCGCCGCCCACACTTAAGGACCCTATTTTTTCCTTAAGATTGTCAAGTGCTTCCTGTCTGTTAACGCTACCTTTAATATCGGTATAAAGGAATCGTGATAAATCGTTAACGCAAACGTTACCCGAATTAAATTCACTCATAAGCTTATAAACGTCAGAAATATTTTTATTAACGTTGTTATACGGTGAAAAAACGTATTTAAATGACGGTTTGTTAAGGTATTCCCTTAAATCGTCATAAACGTCTATACCCTTATTCATATCCAATGAATTTTCTGCAGAAAGGTTAACGTCATACCATACAGAGCTATTTTTATCGTTTGCGGTATTGCAAAGAGAGTTGTAATCATCAGTAGAACCTAAGTTTGAGTTAAATTTATCAAATTTAGAAGCTGACGTGTTAAGACCATTTTCGGCACAACCCGCTAATCTCAAAGCAACGCTACGAACACCTTTTGATTTTAAAAGTGCTATTATTTCAGAAGCGTTTTCAAAGGTTGTGTAAACATCCTTTTTACTACCGTTTTCACTACATATTGCAGTTACAAAAAATGGCATATCAGTAAATTTACTACTAAATTCCGCTGACAAATAATCATTTTTTATAAGGTAATCTCTTGTAAATGAAGCAACAGTATTATAATTAATCAAGGTTTTATCAGATATGTTGTAAGACTGAACAAGAGAACCGTCATAGCTCTTACCCTTAACTGTTTTGCCGTCCGATTCACCGATAGCAGTAACTGTAAAGGTGTTATACAAGTCACCGCCTTTGTCTTTAAAACGGTTCATAGTAACACAGGAAAGAGCATCCCCATCTTCAATAAGCACGGTTAAAAGTGTTTTATTTTTTGTTAAAGCGAAGCACGGAAGATTAAAGCTGCTTGAATAGGGAGCAAAGGTAACGTCACTGCCGTAAACTGTATATTCCGTAGTGATATTTTCTTCTGAAACTGCTGTAAGATTTACTTGAGCCCCTGAACCATCAGGTATTGTGTAAAAGTTATCACCTACAGGCTTACGGATTGAAAAAATACCGGGTAATACACTAATTTTTTCAACACACCAGCCATTCTGTAAAACAACCTCGGACAAATTGATTTTTGATTTAATTACATTATCTTCAATATAAAAATCAAGCGGAATAACAGAAAGTGAATCGGAGCCTTTCTCTTTAAAAAACTCATAAACAAGAGTTACTTTGTTTGCTTTGCTTTCAGCAATTGTAAAGCCACCCAAAGCAACACTGTTATCAAAACTGTTAAGAATATGAGAATTACCTTTCTCGTCACATAAAACTATATTTAAAGCGGCTGAAAGAAGACTATTTGCAGCATCATCCGAAGCAGAATTGAAAACATCGTTTGTGTTTTTGTTTAAAAAAGCAATTGAACCTGTTTTTTCATTAATACAAAGAGCCTTGTTATCAACAGAAAGATATTCTTTAAAATCTTTTGAAAAAGCTACACCTTCTTGCTCGTCAGCTATATAAGAACGTTGATTTCTCTCAAGCACCATATCAGAAGGAAATAAAATTAACGCAACAATAACCGCAACCAAAGCAATTGCAGTTATAGAGAATATTATTTTGTTTTTCTTGCTAATCTTCATAGTAAAACGCCATCCGGACATTGAATAATTAATAGATATGATATCATAAAAAGACTTATAATGCAACTGATTAAATAACTTAGACAGTTAAAAAATATTAAACGAATTGTAAACAATGAATATTTATTACATTTATTTGAAAATACTCTTGTAAAATTCTTTGAATTGGTATAGAATAGTACTAATATTGTGTACCTTGTACACTAAATAGAAAGCAAAGGATGAATTTTATGGCAAACAACGAAATCAAAACCAATGCCGAGATTTACCGTGAGCAACGCAAGGCACGTCTTGCTAAAGCTGCAAAGAAAAAGAAATCCGGCAAAGGCGACAAGATTATAAGAGTTCTTGTTAAAGCTCTTTGTATCATTCTTGTTGCAGGTGTAGTGCTTTACGGTGCAGCAAACATGCTCACAAAAGTTTTCTGCTTACCCCAAAAGCTTATCACAGTTGCAACATATGGTGATGAAAAAATCACAATGGCTGAATACAACTACTATTATATGAGCCTTTACAATCAGATGGTATCTACCGTTAATCAGATTGACTCTTATTACGGTCAGGGCTACGGCTCGTACTATACAGGGTTTGATACAACAAAAGACCCTGCAGACCAGAAATACACTGCTGAAGATGCTCCCGAAGGTGTTGAAACTTGGGCAGATTATTTTAAAGTAACCGCCCCCGAAAAAGCTTTCCTTCAAAACGCAGTTTACCAAGAAGCAATCAGCGAAGATGCTAAAGCAAAAGGCTTTGAAATTTCTGCTGAAGATCAGAAAACAATGAATGAAGAAATTGAAGAGATTTTCACTGAACTTACAACATACGCTGAAAACAATGACTTCTCTCTCAACAACTACATTTCAAAAACTTGTGGTGAAGGTCTTACAGAGAAATCATACAGAGAGCTTCTTGAAAGAGATTACACAGTTCAGCTTTATCTTACATGGTACCAGGAAAACATTGCTGATAACGTAAGCGAAGATGACGTTAAAGCGTACTACGAAGAAAACAAAGCTACTTACGACTATGCAACTATCAGACTTTTCTCAGTTTCTTATGCCGAAGCTTCAGAAAATGCGGATAAGAACGACCCCGTATATACTAAGGACGAAGCAAAAACACGTGCTGATGATTTCTTAAGCAAGATTACTGACGAAGCATCTTTCGCAACTCTTGCAAAAGAATATGCACTTCCCTCTCAGGCAGATAACTTTAAAGAAGATAGTGCAACTCTTGCTAAAAACATTACAAAATCAAGCGTTGAAAGCTCTTCAAAGAGCGTTGCTGAATGGGTATTCAGTGCAGACCGTGTTGTTGGTGACAAGACTGTAATTGATGATGCTGATGCAAAAGCATATTACATTGCTTATATGGTTTCAGTTGCAGCTCCTGACAGAGGTACTGCAGGTGCATCTGTTCGTCATATTCTTGTACAGGCTGATTCAACTAAGCAGGATACACAGGGTAATGAGGTTGACCTCCCCGCTGACGAGGTTGCAAAGAATTTTGCAGATGCTAAAGCTGAAGCAGAAAAGATTCTTAAAGAATGGAAAGACGGCGAAGCAAACGAAGCAAGCTTCGCAGAGCTTGCAAAAGAAAAGACTGACGATACAGGTTCAAAAGAAACAGGCGGTCTTTACGAAAACATTACATCTACAAGTAGCTACGTTCCCGAATTCCTTGATTGGGCTCTTGCAGACCACAAGGTTGGCGATACTGGCATTGTAAAAACTGATTACGGTTATCACATTATGTACTTTGTAGGTGCTGATGAAGCAGAAAAATGGGAAAGCGACGTTCGTACTGCTATCGCATCTGAAAAGTTTGATGAATACACAGAAGACCTTATCGACGGTATTTCAGATAAGATTGACCGCAATGACACTGTAATTAACTACTTTGTTAAATCTATCGAAAAACAGATTACTAACGCAGTTTCTTACAAATCATCATCAGCAGCAACAACTTATTAATTGATGCAAACAAAACAAATCCTTGAATTCAAACGAATTCAAGGATTTATTTTTTGGAAAAATTTTTCTGCATTTCGATAAAAGAGTTTATCTAATAAAATATCACTATACCCTCTGTTATTTAACCAATTATATAAATCCGTTAATTTTTCAATACTTGCAATCAAAGGGTTAATTCTGCAACCGTCATAGTCACTACCGAGTGAAATAACGTCTTCACAATTCATTTCGAGGAATACATCTAACTGCCTTTCGACAGCCTCAAAGCCAACAGCATTTTCATCCTCAATAAAATCAACGTAAAAATTAATACCGATAATACCGTTTCTTTCTTTAATTAACCTTACTTGCTCTTTAGTAAGATTTCTTTTTGGTGATTTATAAGTATTTACAATATCAATGTTTGAGTGACTTGCAACAAACGGTTTTGAGGAAACATCTATAAAATCAAAAAAGCTTTCTTTGTTAAGATGAGAAACGTCCAAAGCTATGCCCAAATCCTCAGCTTCTTTGATAAATTCCTTTCCATAAGGAGTTATACCACCTTCTGAAAAAGCCCCGCCACCTATTTCATTGTTAGCATTCCACGTTAAAGTTATAAGACGTACACCCTTTTCATAAGCAGAATGAAGGCCTTCTATAGTACCGCCACAACCGGAAGCACCTTCCATAGCAAGAATCGATTTGATTGGAGTTTTCTTGTCACTGTTATAATAAGAGATCAAATCATCGTTTTCTTTAATTTGATTGTGATAAAAATCTGCAACGTTATTAAAATAAGAAACCGCTGTATCCCCTCTTAATTCATCGGGAATCCAGATTGCAAAAACTTGGGTATGCTCCCCGATTGTTTTGCATCTTTCTAAATCAAGGTGAAGCTCATTCTTTCTTAATGCAAAAGACTTTTTATAGCACTCACCTATTGTATCGCAATGAAGATCAAAACTTTTCACAATGCACCTCAAAAAGCATTTTTTATATGGTTGATTTCTGACAAGCTTGTTCCGTTTACGAGAACCTCAATTATGTCATATTGAACTTTATTCTTAATTTTAAATTTATTTATATAGTTTGCTGCACTGCTTTTAATGTTTTCCTGCTTTTTAATATCAACTGCAGCTGCGGGCGAAAGCATTCCGCCAACCTGACGTGTTTTAACTTCAACAAAACAAACAACATTATCTTTATGAGCAATAATATCAATTTCACCAAAATCGGTTTTATAGTTTGCACTCCAGATTTCGTAGCCCTCTTCACGCAGAAAGCGAGCTGCATATTGCTCACCGAAAGCACCTAATAAACTACTATTCATTTTATTTACCTATTATGTTTTTTAAAAATGTTTTTCTGTGAACAGGGCTAACACCAAACTGCTCAATCATTTCATAATGAAGCTTTGTACCGTAGCCCTTATGCTTTGAAAACTGATACTGCGGGTATTGCTTATCAACCTCTTGCATAAATCTATCTCTGCTAACCTTTGCAATAATTGATGCCGCTGCAACAGACATACATTTGCTATCGCCTTTAACTATTGTTATTTCTTTTACTCCTGTATTTGCATATCTGTTGCCGTCAATATACGCAAGGTCAGGCTTAATATTAAGACCGTCAACGGCTCTTTTCATTGCAAGGAAGGTTGCATTAAGTATATTAATATCATCAATCTCTTGCTCAGTAGCAATACCTACAGACCAAGAAACTGCATCTCTTATTATATCATCATAAACTAAATCTCTTTTCTTTTCAGAAAGCTTTTTTGAGTCATTCAAAATTTCATGGGTATAGTTTTCGGGAAGAATAACAGCACCTGCAAAAACAGGACCTGCAAGGGGACCTCTCCCCGCTTCATCAACACCGCAAACTACTAAATACCCTTCGTTATGGGCATTAGTTTCATAAGAATAATCAAGCATATTTACACACCCTAAAAAAATAATCCAAAGGCATAACCCTTTGGATTATTTTAATATATTTATCCAGGAAATTCAAGAGAAAGTCTACCAAGCTTACCACCGCGATATTCATCAAGAAGCATTACCGATGCTCGCTCATAGTCAATTTCACCGCCGGAAATTAACATTCCTCTTTTTCTGCCTATCATTTCGAGAATTTCGTAATCCTCTTTATCATCAAAGCCGGTGATTTTAAACCTTTCTGTTAAACGGTCACTATAGCCGTTTCTAAGCACGTTAATTAATCTCACAGCTAAGGTTTCGCTATCGAGTATTTCATCCTTAACTGAGCCTATAAAGGCTAATTTATCGCCAACCTCTTTATCCTCAAACTTTGGCCATAAAACACCAGGGGTATCAAGAAGCTCGACGCCGTTACCAACCGCAAACCAACTATTAGAGCGGGTTACGCCTGGTTTATCGGCAACCTTGGCACGATTGCGACCTGCCATTTTATTTATGAAAGAGGATTTTCCTGTATTAGGTATACCCACAACCATAACTCTTAATGGCTTGCCTACCATACCTTTTTCCGTGTTTCGTTGAATTTTATCCTTTAAAACCTCTCTTACAAGAGGAAGGTAAGCGTTCAACCCTTTACCTGAACGACAATCAACAGGTAAAGCGTACATACCGTTTTTCTTATAATACTCTACCCATTTAGCTGTTGTTTTTTCATCAGCTACGTCACATTTATTGAGAAGCACAATTCTAGGTTTTGAACCTATCATTTCTGCAAGCTCAGGATTAGATGAGCTTAAAGGAATTCTCGCATCTACTATTTCAGTCACTAAATCAACAAAAGGCAGGCTTTCTTTAATAAGCCTGCGTGTTTTTGCCATATGACCAGGGAACCATTGTACTGTTTGTTTCTGGTAATCACTCATAATCGTAAATATCAAAATCGTTAAAGGGCAACACCCTTATAACTGCCTTTCCTAAAACGTATCTTTCATCTAACGGGCCGATAAGCTTTGAACGGCTGTCAGTTGAGCCGTTACGGTTATCACCCATACAGAAAAGCATCCCTTCGGGTACTGTATAAGGAAAATCAACGTCATCCATTTTAGGAATAATGAACTGTTCTTTTTTATAAGGCTCATCAATGGGTTCACCGTTAACGTATACTATACCTCTTGCAAAGTCAATATCGACCGTTTCGCCACCCGTTGCGATAACTCTTTTTATAAGGGGCTCGTTAAAGTAATTAGGCTGAGTAATTACAACAATATCGCCTCTTTCGTAAGAGTCCTTCTGCATTGTAATTAACCAATCATTTTCTTGAAGCGTGTTTGTCATAGAAGAGCCTACAACACCTACAAGACGAAAAGCGAAAACAAAAACTAAAGCTATAATGATGAATGACGTCATAACAATAGACAACATATCATACACCATTAAATTAAAGTTTTTCTTATCGTCAGTTTTCTTTGTTGAAAATCTGATTTCTGATACTAATTCCTCTTCTTCAAAAGCTTTGTTTGAAGTTGTATTAATATCAACTATTCTTTCATCGTTATTCATAATCATTCAACCGTCCAATTACCTAATGGAAAAAATCTGAATAAAACCTTACCTACTATTAATCTTTCATCAACGCAACCAACCTGAGTAGAACGGCTATCAAGAGATACACCTCTGTTATCGCCTAAAACGAAAACTGTGCCTTCAGGAACTGTTACGGGAAAAGCCACATCAAACTGTTGAGTAGTAAGCTCGTCTGTATAATGCTCTTCAGTACCGTTTACAGTGACAACGCCTGTTGTAAAGTTAATATCAACAGTATCACCCGCGACGGCAATAACTCTCTTGATAATAGGCTTTTTCAAGCCTTCGGTGCTTGAAAGAACAACTATATCGCCCTTTTGAGCTTTATAGCCTATAGTTGAAACAACAACCTTGTCGCCGTCTTGAAGAGTAGGCTTCATAGAGGGACCGTCAACGCTGAAAACTCTGAAAACAAAAGTGAATATGAGAGTTATTACAAAAAATGCAGCAATAATTGCTTCAAAGATTTCAAAAATATTTAAATTTTCGTTTGATTTTTTAACCTTTTTCTTGGTATCCACCTCGTTATCTAAGGTTAAATTGTATTCTTCGGTTTTACGCACACCGTTCACCTCTGATTAATATGTATAAATTAATAATATTATACACCTATATTACACGAAATTAAAGTACAAATTGTAAAAATTTCGTATAGGGTGAAAGGAATTATCCGAACCGTGTTTTCTACAGGCGGATTTCCGTTCATCCTGCGTTAAAATACTCGCCAATCCGAAAGGATTAGCTGCGTTTTTGCCTTGTCTGACCAAAAATCCGCACTGTATAAAATCTTCGACCTAAAAGCGAAAGATTCTTATTGGATTTTTGGTGTTGAGGGCGAAGATAGGCTGGCGCCTTTCAAGACCGAAACACCGAAAAGGATTAAAAAGATTCGCTTTTAGGCAGGTTCGGATAACTCATTTCACCCTAAATAAGAATCAAGGGCAGATATAAAATCTGCCCTAACCTCTCGGCGATAATCAGCCGATTCTTTCCTTAACCTTAGAAGCCTTACCAACTCTATCGCGGAGATAATAAAGTTTAGCTCTGCGAACTTTACCGTAACGAACAACTTTAACAGCTGCTACGTTGGGTGAGTGAACAGGGAATACTCTTTCAACACCTACACCGTATGATACACGACGTACTGTGAAAGTTTCGCTAACACCGCTACCTCTTTTTGCGATAACTGTGCCTTCGAAAGCCTGAATTCTTTCTCTCTCGCCTTCACGAATCTTAACGTCAACTCTAACTGTGTCACCAACGTTGAAAGCGGGCTTCTCAGCCTTAAGGCTGTCCTGTGCAATAAGTTTTAATGCGTCCATAATAAACCTCCGATTTTTTTCAAGCGTTCATACCTAAAAAGATAGCGGACCGCCAGCTTTAATGTTGCCATTAACTGCCGTTGCCCGAATGAACGGTAACAACGCACACATAGACTTGATAATAATATCACATAAGAAATCAAAATGCAACTGTTTTTTAAAATTTTTTAAATTAATCTTAAATATTCAAATGCTTCTTTATTTGTGCAATATAAGACGTCTTTTTTACCGCTGATATCGCGGCAGAAAGCTTCAAGAAGCTCCCATCTATCACCTGCATCAAACTCGTAGCTATGCCCCCAAATATAAAATAGCTTTATATCATCAGTAGCATCACTAAAGAAAGCTTCAGTTACACTTGAAATTTTCTCAGTTTCCTTTGTAAGACTTAAAGTAGGATTAAAAAGATAAATATTTTCATAGCCTTTAAAATCAAGTGTACCACGAATTGTTCTTGCGTACTTTATTCCTGTTAAGTTTTTAATTATATCCGCTACAAAACCGTTACTATTCTCTCCCCCGCCGGGATACGCCATACCGATAACCTCGTAGCCAATCAACTCGGATAAATTTAAACGGTCAGTTTCAACCTGATACACGATTTCCTCCGAAGCAAGCTGTGGAAGAAAAGGATGGGTTAAAGTATGTGCAGCTACCTCGTGGCCGCTATAAATTGATTTAACGTCATTTTTATTAACCTTGTTATGCGTAACGGTTTGACCTAACACGGTTAACTCACCGTCTTTACCAAACAGCTCAGAATTAAGGTTAAAAGTACATTTTAAGCCGTATTTATTGAGAATTTCAATAAATCTAACATCTTGTGTAACCCCATCATCAAAGCTAAAGGTAACTATTTTTTTATAATCCATTTATATCACCAAAAACCTTTCTTACATATAGATTATATACGTAAGAAAGGTTAATTTCAATATTTAAACTGCAGGAATAAAGACAATTTTCAAATCTTCAGTTGTTTCGCCTGTTAAATCATTTTCTTGTGCTATTGCATTTACCGTTGTATTGTATTTTCTCGCAATTGACCAAAGGCTTTCTTCTTTTTCAGGGAAATATACGGTAATTGCATTCCGCTCTTTTTTCACTTGAATCTCACTTTCGGTTATATCGGTAACAACGTCAAATGACATACATTGAAAAATTTCTCCGTAAATTTTCATTTCAAAACGTAAATCAATACAATTTTCGTTTTTCTTCATATAATCAAGTGAAACGAGCTTCACATCGGGTACACATTTTGTATCATTACAATAACTCTCACTCTTTTTTTCATAGCTGTAGTCAATTAACTTATTGTAATTTACGATATTACCCGAAGTATCTTTTGCAAGAATTGAAACAGATACTGAGCCAAAGAAAACAATACCTTCGTTTTCACATTTAACGTCATACCTTGTGATTTCACCTGTAACGTCTACAATATCAGAAATATTTGCACCCGTTATTGATAGCTCTTCTTTATGAATATACGTATCTTTTATATATTGGGGTAAACACAAGAAAGAATAATTGCTTTTCTTTAAATCAATACATGAGCCTACCGAGTATGCATCTGTAATAACAAGCAGTTCTTTTTCCTCCCACATTGTAGCCGAAGCCTCTATACCTAAAGAGATATCAAAGCTCGTTCCTCTACCATCGTTTTCGTTCTTTTGCATAACGTCTACGGCAGAAACGTTTAAAACCACCTCGCCTGAAAAACGTTCTTCAAGACCGTCAAATTCAAGTATCTGATTTATAGGTAAATTATGCTTTATATGTTCAGTTTGAGCTTTATCGTCGGCGTTAACGTAGCAAATCTCAATAACAGCCTCGCCTTTAAGCATTATTTTATTATTAATTTTTCGGATTTCACTACAAACGGCAACAGCTCTGCTGCTTAAAACAAAAGCAGATGGCACGTTCAACGGTATTGTATCACTCATTGCAAAAGAACGGGTTTTACGGCAACCTAAGGACGCACATCTTACGGGCATACATTTTTCTTCAACGTCATATTTATCTGCCAAAGATATTATATCCTGTGTTTTTACTGTATAACCCGAAACAGTTATATTTAACCCCGCTTTTATTTCTGCCCTTTTAGTGCTTGTAGCGCGACAATTAACATAAGTTACGCTTACCTTTGCAATTGAATCTGTGCATTCCGAAAACTTACTGTTCTCAGAATAACGAGTAAAATTACGCTCTTGTGTAAAGCAATAAACACCGCCATCCTCAGCGGTATAAATCATTTTAAGAAGACAAGTCCCGTCAACAGTGACTCTATCCCCTGTTACTCTACAAGAATTTATTTTAGGCTCGGCAACGGATTTGATTATTCTTAATATCTCTGGCATATATTCAGGCATTGAAAAATCAGCCTCAATACATTCCTCCGATATATTCTCAGTAAAGCTTTCTAATAATTTACATTCTTCATGTTTTAATGAAATATCCATAAAATTAACTCCCTTCATATACCTTCAATGAAAATATATGCTGGAGTTTTATTATATATTCTTTTGGATTAAAAAACAGACGGCCATCCGAAGATGACCGCCTTTAAAATTAGTTGTTAGCCCAGTTGAGATAACCGTTTGTGATATAGTAATTTACGCCATTGTAATTAACGTAACCTGTGTAGTCCCAAGCTACAGTACCACCGTATACATAGTACCACTCACCGTTGTACTGAACAAGTGTATCACAGTTCCAGTTTAAGAAGCCGTTTTCGATATAGTAATATGTACCCTCGAAATAAACAAGACTTGTATAGTCCCATGCAACAGAGCCACCGTATACATAGTACCAGCCATTATTGTACTGAGTAAGTGTATTACAATTCCAATTCAAATAACCGTTTTCAACGTAATAGTATTCACCGTTGTAGTAAACAAGGCCTGTATACCACCAAGCAACTGAACCATTGTATACATAGTACCAGCCATCATTATACAGAACAAGTGTATTGCTATTCCAATTCAAATAACCATTTTCTACATAGTAATAATTGCCGTTGTAATATACAAGACCCGTTGCATTCCAATCGATGCAACCATTGCTTACGTAATACCAATTTTCGCCATACTGTGCAAGACCTGAGTAACCCCAATTAACAGCACCATTTTCAACGTAGTACCAACCGCCGTTATATTCAACGAGTCTGCTACCAACCCAATTGATTTTACCGTCATCTACACCATACCATACGCCACCGTGGCATGCAAGAGTATCTCTGTAAGGATTAAGGTATCCGTTTTCAACGTAGTACCACTGGTTATATGCGTTTACAAGACCTGTGGCACCCCAATTAATCATACCATTTATAACGAAGTACCATCCACCTTCGTATTTTGCAAGACCTGTGTAATTCCAATCAAGCATACCGTTTGAAACGTAATAGAAATCGCTACCGTAAGCAACAAGACCTGTGAAATCCCAGTCAATTGTGCCACCATCTGCATAATATAAAGCTCCATTGTGGTAAACTAAACCTTCATAAGTCTGATCCATATAAGCACCAAGCATACAGATCCATTCATCATACTCGGCATTATATGTTAACCAACGACCAGGAGTTTGGCTAGCAGGAAGGATTTGTACAGGAACACTTCCTTTAACACCCATATAATCAACATTTATAATGTTTTGACCTACATACCAATGATTATCTGCTTGGTTAGTATACCAACTTATCGAACCTTCAAATTCATTTCCGTTAGCATCGATAAAGCTTTCAGTACGATCGCTATAACGATAAACCGTATTTGTTCCGTTCTTATAATAAACGGTAAACGTAGTGCCGTCTCTGTATAAAAGCTCAAATGAATAAGGTGTTTCATAATAATAGTATGATTGACCGTTATCATCATAATCTACCCAGCAGTTCGAACCTTCATAATATGTAAGTGAATATACAGGATTAAGCACGAAAGACGCAACAGGATTTTCAACAACCGTCAAATAAGCTGTTGCATTCAAGCCTGCAATTGTAAAGTATACAGGATAAGTTCCGTTTAAATACCAATGATTATCATACTGTGTTGTTTCGGTATTTAACCTGTGTAAATAAAGGTTGCCATACTGATCTAAGAAACCGCCAAAATCTTCATCATAATAGAAAATTGAATAACCGCCGGTTTTATAGTATACCTTTATATAGTTACCCTCGCTATAAACGTCTGTGTAATATCTGAAATATCTGTTGTCGTTATCGTCATAAGACCAATAGCCATCATAATCTTCAGCGTTTTCATAAAGAGTGTTATCACCGTAATGGAATTCAACACTTGAATAAGGATTTTCGATAACCTGAACAGGTAACTGACAAATTGCTCCACCATATTCAATTGTTACATAGTTTGTGCCTATACCCCAATGAACATCATACTGATTTGTATAGTAATTAATGTCCATAGGAAGCTCTTTGTTATTAGCAGTAACAAAGCCTTTATCTTTAACTAAAGTATAAGTTTCACTTGTACCGTCAGTATATCCTACAACAAGAGAGCTTCCGGGTTGTGCGATGCTAAAACCAGCATAATAAAAGAAATCGGTGTCAGTAATTTCATCATACTCATAGTAACCGTCAACGCCATAAATAAGATAAAGCGGAACGCTACCAAAGGAATATGAGATAGACTGAACGTTTTTAGATGAACTATTATCCACGATATAAACCGGAACATTACATTCAAATAAACTGAAATAAATTGTTAAATAGTTATTAGCACCTTTATACCAATGATTTTCATACTGATTAGAGCTATAACCATCATATCCTAAAGCTTCCCCTTTAATATTAACATAATCCTCAAGAACGGGATCAAAAATAAAGCTATCAGTTTCACCGGTATCATAAGTAACGTAAATATAACTTCCGTTTACTTTGAAATCGTAGGAGTGAACATCATAATAGAAAAACCTATTGTTATTTTCATCCGTTTCCCAGTGACCAGAAACGTTTTCTTCGTAACAAACAGCAGGACCTACAAACTGAGCTGAAACTATACCCTTTGCTTTATTAACAACAAAGTTACTCTCCGTACCCTCATAATTATGTATGTACAATTCTATAGTCTGACCTGCATAAAGATAAGTTGTTCCGTGAAAGTCAAGTCCAATGTTATCGTCAAAAGAATTGATAGAGTCACCGTAGTAATCATATAAAGTTATTTTAGGGTCACCGTTACCGGAAGACTTGAATTCATAATAACCATCTGCCGGAGCAGTAAAATAGTAGCTTGTTCCGGATTCTGCACAATACCACACACCAAGCTCTACAGAAGGATATACCTCTTCTTCGTATTCCTCATATGATATGTGGAAATTGATATCAGACCCACCGTCATAATCCGAAAGATGAAGTTCAACAATCTGACCTTCATACAAATCAACTTCTAACAAGAAATCGTAACCATCGAAATCATCATTAGAGCCAAGATAATCACCGGTATCGTAATCGTATAAATCGATTCTCGGATCATTTTCGCCTGATGAGTGGAAGGCGTACAATCCTGTTACGGGTGCAGTAAATAAGCAAGTGCTTTCGTCAGCAACTGTATACCACTGATCTGCATAAACAGTTGAATATGCTGAAGCTACTACACCAAGGCAGGAAATAGCTGATATCACTAGTAAAAGTGATAAAAGTAAGCTTAAACCTTTTTTCATAAAAAATCTCCTTTTCAATATTTTTGTTTATGATGATACACCATAACAAATACATTTTAGGCTTTTTATTACTACATTGCAAGAAAAAAGAAACAATTAAATTTTTTTCTACATATTGATACAAAACTATTCTTCTTATTTGTAAAAAAACACAAGAACTCTTACCTTTTTAGGTAAAAGTTCTTGTTGTTGTATTATAAAAAAATTGATCAGTTAACTTTTACAATCCAACCGAGCTTATCTTCACGTTTACCCCACTGGATGCCTGTAAGCTCATCATAAAGGAACTGAGCAACGGGACCGATTTTGCTTTCATTGATAACGAGATGCTCGTCACCATCGATATACTCACCTACGGGTGAAATAACAGCAGCTGTGCCTGTGCCGAAGGATTCTGTAAGAGTGCCGTTTTTGTAAGCTTCTTTAACTTCATCAACTGAAATCTTACGTTCCTCAACCTTGTAGCCGTTAGCTTTAAGAACTTCAACACAGCTTGCTCTTGTAACACCGGGAAGAATGTTACCGTCTTCAAGTGAAGGTGTAATAACTGTACCATCGATAACGAAGAATACGTTCATCGCACCAACTTCGTCAATATACTTTCTCTCAACACCGTCAAGCCAAAGAACCTGAGCGTAGCCCATTTTATCTGCTTTTTCCTGACCGATAAGAGATGCGGCATAGTTACCACCGGCTTTTGCCATACCTGTACCGCCTTTTACACAACGAACATATTCACGTTCAATGTAAATCTTAACGGGGTCCATACCGTTTGCATAGTAAGAACCAACGGGTGAAAGGATAATAGCAAAGATGTAAGAATGAGAAGCATGAACGCCAAGGAAAGCGTCTGTTGCGATGATGAAAGGACGGATGTAAAGAGACGTTCCGTCGTTGTGAGGAACCCAATCCTTATCAACGTCTACAACTGCTTTGATTGCTTCGAGGCAGAGCTCAGGGTCAATACGGGGAACGCAAAGACGGTCGCAGGTATTGTTCATTCTTTCGATGTTTTTCTGAGGACGGAAAAGCTGAATGCTACCATCAGCAGTTCTGTATGCTTTAAGACCTTCGAAAAGCTCCTGTGCATAGTGGAAAACCATTGATGAGGGGTCAAGAGAGAGAGGACCATACGGTACAACTCTGCCATCGTGCCAGCCCTGACCTTCGACATAGTTCATAACAAACATATGGTCAGTAAAGATTTTACCGAAACCAAGCTTGCTTTCGTCCTGAGGCTTAGCCTTGGGTGCGGTAGTTCTTTCAATTTTGAATTCGTAACTCATTGAAAATAACCTCTTTTCAATCAATAATCGTAACCGAGCTTAAGAGCTGTTTTGTTAACCTCAAGAAGGTCCTGATGACGAGCTGAAACAACCTTTGAGAGAGGTGCATCAATATTATCGAAACCAAGCTGAGGAACTTCCTTAAGAAGCTTACCGGTGATAATCATATTAGCAAGAGTGCTTATACCCTTTTCGTTTGCAATTTCAGTTGAGGGAATGTAGTAAACGTCAACGTCTGTTCTTTCAACCTTACGTGAAATAAGAGTTGAGTCAACGAAAATTTTACCGCCCGAAACAACTTCATTTTCGTATTTATCAAGAGAAGGAAGATTCATTGCAACGAGTACGTCGGGTTTGCCTACGATAGGAGAGCCGATGGGCTCGTCACTAACGATAACGCTACAGTTAGCTGTACCGCCACGCATTTCGGGACCGTATGAAGGAAGCCATGAAACCTGCTTGTTTTCAAGAAGTCCTTTATATGCTACAAATTTTCCGGCAAAAAGAATACCCTGACCGCCGAAACCGGCAAAAAGAATGTTACATGTATTGCTCATTATTTTGCCTCCTCTGCATAAATATCTTTATAAACTCCGAGAGGATAATAAGGAAGCATATTTTCCTCAAGCCACTGAAGAGCTTTTACAGGAGTCATACCCCAGTTTGTAGGACAAGTAGAAACAACCTCAACAAGTGAGAAGCCTTTTCCGTCAATCTGATTCTGGAACGCTTTCTTGATAGCTGCTTTTGCTTTTCTTACGTTTGAGGGGTTGTTAACAGCAACTCTTTCAAGATATGCCGCACCGTCAACGTTTGAAAGAAGCTCGCAAACCTTAATGGGATAACCTACTGTATTAACATCTCTACCGTAAGGTGAAGTCTGTGTTACCTGACCAGGAAGAGTTGTAGGAGCCATCTGACCGCCTGTCATACCGTAGATAGCATTGTTAACGAAGATAACAGTGATGTTTTCACGTCTTGCAGCGGCATGAACTGTTTCAGCAGTACCGATAGCGGCAAGGTCACCGTCACCCTGATATGTAAATACTATATTGTTTTCAGGGTCTGCTCTCTTAACACCTGTAGCAACTGCCGGTGCTCTACCGTGAGGAGCCTGAATAAAATCACAAGTGAAATAATCGTAAGCCATAACTGAACAACCAACGGGAGCAACACCGATAGTTCTGCCGTCGATGCCGAGCTCGTCAATAACTTCAGCTACGAGTCTATGAATAATACCGTGAGTACAACCGGGGCAATAATGGAGTGTTGCATCGGTTAATGTCTTTGGTTTTTCAAATACTACTGCCATTATTTGTCGCCTCCTTCGTTTACTTCCATAATTTTTGCAAGAACCTCTTCGGGTGAAGGAATCATACCACCTGTACGGTTGCAAAGATATACGGGCTTCTTGCACTCTGTTGCAAGCTTAACGTCTTCAATCATCTGACCCATATTCATTTCAACTGAAATAAATGCCTTACATTTATCAGCTGCTTCTCTTAAAACTTTCTTGGGGAAAGGCCAAAGAGTGATAGGACGAATCATACCAACTTTAACACCCTTTGCTCTTGCTTCAACGATAGCGTTTTTAGCAACACGGGCTGTAATACCGAATGAAACAATACAGATTTCTGCATCATCCATAAGATATTCTTCGTAAAGAACTTCGTTCTCTTCAATAGTTTTATATCTTGCAAATCTTTCGAAGTTTGTTTTCTCAAGCTCTTCGGGCTTAAGGTAAAGAGAGTTAACAATATTATGCTTTCTCTCACCCTTTGTGCCTGTAAGTGCCCAAGGCTTTTCAAAGGTATTGGGTTTTGTTTCGGGAAGCTCAACAGGCTCCATCATCTGACCCATTGTACCGTCTGCAAGAATCATTGCAGGCATTCTGTATTTATCAGCAAGGTCAAATGCTGTACTTGTAAGGTCTGCCATTTCCTGAACTGATGCAGGAGCAAGAACAACCTTCTTGAAGTCACCGTGGCTACCGCCCTTAACTGCCTGGAAATAGTCAGACTGTGAAGGCTGAATACCACCGAGACCAGGGCCACCACGCTGTACGTTAACGATAAGAGCAGGAACGTCGCTACCTGCTATGTAAGAAATACCCTCGCTCTTAAGAGAAACTCCAGGGCTTGAAGAAGATGTCATAACGCGTTTGCCTGTTGCGGCAACGCCAAGAACCATA
>JAZROI010000044.1:0-7719 GCA_045648585.1 Acutalibacteraceae bacterium
AATGAAAATTGTCTTCCTAAGACCGCTTGGCCTCCGACTTCTGAAAACATAAAAATATACGGTATATAGTATAAAAATGAACTTGTGCTGTCGCTTTTAAAAACAATTAATCCACTTATTAAAACGCCTATACTAAAAATAATATCGCCGATAACAACACCCTTTAAGTACGGTTTAACTTTAGTATAAATATTGTTTTCATTAGCTTTTTTATTTTTACTTTTTATTTTAACAGGCATAAAAAAACCTCCGCAAACCTTTTATTTAAAGGTATGCGGAGTTAAACTTAAATATGAATTATTTTAGTTTTCTTCTTTTTCTTCTGAAATCTTAGCTTCTTCTTCAGCTTTCATTTCGTCAGCAGCACCAATGTTTTTAACTGTTGCTTTTTTCTTTGATTTTTTACCGTTAACAGCTGCGTCAATAGCATCTTTTTCGCTCTGAGCTTTTTTAGCATCAGCAGCAGCTTTTCTTTCAGCTTCCATACGTGCGTTAGCAGTATCGTTTGTCTGAATAGCCCAACGCTGAAATCTCATTTTGATTCTGTCAGCACCTGTTTCAATAACGATATATTCGTCTTTAACAGTAACAACACGACCCATAATACCACCGATTGTTGTGATTTCGTCACCAATCTGGATAGAGTCACGCATCTGCTGCTCTTCTTTCTGTTTTTTCTTCTGGGGGCGAATCATAAGGAAGTACATAGCAGCAACCATAACAACCATAAGAAGAATTGAAGACATAGGATTCTGGCCGCCTTCAGCACCGCCACCGAATAATGAAGTAAGGTTAATTAAATTATACATAAAAGTATCCTCCAAAAAATAATACTAATCTATTATACAACTTTACAAAAAATATACAAGTCTTTTTTCAAATTTAATTATATTCTTGTATCAAGTAAATCAACGTACTTGTTTTTAAAAGATTCAAAAGTACCGTTATCAAGCTCATCTCTTATACGTTGCATAAGATTATTATAAAAATACAAGTTGTGCATTACAGCTAATCTCATTGCAAGCATTTCTTTTGCTTTAAATAAATGGTGAAGATATGCTCTTGAATGCTTTTGACAGGTCGGGCAATTACACTCGGAATCGATAGGTGTGTCATCAGTAGCATATTTAGCATTATTAAGATTTATAATACCGTTCCAAGTGAATAAATGACCGTGACGGGCGTTTCTGCTTGGCATTACACAGTCAAAAAGGTCAATACCTCGACTTACACCTTCAATAATATTACCCGGTGTACCAACGCCCATTAAATATCTAATTTTATCCTTCGGTGCGAATGGTTCAACTGCAGATATTATCCTATACATATCCTCTTTAGGCTCACCTACAGCAAGACCACCGATTGCATAGCCGTCTAAATCAAGCTCTGCAATAGTTTTCATATGCTCAACTCTTAAATCATCGTAGGTTGCACCCTGATTGATACCGAAAAGTAATTGCTCTTTATTTATTGTATCGGGCAACTGCTTTAATCTATCCATCTCGTTTTTACATCTGATTAACCAACGAGTTGTTCTTTCAATAGATTCTTTTGCATATTTGTATTCAGCAGGATTTTTAACACATTCATCGAAAGCCATAGCAATTGTGGAGCCTAAATTAGACTGAATCTGCATACTCTCCTCAGGACCCATAAAGATTTTCTTGCCGTCAATATGCGAGTTAAAGGTTACACCCTCTTCTTTGATTTTACGAAGCTTTGCAAGAGAAAAAACCTGAAATCCACCGCTATCGGTAAGAATAGGACCACTCCACCCTGTAAACTTATGAAGACCACCCAGGTCTTTTATAAGCTTATCACCGGGTCTTACGTGAAGATGGTAAGTGTTGCAAAGCTGAACCTGACAGTTAATATCCTTAAGGTCATAGGCTGATAAACCACCCTTTATCGCACCGCAGGTTGCAACGTTTTGAAAAGCAGGAGTTTGCACAGTACCGTGAACAGTTGTAAATTCACCGCGTCTTGCATTACCTTCTGTTTTTAGTAATTTAAACATAAAATAAACCTCAAATTAAGTAATAATCATTGAATCACCGAATGAGAAGAAACGGTATCTATCTTCAACGGCGGTTTTATAGGCTTTAAGAGTTTTCTCATAACCGTAAAAAGCACTTACAAGCATTATAAGCGTGCTTTCAGGTAAATGAAAATTCGTTATCAAGCCGTCAATACATTTAAATTTGTAACCGGGATAAATAAAAATATCCGTATTTCTGTCATCCTCTTTAATTTCACCGCAAAAGGTAGCAACTGATTCAAGCGTTCTACAGCTCGTTGTGCCAACAGCAATAACTCTACCACCGTTAGCCTTTGTTTTATTTATTAAATCAGCCGTTTCTCTCGGTAAATGGTAATGCTCCGAATGCATTTGATGCTCTTCTATTTTTTCAGCCTTTACGGGTCTGAAGGTGCCGATACCGACGTGAAGAGTTACGTAGCCGATATTTACACCCATTTTACTGATTTTGTCTAAAAGCTCTGGTGTGAAATGAAGACCCGCAGTTGGAGCAGCAGCTGAGCCTAACTCTTTAGAATATACGGTTTGATACCTTTCTTTATCCTTTAATTCTTCAGTAATATAATGTGGTAAAGGCATTTGACCTATTTTATCAAGAATACTGAAAATATTATCTTTTTTATCGTAAGAAAATCTTATAACTCTATTACCGTTTTCAAGAACGCTTTCAACCTTTGCTTCGGCTATACCGTCACCGAAAATAAACTCTGAGCCTTCCTTTGCTCGTTTACCGGGGCCTGCAAGAGTTTCCCATAAATCGTTTTCAATTTGCTTGAGAAGTAAGAATTCAACGTTTGCACCCGTCCCCTTTTTAACACCGTAAATACGGGCAGGTAAAACTCTTGTATTATTAAGAATAAGGCAATCGCCCTCTTTAAGATAGTCACAAACGTCGTAAAAATGCTTATGCTCGATATTATCACTATCTTTAGAAAGCGCCATCATCCGAGAATGGTCACGAGGCTCAAGTGGGTGTTGAGCTATAAGTTCCTCAGGTAAATCATAGAAAAAGTCAGATTTATTCATAAAACATCCTTTATTATTAGTAAAATAGTTATTGACTTAATTTTTTACAAATGTTATTATATATAATCGTTGAAAAGCGGATATATTATAATTCATTTATCCGTAGTTTACAAGTATTTTTTTACAATACGGAGGTATTCCTATGAAAAAGTATAAAGTAGGTATTATCGGTGCTACCGGTATGGTTGGTCAAAGATTTGCTCTTTTACTTGCAGACCACCCTTGGTTTGACGTAACTGTTCTTGCTGCAAGCTCACGTTCTGCAGGTCAGACTTATAAAGAGGCTCTCGGCGACCGTTGGTGTATGGACGTTCCCACACCCGAAAAATATCTTGATATGACCATTCTTGATGCAGAAAAGGATATCGAGAAAATTGCTGCAAGTGTTGACTTTGTTTTCTGTGCAGTTAACTTAAGCAAAGCAGAAACAAAAGAGCTTGAAGAAAAATATGCAAAGGCTGAATGCCCCGTTGTTTCAAACAACAGTGCTCACCGTATGACTGCTGACGTTCCTATGGTTGTTCCGGAGCTTAACCCTGAGCATATCGAAATTATCCATTCACAGAGAAAGAGATTAGGCACAAAGCGTGGCTTTATTGCAGTTAAATCTAACTGTTCTTTACAGTCATACGTTCCTGCCCTCTTCCCTCTTCACGATAAATACACAGTTAAAGACGTTGTAGTTTGTACTTATCAGGCTATTTCAGGTGCAGGTAAAACCTTTGAAAGATGGCCCGAAATGGTTGATAACGTAATCCCCTTCATCGGCGGTGAAGAAGAAAAGAGCGAAAAAGAGCCTCTTAAGCTTTGGGGTAAAATTGTTGGCGATGAAATCGTTTCAGCAACAGAGCCTCACTTCACAGCACAGTGTATTCGTGTACCCGTTTCTGACGGTCATATGGGCGCAGTTTTTGTAAGATTTGAAAACAAGCCCGAAAAAGAAGATATGATTAAAATGTGGAAAGAATTCAAAGGCAGAGCACAAGAGCTTGAGCTCCCCTCTGCTCCCAAGCAGTTCCTCCATTATTTCGAAGAGGATAACTGTCCTCAGACTAAGCTTCACAGAAATCTTGAAAACGGTATGGCTGTTTCTATCGGTAGACTTCGTGAAGATACTCAGTACGATTATAAGTTCGTTTGCCTTGCTCATAACACTTTAAGAGGTGCAGCAGGCGGTGCTGTTCTTCTTGCAGAGCTTCTTTGCGCAGAAGGCTATATGGACTGATAATAAATCTTAATTTGGGGGTCATTCTGTGAAAAAGCCTATTTTCACAGGTGCTGGTGTTGCACTTGTAACACCTTTCACCGGGGACGATCTTAAAATTAATTTCCCGCTATTCGAGGAAATTATAGAACACCAAATCAATAACGGCACCGATGCTCTTGTTGTGTGCGGTACAACGGGTGAAAAATCAACCCTTGTTTACGATGAACATGTTGAGGCTATCAAGGTTGCAGTTAAGGTTGCTGCAGGAAGAGTTCCTGTTATCGCAGGTACGGGAAGCAACGATACGAAGCATGCCGTTATTCTGTCAAACGATGCTGAAAAATGCGGTGTGAATGGCTTACTTATGGTTACGCCCTACTATAATAAAGCATCGCAAGAAGGTCTTATTGAGTCATATTCTTACATTGAAAAAAGAGTTTCAACTCCAATAATTCTATACAACGTTCCAAGCAGAACAGGTGTAAATATTAAACCTGAAACTTACCTTGAGCTTTCTAAATTACCACTTATAAACGGCGCAAAGGAAGCAAGCGGTGATATTTCTGCTTTTTCAAAATCAATTGCACTTTGCGGTGACAATTTGAATTTTTATTCAGGTAACGACGACCAAATTACCGTTATGGCGGCTTTAGGTGCAAAAGGCGTTATTTCTGTTTTATCGAATATTGCCCCTAAGCTTACCCACGATATTGCTCAGCTTGCAGTTGACGGCAATATTAAAGAAAGTGCAAAGCTACAATTAGAATATATCGATTTATGCAATGCTTTGTTTTGTGACGTTAACCCAATTCCCGTTAAAGCAGCAATGACTATGATGGGGTGGGACGTTGGAAGATGCAGAATGCCTCTTTCCCCTCTTAACGCAAAAAACAATGAATTATTAAAATCAGTTCTAACAAAACACGGTATGATATAACATTTCGGAGGAAGTTAAATGACAAGGATTATATTGAGCGGTTGTTGCGGAAAAATGGGCAGAAACGTCATCAATTCCGTTAACCAGAGAAAAGACTGCGAAATAGTAGCAGGTATTGATATTGTTGAAGATTCGAACATCGGTTTCCCGATTTTTCAGAATTACAACGAAGTAGAGGTTAAGGCTGACGTTATTATTGACTTTTCTAACCCTGCACTTTTAACTTCAATGCTTGAATATGCTTTAAAAACAAATACAGCTGTTGTGCTTGCTACAACAGGTCTTTCCGATAGCCAGATTAAAGAGGTTGAGGATGCTTCAAAAGTAATTCCCGTATTCTTCTCTTATAACATGTCGCTTGGTGTAAGCCTTCTTTGTGAGCTTTCAAAAACAGCTGCAAAAATTCTCGGTAATGATTTCGACGTTGAAATTATTGAAGCACATCATAATCAAAAAATTGATGCACCAAGCGGTACAGCTATTATGCTTGCTAACGCAGTTAAAGAAGAAATGCCTGAGGCTTATTTTGAATATGACAGACATTCAAAACGTGAGAAACGCCATTCAAACGAAATCGGTATTCACTCAATCAGAGGCGGTACAATCGTTGGCGAGCATCAGGTAATCTTTGCAGGTAATGACGAAATCGTTACGCTCTCTCACAGTGCCCGTTCAAAAGCAATATTCTCTCAAGGTGCTGTTAATGCCGCAATTTTCCTTTCAGGTAAAGAAAGCGGTATATACAATATGAGTGATATTGTAAATGAATAAAGAATTAGCTCCTACGATTGCCCAAGTGTTATTAATGACACTTGGGCAGTTTTATTCGCTTTGCGGCGAGTAATATTGCTTGCAGTGATATCCGGCATTTAGCCGCGTGATATTTGCTACGCAAGTTTTGGGGCGAATTAAATATCACCGAAACCGCAAGGTTTCAATATCACTTTCTTTTGAAATATCACGCCATAGGCAAGGAGTTTTCAAAAGAAAATATCGCTCTGTGCATTAGCACAGAATACCACTATATAAAAATTACTACCCGAAAAAGAGTTTTTTGTTCTCTTCTTCGGGTAGTTTTTATCTTATATAGTAATTATTCAAAATCGTCAAAGCCTTCGTCAGTTTTCTTTTCAACAACGGGGGCTGATTTTTTTACAACCGGCATAACGAGAGGGTCAGCCGGATTAAGATTAACTTTTGACGTATCTGTAACGGGTTGAGGCGAATCAGTTTTTTCAGTAATGGATTCAACTGCTTCAACAGGCATTTCAACTGGTGTATTAGTAAGCTTATAAGCAATTGCAGCATTTTGCATTTTAAGATCATCAACTGTCTTTTTCAGGGTGATTTGAATATCAATTAAGCTTATAACAATAAAGCCTAAAATAGCAAATAATATAACACCAAAAGTTACAACGTAGACTGAGAATGATGTCATTGCATCAAAAAATAAAAGCAATAAAACAATTGGTAATATAAGAGTAGCGATTACAAAAGCAATAGTTAAAAGAATTTTCTTTTTAATTGACATATAATACACCTCATTTAATTTCTCTCTGCTATTTTCTTAAGACCTTCGAAGCCTATTTTTACCGAATCAAAAACGTCTTTTTCATAGCAAAGGTCTTGCTCAATAACAATATATTTAACACCGATTTCTTTACAGGTCTGATAGCAGGAATCCAAATCAAGATTACCTGTACCACATTCTGCAAACCTTTGCTGATTGTTTACAATTCTCATATCTTTAAAGTGGCAAACTTCAACTCTACCTTTAAGCTTTTTCATGTATTCGGCAGGATTAACACCACCAACCTGCATCCAATATGTATCGGGAATAAAATGAAGAAGCGGTACTTCGTCGATTAATCTTTCAAAAGTTCGAAGCCCATCGTAAACCTCAAATTCAAGAGCGTGATTATGGTAACAAAGCTGTTTTCCTTGAGCCTTCATTTTCTCGGCAATTTCATTGCATTTAACAATGAAACCGGTAACACCCTCGGCAGATTCATGCACGTTTCCGGGCATAGCACCAATACCGATATTTTTACAGTTTATAAGGTTATGCTCGTGAATCAAAGCATCAAGGTCATTCTTCATTCTGTCATAAGGCTTGTGAGTAACGCAAACATCCATTTTATATTTATCAATTAATTCAGCAACCTTTTCAGGATGAATATCACCGATTCCTGAAATTTGAACGACGTTACAGCCTAAATCGTCAAGAAATTTTAAGGTTTCTTCAAAGCCTTCAGCATCCTTGCATTTATCACGAAGAGTAAAAAGCTGAACACCTAACTTAATATCATTCATAAAAACACCTTACTATTCTTTATTTTATAACATTTTACCACACTTTTTACCATTGTAAAGTATTTTTTGTTGAAATTCTCTTGATTTTTATAGATTTTTCATTATAATTACAATATAGAATTTTTTCATTAACGAAAGAGGATTACATATGGCAAAATATCTTATTGTTAACGCCGATGACTATGGAATGTGTAATGC
>JAZROI010000045.1:0-16944 GCA_045648585.1 Acutalibacteraceae bacterium
CATGCGACGGGTGGGTCCTGTGCGACGGGACACCGTGAACCATGTCAGGCGGGGAACCGAGCAGCATTAAGCGGGCCGTCCTGTGCGCCACAGTCCGCCTGCTCGTCGTGTGACCGAGTGGAGCGTAAGTTTTTCTATGATATCGCACAAACACAAAGGATGTGAGAAATTTGTACAGAGCATTATACAGAAAATGGCGACCTCAGGTTTTTTCAGACGTATCAGGTCAAAACCACATTACAGAAACGCTAAAAAACGAAATATCTTCAGGCCGACTTTCACATGCTTATTTATTTACCGGTTCACGAGGAACGGGTAAAACCACCTGTGCAAAAATTCTCGCAAAAGCAGTAAACTGTCTTAATCCTCAGGATGGAAGCCCTTGTAACGAATGCTCAATATGCCGTGGCATTGACGATGGCTCAATTCTTGACGTTACCGAGATTGACGCTGCAAGTAACAACAGTGTTGATAACATCCGTGATTTGCGTGACGAGGTAAACTTTACCCCTGCCGCCGCAAAATACAGAGTTTATATCATAGACGAGGTTCATATGCTTTCTTCGGGTGCATTTAACGCACTTCTTAAAACGCTTGAAGAGCCTCCTCAGCACGTTTTATTTATTCTAGCAACAACAGAAGTCCAGAAGCTTCCCGCAACTATTCTTTCAAGATGTCAGCGATTTGATTTCAGAAGAATTCCGCCTGAGGATATTGCTCAAAGGCTTTTAACCGTTGCAGAAAACGAAAAGCTTCAATTAGATAACGACGCCGCTCTTCTTATAGCAAGAGTTGCCGACGGTGCTTTACGTGATGCACTTTCAATTCTTGACCAATGTGCAGGCTACAACGAGCCTATTACCGTAAAAACTGTCGGTAATGCAGCAGGTCTTTTAGGTAAAGATTATCTTTTTGAAATTTCAGATGCTATTTTAAACGGTGACAGCTCTGCTGTTTTAAATATTATTGATAGGCTCCATTCTTCCTCTTGCGATATGGAGCGTCTTATGAGCGAGCTTGTAAACCATTTCAGAAACATAATGATGGCAAAGACCACTAAAAAACCTGAAAAGTTTATAGTTTCAACTCCTGAGGAGCTTGCAAAGTATAAAGAAAACGGTCAAAAAATGACTTACGGTTCACTTCTTCATATTATGGAAACGCTTTGCAAAGAGGCTTCTCAGCTTAAATACAGTTCTCATCAAAGAGCACAGACAGAAACAACCTTAATTCGACTTTGTACCCCTGCTCTTTCCACAGACAACGAGGCTATAGTAAGAAGAATTGACGAGCTTGAGGCTCAATTAATGCTTATAAAAGCTCAAGGTGTAACTGTCACTTCCGCACCGCAGCAGACAAATGAAGTGGCTGCTCCGACGGTTGAAAAGATTTCTCCGACTCCTTCACCTGTACAACCGCAGGATGTTGTTAAAGAGGAAGAAACCGAAACAAGCGGATTTCAAAACCCATTTAAAGCACCTAAAGAAGAGGTTATTGCTGTTGAAGAGGATTTTGATGATATCCCCTTTGACGAGCCACCAACGGAAAAGGAATACGCTATTCCGACTGATACGGTTGAAGCACCTCAACCAAAGCCCGTTGAGGTTATAAAGGAAGAGCCTCAAAAGAAGCAACCCGTTGATACAGGTATTGTTCTTGATACTGATAACGCAGTACCTTTTGCCGCTTGGGAAAACACACTTAACCAATTATCAAAAATCAACAAGCCTTTAGGCCCTATGCTTATGGGTTCAACAGCTTACAGAGCAGGTAACACAGTTTTCATCAAGGCGAAAAACACTGCCTTCTCCTTAATGTTCACCCAAAAAGCTCACGCAGATTCTATTGCTGAAGCTCTTATGAGAGCAACGGGTGAAAAACTTAAGCCTATGATATACAATGACGGCTCATCACCTACAGCGGATGACGATGCAGAGCCTATTGACTCATTTATGAGTAAATTAGATAAACACAACATTGATTTTATTGTTGAAGAATAAAACTTTTAAAAGGACGGTATAATATATGAAAGCTAGAATTCCTAATCAAGGCGGCGGAAACTCTCAGGCAGCTATGATGAAAAAGCTTCAGGATATGCAGGCAGAAATGGCTCGTATTCAAGAAGAGGTTGAGGCAGCAGAATATTCAGCAAGTGCAGGTGGCGGTGCTGTTGAAGTTAAAGTAAACGGAAAACACGAGGTGCTTGAAGTAAATATCAAGCCCGAGGTTGTTGACCCCGATGACGTTGAAATTCTTTCTGACATGATTATAGCCGCTACTAACGAAGCTATCCGTAAAGCAAGCGACACAATGGAGCAAAGAATGGGCAGTGCTACAAGCGGTCTCGGTCTTCCTGCAGGTTTCGGTTTCTGATATGTCGTACGATGTTGCCGCACTTGAAAAACTCATTGAGCAATTCCAAAAAATGCCTTCAATAGGTAGAAAAACTGCTCAAAGAATGGCTTTTCACGTGCTTGATTTAACAGATGATGAGGCAAAAGAATTTGCTAACGCTATAATTGATGCCCACACTAAAATTCATCGTTGCTCAGTTTGTCACAATCTTACTGAAAACGAGCTTTGCCCTGTTTGCGAAAGTGTAAACAGAGATAAAAGCCTGGTTTGCGTTGTGGAAGACCCGAGAGACGTTCTTGCTATGGAAAGAACTCGTGAGTATAGCGGTGTTTATCACGTTTTACACGGCGTTATTTCACCTATGAACGGCATTGGTCCCGAGCAGCTTACTATAAAAAGTCTTGTGGAAAGAGCCTCTTCAGGCGATATAACTGAAATAATTATGGCTACAAACCCTACAATTGAGGGTGATACTACGGCTATGTATATAAGCAAGCTTATAAAGCCTTTCGGTGTAAAGGTTACACGTCTTGCTTACGGTATACCCGTAGGTGCAGATATTGAATACGCCGATGACGTTACTCTTATGAGAGCGTTATCAGGCAGAAGCGAACTTTAATTTTTTGCTACAATTAATTACAAGGAGGGATAGTTGTGGCTAAACAAGAAAATAAAACTGTTGCACAGAACAAAAAAGCTTACCACGACTATTTCGTTCTTGAAACCTACGAAGCGGGCATTGAGCTTTTCGGTACTGAGGTAAAATCAGTACGTGCAGGTAAAATGAATCTTAAAGATTCCTGGTGCAACGTTGTAAACGGTGAAATGCTTGCAAACGGCGTTCATATTTCGCCTTATGAAATGGGTAACCGTTTCAATCGCGACCCATTAAGACCTAAAAGACTTTTGATGCATAAAAAAGAAATCATGAAGCTTATGGGTGAGGTAAAGCAACAAGGCTGCTCACTCATCCCCCTTTCCGTTTATTTTAACGAAAGAGGCAGGGCAAAAATGCTCATAGGTCTTTGCAAAGGTAAAAAGAATTACGATAAACGTGAAACAGAAGCAAAACGCGATGCACAAAGAAATATTGAACGTGGCATAAAAGAATACGGTAGATGATATGAAAAAGACGTGTGTACAATGCGGAAAAATTTTTGAAATATCAGAATCAGAAAAGCAGTTTTTCGAATCAAAAAATCTTACTCTTCCAAAAAGATGCAGAGAATGTAGAGAAAAAAACAAAAATTCAGGCAATTCTCAAAAAAAAATAAAAGCTACGAAAAACACAGCTAAATACAAAAGCTACTACGTAAAAAAAGATAAAACGGCAACACTAACTACGGTAATATTAACAGCAATCGTTGCAATAGCTTTACTTATACTTAAAGCTGATACAACGTTTACAATTATTACAGCGGGTGTCGCGCTCATTTCTTTAATTAAATACATACTTGGAGCGGGTAAAGGTAAAGTATTTATACAAGAGTTTGATACCTCTATATATAAATACACGTTTTACGATACCAATTCTATGGTTAAACACTACGTAAAACACGGTGAACAAACCAATAGCAAAAGTATGGAAGATTATTTATATAAAGCAAATATGGTTATCGTTGATAAAAAGTCTCTTACCAAAGAGCAAAAGAAAGACGGCGACCATATTTACTACAATAATCGCACAAAAGAATTTGTAGTAATTGCCAAGGCAGGATATGTAAGAACATATTTCATTGCAAGCGACAAATACTATAATAACTGTAATTAGTCGAAACGCAGTCGCGTTTCGCAAAAGCCGAGTATATCGGCTTTTAGCAAAATTGATTTTTATAAAAACAATTTTCCATTACATTCATTGAAAGGATTATAGTCGAATATTCTTTGAAAATTCGATACCAAATCTGTATTTGGTATCGAAACAGTGTATTTATCACACTGTTTCGACTAACTATAATCGTTATAACAAATAATAACCGGAAGCGTAGCTTCCACCTTACTCTTCACTAATCACTACCGCCTCTTAACTTGAGCGTAGCGAAATATATGGGGATGAAAGGATTTCGACGGGGATTTTGAACCGTTATAAGCGAGCAGAGGTGCGGTACCTCTATAAAAGCCGCAAATTTAAAATTAACTGACAATAATAAAACAGTTTTAGCAGCTGCTTAAGTCAGCTGCCGTCCTTACTGAGAGTACCGCGACTCAGATAAGGGCGTCGTTTAGCGGTGCACGTGAACAAAGGATAGCCTTGTACTTTGTCACGGTTTAAAGGGCTACTGAAGGTTTAAGCCTGTCTTTCGGCGTAAACCCAAGGGAATTTTAAATGATAGACTACGCTCGTAGAAAGTTTCGGGGATAGGTTTTCGGGCGCGGGTTCGACTCCCGCCATCTCCACCAGAAAAAAGCATCGCGTAAGCGGTGCTTTTTTCAATGAAATTCGCCTTGCGGCGAATGAAATCACTATGTGATGAAATACGCTAAAGCGTATGAAATATTTGCTTCGCAAATGTTATGGCGAATTTTATTTCATCCGAGGCAAAAGCCGAAGATTTCATCCAAGCTTGTTTGGATTTCATCGTGCTTTGCACGATTTCATTTTTTTACACATTTTATTTAAATTTCACACAATCATATTCCCTAATTATGATACTCCTTGCATTTCAGCTTAATTCATAGTACAATACCCTTAAAGGAGATGGTTTTATGAAAGAGATTTTGTTATCAAATATTCCCGCTGCGGTTGCGGCTATCGGGCTTATTCTTTATTTCTTTGGTATGGCGGTTGTGTTTATTACAAAGCCATTAAAGAATGCGGAAAGCTTTTCAGTTAAGCCTGTTGATAACGCAGGTATTACTGAAATTCGAGTTTATTACGGCGGTATTTCAGGTGCTTTAGGCGGATTCCTGTTATTTCTTATGCTTGCACTTAAAACGCCATATTACTCAATGATTGGCGGTCTTTTCTTTGCAACAACTGTTTTCGTTACAAGAACGATTTTTCTTTGCGTTGACAAAGGCTGGAAATGCCCTTACACAAAGCTTGCAATCCCCGCTGAAGGCTTATTCGTAATTGCTCTTTGGACTTGCTTCGTGCTTTCTAAAACTTTGTATTGATTATTAAATGTAAAAAGGAATTTGTATTTGTTAATACAAATTCCTTTTTTTCTTTTTAAGTTATAAGAATTGATAAAGCATTGCAGATAGTATGTTTAAGCTTTAAATATGCTATCATATTTTTTTGCCCATTTATGCACCTTTTCTTTATCGTAGTCTTTTGGCATCGAAAGGCATACTGCTACAACTTTAGCTATATCCTCCCCTACACCTAAAAGCTTTTTTAACAATGCTATATCTTTAACTATAGCAACGCCTCTTTTGGGCATATCAGAGGCAATATGAATAAAGCTTTTTAGGCTTGTGCTATTAGCGGTTATTGTCATTTCCCGCCACGTTAAAATGTCTTTTTCAAATATATAGTCAAGTTCATTCGGAGTGAGCCTTGTTAGGAGAAGCTTTACCGTTGCTAATTGAGATAGCCCCGAGCCTAAAGCTTTATAATAGTTATATTGGTATTTCCAAAGTGTTTTTGCAGTGTATTCTCCTGACATATCATCAATTACTGCATCTGCTAATATTTTTGCGGCTTTAAAAGAGTTAGCAATACCCGAACCGATAATCGGCACCGTCATAAAAGCAGCGTCACCTATTGCAGCATAGCCATCAGCTACCATTATAGATAAGGTGTGCCTTACGGGTATTTGAACGAACTGACCGCCACGAACAATTTCCGTGCCTAAGCTTTCGTTCCGTTGACGGAATTTTTCTGCACTTTCCAATGCCTCTTCTAAAGAAAAAGGCTTAAATCTACCTATAAGTAAATCGGTATACTCTTCTTCAGTTGCAACCCAACCGATACCTAAAACGTTATCAGGGAAAAGGCATACTTTATATTTATCTTCAACCTCTTGTTCCGTCGCTTTGTTATAGAAGGCTCTGTAAACGTAAAAACGCTCAAAAGGTCCCATTAGATTTTGTATACCTAATCCTCGGTTAAGATTTGCCCTTACTGGTGAATTACAACCGCAGGCATCAATTATTAAATCACCGTAAAAATCGCCTTTATCAGTTTTAATACCTATAACTCTACCATTTTTTAAAATCGGTTTTTCGATATTACAAGAATACACAAACTTCACGCCGCAATTTTCAGCGAATGAAATAATGTGATTATAAATATCACGTCGCTCCATTTTTATTTCAAGCTCATCTTTGGGCACTCTTTGACGGATAGCTTTTTTCTCATTAGTTGAATAAAAAGTCATATCTGTTTTATATTCATAAAGGCTTTCGTCGGGCATAGGTATCCCTGCAACAGAAAGAGAATCAGGTGCAAAAATATCTGTCCAATCATAGCCCATATTTTCACGGCTGTTTTTCTCGTAAACCGTTACGTCAAAGCCATTCTTAGCAAGAAGAGCACCAGCTACGATACCTCCGTGACCGCCACCTGCTATTATAATATTTTTATTCATTATATCACCCGCCAACAAACTGATATATTCTCAAAAGAAAAATTATACAATACGAATATATCACAGAGGTTATCATTTTTCAAGAAAAAATCACCGTTGCAAAGCAACGGTGATGATTTATTTTACTGTATTATAATTAAATTAATTATGCACCAATACCGAGAAGAGAGAAGAGCATTTCGAAAAGACCGAAGAGAATACCGAGAATTGTCTGAGGTCTCTGAATTTCCTGTTTTTCTTCTGCAGTTGCACCTACACTGTATTCGAATGTTTTCTGGTCAGTTTCGCCTGTGGGAACCCATGTGCTTGATTCGCCGTCAAACTCTTCCTGAACATAGTCAACAGTAAGAGTGTAGCTACCGAAAATTGTATGAGTGAAGTTAACGTCATAGCTATCTGTGAATGTACCGTTAAAGTCATCATTTACATACCATGAAACAGGAACGTATCTTAATGCACCGTCAACTGTTTCTGCTTCGTTGTAATCGCTACCGCTACCGTAAGCTGTGAAACGAACTGTTCTGTGGTAGATATATTCATCTGAAAGACCTACAACTGTGTTGTACTCAGCACCGTAAACCTTCATTGAACCAACGTCGGGAAGAGTATCTGTAGTACCGCAACCGTTAAGACACTTAGCTGTTTTTGTACCGTCCTGTGAATAGCTTGAGTCACCGTTAGATTCGTATTTTACGAATGCGTGATCATTAACAGAAAACTTAGCAGGGATTGAGAAAGAAACTACAGCTTTATTAGAAACAAAATCTAATGTTTCATTATACATACCAGCTGTTAAGTTAGCTTTAGGCTGAATTGTAACTGATAAAGAACCGCCTTCTTTGATTGTTGAAGAACCGGAAAGTGTAATTGTGTAGTTAGTAGAAGTAGGAATTGTGTATGTAATTTCAACATTACTGTTGTTTGTAATAACAAGAGTTTTCTTTTCAGGAATTGTGTAACCTACACAAACTGAACCGAAATCAGCAGAATTAATGCTTGTTTCAACGCTATATACGTCTTTTACCCAAACAGGATAAAGAACTGCGTCCGCCTCAAACTTAACACCTATCTGGTTAAATTTGTATTCCTGTTCGCCGCCTTCGGTTAATGCCCAACCTATCTGAGTATAGCCTTCACGAGTGAAGAGAGCATCGCTGATTTTAATAGCTTTGTTGTATGTTGCATCAACAACAACGTCTGCACCAACACCATAAGCACCTGCTGTGTATGTAACCTTGAAAACCTTTGCCTGCCATGCAGGATACATTTTGTAGTTTGAAGCCTTGTTTGTTTTATATTCGCCACCAAAGTCACCATGCTTTGTAGCACCTGTTGAACCGGTTGACCAACCAACATGGTCATAACCCTCACGGGTAAATGTCAATTCTTCCTTTGTGGGAAGGATAATGGTATCACCCTTTTTGCTGAACGTACGGGTTGTTGTCTGTGTTTGACCTTTATCTGCGTTTGACGTTGCCTGGAACGTAATTGTGTAAGTTGCAGCTAAAGCAGTTACACCAACAACTGAAACAAGCATCAACATAGCCAACAACACAGCTAAAGATTTCTTGAAGTTTTTCTTCATTTGTGATTCCTCCAAATCATAATACAGTTAAGTATAAACTTATACGCTTGAATTATAACATATTTGTCAAGGAAATTCAAGAAAATTCATAAAAATTATACTATCATAATTACCAAACATATAATAAAAAAACTGTTAAAGTTAATGATGATTTGCATAAATTTTGCTATTTCAGGTTAAATTTATACCTTATCTATAGATTTTGTTGCAATTGCATTCAATGATAAATCATGAAATCCTTCGTTATCTTTTTTAGCTATAAATTCATAATAGCCCTGCGATGCAATCATAGCACCATTATCACCGCAATATTTCATTTCGGGCATATAAAGGTCTATGCCTTTACATTTACATTTTTCAGTCATAACTCTCCTCAAACGGGAGTTGGCAGAAACACCGCCGGCAAGAACAATTTTCTTAGCCCCGAACTCTACTGCTGCATCAATCGTATGGGCAACAAGAATATCGGTTACCGCTTTTATAAAAGATGCACCCAGATCCTCTGCTTTAATTTCTTCACCCTTTTGAGATGCATTATGAACAAGGTTTACCGCAAATGTTTTTAAACCCGAAAAGCTGAAATCATATTTGGAATCTGAAATTTTCGGAACGGGGAATTTATATTTATTTTCGTCACCGTTTACTGATATTTTATCGAGATTCACGCCACCCGGATACGGAAGACCTACCGTTCTTGCGGCTTTATCCATCGCCTCACCCGCTGCATCGTCACGAGTTCTGCCGATAATTTCGAAATCAGTATAGCTTTTCACATTCACTATATGACTATGACCACCCGAAACAACAAGTGCGATAAAGGGCGGCTCTATGTTTTCATCAGATATGTAATTAGCTGCAATATGACCTCTTAAATGGTGAACGGGAACAAAAGGAAGACCTGTTGAATAAGAAAGCCCTTTTGCATAATTTACACCTACGAGAAGTGCACCGATAAGTCCGGGAGCATACGTAACTGCAAGTGCATCTATATCGTCGAGGGTGCACCCCGCATCAGATAAGGCTTTATCCACCACTCCGCATATAGCTTCAGCGTGTCGCCTTGATGCGATTTCGGGTACAACCCCACCGTATATTTTATGCTCCTCAACCTGAGAAGCTATAACGTTTGAAAGAACTTTTCTACCGTCTTCAACAACCGATGCGGCTGTTTCGTCGCAAGAGCTTTCAATTCCGAGAATCTTCATAAACTATCTCCGTATCAATTAAAATTTTTTGTCATCAAAATAGCATCCTCACACGGTTTTTCGTAAAAGTTTTTTCTTTCCCCAACCGCAGAAAATCCGCATTTTTCGTACAAATTTATTGCAGAAATATTACTTTTTCTTACTTCGAGAGTTATAAAATCTGCATTTTCATTTTTTACCGTTTCTATAAGCTTTTTGATAAGAGCTTCGCCGAAGCCTTTTTTTCTGTATTCGGGAAAAACGGCAACGTTTGTTATATAAACCTCGCCCAAAACGTTGTGAGAGCCAATATAACCAACAACCTCACCATTCAATACAGAAACAAAAAATCTTGCAAATTTATTTGACAACTCTTCTGAAAGAGCAGATTCACTCCAAGGGGTTGAAAAGCATTGTTTTTCAAGCTCTGCAACCCTAGGAATATGCTGCTCCGTCATTTTTTCAAATAATAAATCCGTCATTTTGTATCATACCAATTCTTTCCGCTTTCAACCTCAACAGTAAGCGGGACAACGAGCTTACATGCATTTTCCATAGTATCCTTAAGAAGTAAAACTATGCTTTCGGCATCCTTTTCCGGTGTTTCAATGATAAGCTCATCATGTACCTGCATAATAAGCTTTGCCTCAGGAAATTCTGCTTTTAAGCGTTCATAAACTCTTATCATTGCAATTTTAATAATATCAGCCGCAGTACCCTGAATAGGCATATTCATAGCTACTCTTTCACCGAATCCTCTTCTGATTGCATTCTTTTCCTGAAGCTCGGGAAGATATCTTCTTCTGCCGAAATGAGTTTCAGCATAGCCCTTTTCTTTAGCAGATTTTTTTGCATTTTCCATAAACGCAGCAACACCGCTGTAATTTGCAAGGTAGCCCTTAATATATCTGTCCGCTTCAGTTATAGAAACGCCGATATCGTTTGAAAGAGAAAACGCACCGATACCATAAACTATCCCGAAGTTTACAGCCTTTGCTTTTCTTCTGTCATCAGGCGTTACGTCCTCTAAAGCTACGCCCATAACCTGAGAAGCAGTAATTGAATGTATATCCGCACCGCTTAAGAAAGCAGAAATCATATTTTTGTCATCAGCAAGAGCCGCCAAAACTCTCAGCTCAATCTGTGAATAGTCAGCGTCAACAAGCACCTTGCCCTCATCAGCGATGAAAAAGCGCCTTAATTCTCTACCCTGCTCTGTTCTAACGGGAATATTTTGAAGATTGGGCTCTGCAGAGGAAATTCTACCCGTTCTTGTTTCGGTCTGATTTAAGGTTGAATGTATTCTGCCATCATTATCAATAACCTTTAAAAGTCCCTCACAATAGGTTGATTTAAGCTTCATAAGAGCTCTGTAACGAAGGATTTCGTTAATTATGGGGTGCTTATCTCTTAAGCCCTCAAGCACGTCCGCATTAGTAGAATAGCCGTTTTTAGTTTTCTTACCGTGAGGAAGATTTAGTTTATCTTCTGAAAATAAAACGTCGCCAAGCTGTTTAGGTGAATTAAGATTAAATTCACATCCCGCCATATCATAAACGTTTTTCAGGCTCTTTTCTAATTCTGCAGAAATTTTTTCGTTATATTTTTCAAGGCCCTCTTTATCAACGCAAAAGCCTGTTTTTTCCATAGATGCAAGCACTCTTGCAAGAGGCAGCTCTATTTCATTGAGAAGCTTTTCTTGCTCGTTTTCTTTTATTGCAGAGGAAAGCTTAACGCTTAAGGATTCAATATACGCAGCACTGTCAACGAACTCTTTTTCAGCCTGATAAAAATCGTATAAATCCTCAGCTTCTATCTTTACGGGCGATAAGGCATATGACCCTGCTAAAACCTTTACGGAATAATCCGATGAATTGGGATTAAGAAGATACGCCGCAAGAGAGGTGTCAAGCACAATACCCTTAATCTCAATCCCGTTAACGTCGCAAAAGCCGTAAAGCTGCTTTGAATCATCGGTGAATTTACTGATGCTTTCATCACAGAAAAATTCAGTAGCAAAGCTCATAAACATAAAGTCATAATTACCTACAAGGGCAACACCGTCGGTAGTTTTGAATAAAATATATTCTATACCGCCGTTGTTAAACTTTGTTGTAAAATATGCTTTCCCCGTTGCTCTTAAACTGCTTAAGAATTCGTCAGTATCAGCAACTTCATAGAGTTTAACTACTTTAGCATCAGATTTTGAAACGATCTCTTCTTCGTCAAAATTAAGTCTGCCTAAAAGCTTTGACATTTCTAAAGACATAAGAAGATTTGATACTTTTACTGTATCAGGACTTTTTATTAAATAACTTTCAATATTTCTGTCTATAGGTGCTTCAAGGCAAATTGTACCAAGCTTTTTACTTAAAAATGCATTTTCTCTTGACGCTTCAAGCTTAGCACGAATACCCGCTTTAACGTCGATAGTTTCAATATTTTCATAAATATAATCAACAGAACCGAATTTACCTATAAGCTCTTGAGCACCCTTTTCACCGATACCTGCAACACCTGGAATGTTGTCAGAGGTATCACCCTGAATCGCTTTGATATCAATAAGTTGCTCAGGCTCAACCCCGTAAACATCTTTAATTTTAGCTCTGTCGTAAACCGTAGTTACGGATTTACCCATCTTTGTTGTTGCTAAAACAACGTTTACGTTATCCCTTACAAGCTGTAAGCTGTCGCGGTCACCCGTTGCAATATAGCAAAAATCATCTTTTCCACAAGCAGCCGATAAAGTACCTAAAATATCGTCTGCTTCGTAGCCCGGCTTTTCAATTACAGAATAGCCTAAATACCCCAAAAGCTCTTTTAAGGTCGGGAATTGCTCTATAAGCTCTGACGGTGCAGGCTTTCTTGTGCCTTTATATTCATCGTACATTTCATGACGGAAGGTAGGTGCTTTAACGTCAAAAGCAACGGCTACGCTATCGGGCTTGTACTCTTCAAGAAGATGAAGAAAAATATTCATAAAGCCGAATATACCGTTAGTGTATCTGCCGTCCTTAGTGCTTAAAAGCCTTACACCGTAAAAAGCACGGTTAAGAATTGAGTTTCCGTCTATAACAAGAAGTTTCATTGTTCACCTCATATGTTTTGCGTAATCTAAAAACAAACTACTTTAAATATACTCACTCTAATATTTCAAGAGTAACAAAATGATAGCCGTTTTGCTTCAAATAATTTTCTTCATTTAATGCTCTTAAGCAACCTAAAGCAGATACGTGGCTTTCGTTACCAGGGATTTTCACACGTATTCCCGTAACCTCTTCAATATATTTATCAATACCGTAAAGCTTTGACATTCCACCGCAAAGAAAAATACCACTGTCGGTAATATCATTTACAAGCTCGGGTGGTGTAACCTCAAGAACATCTGTAATTGCTTTGCAAATTTCATCAACACAATCTCTGATTGCAAAGTTTATTTCCTGAGCGGTAACCTCAAAGAATAAAGGCATACCGTCTGCAGTATCTTTTCCTTTTGCAACTGCAGCAATCGTTTCCTCGCGAACTTTAGCTCCGCCGATAAGCTGTTTTAATTCTTCAGCGGTAAGCCTGCCGACCTCTATGCCACGGTTGTTTTTAAGATAGGTTTTTATAACCCTATCCATATCGTCACCGCCGATTGCAGCACTTTTGGCAACCGCAATGCTACCCATAGTAACAACGGCTACACCTGTTGTTCCCGCTCCGATATTAACTATCATCGTACCGTATGGCATTTCGGGATTTATGCCAATACCCAAAGCCGCTGCAAGAGGCTCTTCAATAAGTACTGCCTTACCCGCACCTGCTTTTAAAATACAGTCTAATATGTTTCGTTTTTCAAGATTGGTTATACCTGCAGGCATAGTTGCCGCAACAACGGGCTTAAATATTTTATTTTTACATATACGCTCCAAAAAAGTTCGTATAAGCTTTTCGCTGTTTTCAAGCTCTGCAATACCACCTGAAAGTAAAGGTCTTGTAAGCTTAATTGCATCAGGGCATCTGCCTGTCATTTCGAAAGCCTTTTGCCCCGCATCAATAACCTCACCGGTTTCTCTTTCAAGAGCAAGCACGGCAGGCTCACAAAGCACAACACCTTTATCGTCAATAGCAGCGGTTACGTTACCCGTGCCTATATCCATACCGATTTTTAAACCAATCATTCTAACACCACACATTCAAAAAAAGAAATCAAGTTGTTTTATAAAACCACATAAATATACATTTTAATTATACACCTATACCCTCTTTTTGTAAATATCTCATTGCATTTATTATTTACAAAACAGCATTTTTATAGTAGAATTATTTTAATGAATTCATAACCTTTTAAGGAGTGCAATCTTTCATGGCAGGAGTTCAAAAATCAAAATTAAAATTACTTTATATCGTTGATATTTTAAGAAAGAAAACTGACGAAAACCATTACCTTGCCGCAACTGAAATTTGTGACGAGCTTTCACAGTTAGATATTCCCGCAGAAAGAAAATCTATTTATAACGATATTGATATTCTAAGAGAATACGGTTTTGATATTATTCACACAGGCTCAAAAAACAGAGGCGGTTATTTTTTAGGTGCAAGAGAATTTGAGCTTGCCGAATTACGCCTTCTTTCAGACGCAGTACAAGCGGCAAATTTCATTTCTCAAAAGAAAACAAATCAGCTTGTGCAAAAGATCGAAAGCTTTGCAAGCGAAAAGCAGGCTAAAATTCTTCACTCTCAGGTTTACGTTGACAATAGACCTAAATGTAAAAACGAAGAAATTTACTATACAATAAGTCTTTTAGACGAAGCAATTTCAGCTAAAGTAAAAGTTAATTTCACTTATACCAAAAGACGTATTACAGAAGAATTTAAAACTGCTAAGGAAGAGAAAAGCTTTACCGTTAGCCCTTATGCTCTTATTTGGTCAGATGACCACTATTATCTTGTTTGTAATAATGAAAAATACGATAACCTTATGCATTTAAGGATAGATAAAATTAAGCATCTTGAAAAAACAAGCTTACCCGCAAGGCATTTTTCAGAGGTTTCCGATTATAAAAACTATTTTGATTCTGCTGATTATGCATCAAAGCTTTTCAATATGTATAGCGGTGAGCCGAAGCCCGTTGAATTCATTTGCAACAACAATACTCTTGAGCCGATGCTTGACAGATTCGGTGAAAACGTAAAAATTCAAAAATATGATGATGAGCATTTTATTTTAAGAACCAACGTCGCTTCAAGTGACGGTCTTGTAGCTTGGATTGTCCAATTCGGCGGACGTGTTAAGGTTAAATCACCTAACGATCTTATTTATTCGGTTAAACAAAAAGCGGCTGAAATTTTAGAAATTTACGACTAAAACAACTGTGTTTTTCAAGAATGTAACATTATAAAAAGATGTGTTTACTCAAAATGAGCAAACACATCTTTTTAGTTAAGCTTTTCAAATTTTTGTGTTTCGGTGTTGTATTTATAAGGTCCATTATCACTTATCGCTAACTTATATTCGGTTTTTGTTCCGTCTTTTTCATAGATTTGAACAGTGTACACTTTTTCACCGTCAACCGCTATAGCTGTGCCACCAGCTGCAACTAAAACGTACTCTTCTAATTCTTTTTCAATACCTAAAGTTTCCTTTGAGTATGAAGAGAAGGTTTCCTTAAGATTTTTATCATTCGCCTCATTATATTGCATACCTGAGGGTAACTGAGGATTTGTTTGAGGTTGGGTAGCGGATTGAGAAACAGCTTCGGCGGTTGCTTCGGTTGCGTCTAAAGACTCTGTTTCATCCCCTGCAGACTCGTTGGCTGAACTTGTTACTGACGGATTTGTTGTAACTTCAACGGGGCCTCCAGCGGTAAGGAGCATATACTGATTATTCTTAAAAACGTAACAATCCTGACCTAAAATAGCGAATATTCCTTCAGGAGAATCACTGCCCTCGGCATAGGCTTCAACAAGGCAAGCATCATTACCGAAAACCTTTGTTGCACCTAATTTTAAAGTATAACTTTCTATCACGTCACTTAAGCCTAAATGCTCGGGAGAAAACACACCAAGCATAATAGCGGCAACATCTTCGTTAAGAGTTATAACCCCTGCATTACTTGTAACGTTAATTGTAGAATCAGCGGTTAACAAGGCTTTACCGTCATCCTCTTCACCTCTTCCGCAAGAGCAGAATGCAACGAGAATTAATGAAACGAGGCATAAGCTTATAAACTTTTTCATAATATAGCACTCCGAAAACTTTTATAATATATATTTCAATATACAATTTCAGAGTAATTTTGTCAATAATTTATACTCACTTGGTACAAATTGCTTCTTTTTTATATTTCTCTCTTGTGGCGATTCCGCCTCGGATATGACGCTCCTCTTTGTTAACATCAAGCACCTTTCGGACCTCTGAAAACAATGCAGGGTTAATACGCCTGAGTCTTACTGTAATATCTGTATGTACGGTGGATTTTGAAATGCCAAACTTTTTAGCGGTTGCACGAACAGTTGATTTATTCTCCACAATAAAATTGCCTAATTCAACTGCACGGATATCGTAATCGTAATTCATAAACACCCTCCTATACGAGTTCAATACAAGTATATGAAGGTGCTTTTATTAATTATTACTACATTTACAGAAAATAAAAACAAGCAAACCTTAACTTTAACAGTAAGATTTGCTTGTTGTTTTTTGTTATTATACGTCTATTGTAAGAAGTGCGAAATCACTCACCAACAGTATTTTTCGTCAGTTCGTGTATAATACGGTTTTTAGACAACCCGAAGCGTATGAAGATACGTGAGTTCGGTTGGGTAAAAGCCGTAGGATGTGCGAAATCACGAAAAATCATTCGCCCTTCATACCGAGAAGCTCTACTGTTCCGTCGTAAACAGCCTGTGAAACCTTGATAGAATCATAGATAGCTGCTTTGATATCGTCGTCAGTAGCACCAAGTTCTTTTGAGAAACGATCGGGGATGAAAAGGTTTACATCCATAATATCTGCAAGACCGTCAACGTCAATACCGCTTTCAATGCCTTTTGCAGCATATTCTTTCTTAACTCCGCCAAGACCCATACGCATCACCCAGGGAGCTACGCTTATAATCTTGCGGTTTTCGCCCATACCTCTAGCAGCATAAACGATTTTAAGAAATTCTTTCCAAGTTAAGTTGTACATACTGATAGGCCATGCTTTTGCACCCTTTGACTTTTCAGCAGCACCAACGATAACCTCACCAACCTGACGAACGGTAAGCATTGCTGTACCGCCACCGGGATACATTGTGAA
>JAZROI010000046.1:0-33408 GCA_045648585.1 Acutalibacteraceae bacterium
GCTGCAGGTACTGCGATTTCGAAAATGCTTATTGCCGCAGGTGCTAAAAATATGGTGCTTGTTGACAAACGAGGTATCATTGACGAAAATGATGAGCTTTTAGGCGAGGAAAGACAAAAGCTTGCGAAAATCACAAACCCCGAAAAGCTTACAGGCGGATTGGACATTGCTATTAAAAATGCTGACGTTTTCGTTGGTGTTTCAGCACCGAATATTCTTTCGGAAGAAATGGTAAAAACGATGAATAAAGACTCAATTGTTTTTGCTATGGCTAACCCCACCCCCGAAATTATGCCCGATAAAGCAAAAAATGCAGGTGCAAAAGTTGTGGGTACGGGTCGCTCGGGTTTCCCCAATCAGATAAACAATGTGCTTGTTTTTCCCGGTATTTTCAGAGGAGCTCTTGATTGCGGTGCAACTGCAATTACAGAGGAAATGAAGCTTGCGGCAGCATACGCCCTTGCAAATCATATCCCCGAAAACGAGCTTAACGAAGAAAACATAATCCCCTCCGCATTAGACAGAAGCGTAGCTTTTGAAATAGCAGAAGCGGTAAAGAAATCGGCTATTGAGAGTGGAAATGTAAGATAAGAAAAAGACAGTTCATATGAACTGTCTTTTTAGTTGCAAATGGCAAATGGCAAGTGGCAAATTTCGGAACTGCGTTTCAAATATAAAGATGCCAGTTTCCAGATGTCAGAGAGCTTCGCAACAAGTTAATAACGAAAAAAGGATAGTATATTCATTACGAAATATACTATCCTTTAATTTTAAATTTATAATCGGCACGCCGTGCCCCTTAATTTGCCACTTGCAATTTGCAATTTGCCACTTTATCAAACCACGTCAAAAATATTTCCTTCGCCTGTATAGAGATTTACGATAAATGTCTTTTCAACGCCTTCTTCTGTGAAAATGATTTCAACGTCTGTATCGTTGATAAATTCTGCGTTTTTAACCTCATATTTTTTATCTTCAAAGAAGTTTTTAACGTATCCAACAGTTTTCTCGTTATAGTCGCCCATATTATCGGAAACGAAAAGAACATTACCGCAAACTGCGTTGATTTTACCGAGAACAAGCTTCTGCTCCTCTGTAAATTTAAGGTTGTTATCTCTGAGGAAAAGAACGTCAGGGTCGTTACAGAATGCTCTACCGTCAAGGTGACGACGGAAGATCGAGTTAATCATTGAGTTCTGAGTTGAGGGAATTTCATTGTTAATGCCCATTTTATTTACGATATCACCAACGAAAACCTTGTTGGCATCGCAACCGATACGGCAAGCATCAAAAATACCCATACAAGCACCGAGGGGTACACCGCAGCCTAAGATAAGCTTGTCACCGCAAGCCTCTCTGAGAAGGTCAATACCGTCGCACATAATCTCGCCTCTTGTTCTGCCACCTCTTGGGAAGTAGCACTGAGTAAAGAGGAAATCAAGCTTAACCATATCGTAGCCCCAGTCATTGAGGATAACATCGAAGAAATGCTTGATATAGTTTCTTGCACCGTCATTGTAGATATCAAGAGCATAAGAACCGCCCCAACCAAGATGAGCAAGAACCTTTTTGCCTGTTTTTTCACTTTTAATCATCCATTCGGGATGGTCTTTTGCAACCTGAGATGTAAGCTGAGCACAGAAGGGGGCAAGCCAGATACCTGCAAGGTAGCCTTTTTCGTGAATTTTATCCGCAATATATTTCATTCCGTTGGGGAATTTCTTGGGATCTGTGCTGAGCCAGTCACCTGTTGCAGTCTGATAACCGTCGTCAATCTGGAAAATGTTTGTGCAATCCTTTGCTTTAGCATCCATACCCTCAAGGTCACGAAGACAAATATCCTCAGAAATCTTTGAGAAGTAGTTATACCATGAAGTATAGCCTGCAAGGTGCTTGATTTTAGGCTCTTTAACGCCTACGAAATCAAAGAAATATTTATCGAAAGCTGCTTCATATTCGTCATTGATGATTGCAATATCGAATACCTCGTATTCTTCACCTGCTTTAAGAATAAGACCTTCAATATCTTTCTTTATTGTGAAAGCACCGTTTTGCATGTCGGCAATAAAAAGTGTAAAGCCTTTTCTTTCTGTTTTTGAGCCGTAAAGAGTGATGTTAGGCTCACCTTTTTTACGGAAATAAGTGTAGGTATATGAATGGAAGCAGCCCTTTTTGTTATAAAAATCGCCAAAGCCGTAGTCACTCATAATACCTGCGGCGTATTTGGGGAATCCTCCTAAAGTGTAAGCAAGAGGAATAAGACCTTTAAAGGTGAAGTCTTTATCTACCTCTCTTGTGGTTGACCATGACTGATAACCGTTTTTAAAGAAAAGGTCATCATCTGCGAAAGCTTTTTCAGTTGTGATTTCAAGAGAATGCATTTTGATATCTCTTTTAGCAATAAGCACACCTTTAATTGAAGATTCTGTTTCTTCAAGCTTAAAACTGAATGCTCTGTTATCAAAATCGTTTGATTTAATAAGGGATTTTCCGATAAATACTTCAGATTTGATTGTGTTAAACATAGTTACTTTCTCCTCTTAATTATTAACTGCTTCAATAAATTTCAAGAACTGTTCTTTGCCTGTTTCGTTTCTTTCAAAAACACCGCACTGTTCAAGAATCTCAGCGAAAACTTTACCGATTTCATCCTGTAAAATCTTTTCACAGTTTTCTTCGGTTATATCGTTATTTTCTTTTATTTTTTCTGCCCATTCACAGTGCTTTGCGATAACCTCGTCTTTAGAGATATCCTTACCGTTAATAAGAGCTTCCTTTAAAAGAGCCATTTCGGTTTTTAATCTTGCGGGTAAAACTGCAAGACCCATAACCTCAATAAGACCGATATTTTCTTTTTTAATGTGGTGATGCTCTGGGTGAGGATGATAAACTCCATCGGGATATTCTTCGGTTGTGATATTGTTTCTTAAAACTAAATCAAGCTCATATTTTCCGTTTCTGAAACGAGCAATAGGTGTTATTGTATTGTGAGGCGTACCGTCTGTTTCGGCAAAGATGAATGCATCTTCATCCGTGTAGCCACGCCATTTATCAAGTATTTTACCTGCTAACTCACAAATTGAATCAGGGCTTTCACCTATAAGACGAAGAACTGACATAGGCCAACAAACAATACCTGCAGTAATATCGTCAAACCCATTAAAAGAAACGAGAGTTTCAATAGGAGCTTTTGCCATTGCGAAGGTGTAATTACCACCTTGATAGTGATCGTGAGTAAGCACAGAACCGCCAACAATAGGTAAATCGGCATTTGAGCCCACGAAATAGTGAGGGAATTTTTCAACGAAAGAGAAAAGCCTTCTAAAGCCTTCTTTAGTTATTTTCATAGGCACGTGTTCCTCATTGAACACTATACAATGCTCGTTATAATAAACGTATGGAGAATACTGTAAGCACCAGTTTTCATTACCTAAAATCATAGGAATAACTCGGTGATTTTGCCTTGCGGGGTGATTTACTCTACCTGCATAGCCCTCGTTTTCGGGGCAAAGCATACAAAGCGGATACGAACTTTGCTTCATTTTAAGAGCCGCCGCTATTGCTTTAGGGTCTTTCTCAGGCTTTGAAAGGTTTATTGTAATATCAATATCACCGTATTCAGTTGAGGTTACCCATTTGACGTCGTTTCTTATTCTGTATTCTCTTATGTAATCAGAACGCCTTGCAACGTGGTAAAAATACTTCGTCGCTTCTTTAGGACTGTTTCTGTAAAAATCAAAAAATTTCTCAATTACGGTTGAGGGTCTGGGCGTTAAAACACCCATAATTTTTGTATCAAACAAATCACGGTAAACAACGGAATCTTCACAAAGACCGTTGGCACAAGCGTAATCGAGCAAAACCTTTAAAAGATTTTCAAGGCTTTCCGATTCATAAACAGGGGCATCCATATCGAATGAATCCATCTTCATCCTTTCAAGAAGACGGTTAATCGCCCATCTCTCATCAAGAGGAGAAATAAGATGCTCACGAATAGAATACCTTACGAGAGATTTAATTGCTGAACTTTCTGTCATAAAAATCACCAACTTAAATATATACATTTAAATTATATAATTTTTACCACACCACTTTCAAGTTATTTCGGAAAAAATATTGAAAAAACACATAAAAAACAGTAAAATGAGTAATATAAAATACAATTTTTTCATTTAAGAGGTAATAAAAATGAGTTTTGATGCTCTCAAGGTAAAAAATGACATTGTAAAATGGATTCAGGATTGGTTTGAAGTAAACGGCAAGGGCTGTAAGGGCGTGCTCGGTATTTCGGGCGGTAAGGATAGCTCTGTTGTAGCCGCTCTTCTTGTTGAGGCTTTAGGAAAAGAAAATGTTGTAGGCGTGCTTATGCCTAACGGCGAGCAATTTGATATTGACGTTTCAGAAGCTCTCGTAAAGCATTTGGAAATACAAAGCTACGTTGTAAATATTAAAGAGGCTTACGACGGTGTTATTTCAGAGCTTAACAAAAGTGGTATTGAATTAACTCCACAAGCCGTTACAAATCTTCCGCCACGTTTGAGAATGACAACTGTTTACGCCGTTTCTCAATGCGTTAACGGCAGAGTTGCAAACACCTGCAACCTTTCTGAAGATTGGGTCGGCTATTCAACAAGATACGGTGACAGTGCGGGAGACTTCTCACCTCTTGCAAAGCTTACCGTTCAAGAGGTTAAGGAAATCGGCAGAGTATTAGGTCTTCCCGATATGTTCGTTGACAAAGTTCCCATTGACGGTCTTTGCGGAAAAACTGACGAAGATAATTTAGGCTTTACCTACGCCACTCTTGACAGATACATTCGCGAGGGTATCTGCGAGGATGAAGAAATAAAAGCCAAAATCGACCGTATGCATAAAATAAATCAGTTCAAATTAGAATTGATGCCCGTTTTCGAGTATCAGCCGTAAAAGTGGCAAATTTCGGAACTGCGATGGCAATTATAATGCTTCGCAAGATAATAGATAAAAGATAATATTGAATAGATAATGGAAAATGGTCTGCGACGACAAATTGATAATTGCGTCGCAGACCATTAATTATTCATTATTCACTTTTCATTATTCATCATTCATTAGCGAACGTAGTGAACTTTATAATCGGCACGAAGTGTCCCGACACTCCTCACTCCACACTAAAGCGAAGCCTCCGGCATCAAAACATATACCACAATTATTTTCTAAGCTTTCTGCTTGCTTCCTTGCCCTTACGGTCATTTTTTCTTTCTTGATCTAATCTTTCTTGCTCTTTACGTTCTTTTTCTAATCTCTCGTTACGGTTGTTTACAACAGTTTCGTAATCAGCAGTAATTTCATCAATATTTTTATAGCCCTCGTATAAATCAAGAGTTCTTTTTGCTGAAAGATAAGGTGCTGCAACGATACCGTAACGGTCACGTTCTTTGCTAAGCTTTCTCATAAGCTTACGGCGAAGCTTTGCTTCTTCTCTCGTGCCGTCGGGTAAGTTATAAGCATCCTCGTAATCCTGATTATCGAAAGGAACAATTCCGTCGGGATAATATTTTCTTGCAAGCTTTTCAGATTTAAGAAGTGCTTTTGCGTTTCTTATCTCCTGCTTTCTCCAGGTACGCTCTTCTTTTATTTCTGAAATGGGAAGTTCTATTGCAAGGCGTTGTGCCTCTTCAGCACATTGATAGAAATTCTGAGGACCGCCTGATACGATAAGACGGCAAAGCTCAATTTGCTTTTTACCGAAATCGTTTTCGAATCGTGTTAACTCGTGCATTACAAAATCGGCTATTTCAACTTCCTCGTTATGCTCTTCCGCCTTTGCAAGACGCTCTTTTGCATTTTTAATAGCTTGGCTGCGAAGCTCTTTTTCCGCCTCGGTTGCAGAGGGAAGAGCCTTCGCCTGCTTTAAAATATCCTTTGTGGTAGCATCCTTTTCAAGACCGTAATATTTTTTCGCTTTAAATACTGCCTCGCAACCTTCGATATAAGCACCGTCATCAAGATTTTCTGTGCCGTTATCTTCAACTAAAGTTCTTATTCTTATGGCTCTTATCATAGATTTTTGACCTGTTTCCGAAATATCGTATAAGAACCAAGGTAAAACGTCTATTGCCGCACCGATTATAGATACAACAAGAAGCGTATCCATAAGTGAATAAAGCACGCAATTTGGGTTTTTAGTCTGCTTTGACAAGGGAAGACTTTCATCGTAATTTACGTAAACGTCAAGCACCGAATAATCGTTACCGTCAAAGCCCTTTTTCTTGTATATCCACGGTACAAAAAGACTTGTAACCGCATTTATTGCACCGCCGGCATAAGTTGAAACGAAGCCGAATGCACCGTCAACACGCTCACCGATAAGATATTGCTGATTATCTCGCATATCAGATTCTATAGCACTATCAATAACGTTATACGTATCAACAAATCGGTCAAGAGTATAAACGATGAAAAGACCTACACCTGCAAGAGGGCTCTTGTAGAATAAGAAATACGATGCGATAAGGAATATCTGAACGATATTTTTGAATATCTTGATTTTTTTCTTACCGAATTTTTTAATAAACCAAGGTGAAAACAGCATACCCCAGAAGTTTGCATTATAGGAGATAGTGTTAAGCACGCCGTAGGTTGTACTCTTCATAATATGAGCACGGTAAACGAGCCAATCCCAAATATTTCCTTTTGCACCCTCAAGGAAGTTATTCCAGCCGTCTGCACATTTAATCCAGAAAATCTTGTTACCCGCAACCGCACGAAGAGAGCTTGTAAAGCTCATTTTTGTTATACGGCTCTTAGGAAGAACTAGTCTTTCCTTTGTACCGAAATATGCAAGTAACACAAGCGGCATAAGAAGCACGACGGGCGTATATGAGCCTCTGAAATACGTCATATTATACTTATCGCCGTTATCACTTAAAACGTCAACCATTAACGGGAAATAAATATTGTTTATTGAGTAACCCAAGGAATATATAATACTCGTTATTGCCATTATTTTAGTTCTTTCCTGAGTGTTTGGCGTCATAACGTGAACCATATTTGTAACACCTGTTTGCACCCAGCTTTGAACGTAACCCTGAACCTGACCCATAACGAAAAGCATTGCTATCATTATATATTGAGTAAAGGGCTGATGTGCATCTCGCACCTGCTCATAGGGAAGCCACAATGACAAAAGAGTAAGCACCATAGACGGAATTGCAAGCTTTATGTATACCCTGTATTTACCGTCTTTACTTCTTAAGTTATCAACTATCCAAGCGTTAAGCGGTGTTGTAACGTAGCCGATTGCCTGACAAATGTAACCCATTACAAGAAGCTGATTATTGTTCATTCCCAAGGTCATTCCTGTAAACTGGTTGCCAACACCAAAGCCTATAGTCCATTGAACTGACATAAGAAGTGCCATCCAACCAACTGACAGCATTATAACCTCTTTATAGGGCACGTATTCACCCGGTCTTGGTTGATTCCAATAAAGCTTAAGCTCTTCAAGTGCTTCTTTAATTTTATTTAAAATATCTTTAATTACCACTTAAACCTCACCTTTGATTTTTGTGAAATCATTTTAATATGGGTTTATCTATGAGTTTGATTTCAGTTTTCTTGCAACCCTCAAGCTCGAGCACAACTATCTCATTTTCATCCTTTAAGAAAGGTGCGGGAAGATAAAGAGTAAACTGAGGTCCTCTCTTTAAAAACCTACCTAAATTAAAGCCGTTGATATAAACAACTGCGTTCGAAAAACCTCTCATATCAACAAAGGTATCAACCTTTTCATCTGCTTTGAAGGTACCTTTCATAAAGCAAGGGAATTCAGTTGGTTTCTTGCCGTATTTAATCTCGGGGGCTTTGTCAAGCTCCATACAGTAAACGTCCCAATCAACTATAGCCTGACCGCCGATATAAATTTCATCAAGGCCTTTTCTGTCGTACATTCTTCTTGCATAATTGATTCTGCCTAAAGCCTGCACGAGAATATCAACCTTAATTTCGCCGTCAAAAGCCTTTACGGGAACAGAAAAGCTTTCTTCGAAGAGCTCTTTTCCTTTAAGCTTTGTTCTGTCGTAAACGTGCTTTAATTCACCGTTTATGTAAATATATGCAATATCGTGAACACCGAAGCCGTTAATTTCAGTATCTCCGTAATTGCCCTTTATCGTTGTACTGTAAAGAATAAGTCCGCTATTCTGACCGTAATGCTCCATAGAATAAGGAATATGTGATTTTTTATGGTCTGCGAATTTCTTATAAACCTTTCTTAAATCTGCAAACTCTGTTAACTGAACCTTACCGTATGCTTTCGTTTTTGCATCCTCGGGAAGCTCGGGAAGCTCACAACCAAGCTGTTTTTTCATTCTGTCGCGAAGAATGAAATATTTTTCAGTATACGCACCGTTTTCACTTAAAGGTGCACCGTAATCGTAGCTTGTTGTTGTGGGGCAATAATTATCGTAATAATTTGCTCCCGATGAGAAGCCGAAGTTTGTTCCGCCGTGGAACATATAAAGGTTGAAGTTTGCATCCTCTTTAAAGAAACCGTCAAGACTTCTGCCGAGAGTTTCTTCGGGATTATCTGAATGATGCTTTGCACCCCATCTGTCAAACCAACCGCACCAATGCTCACCGCACATAAGAGGCTTATCGGGCTGAAGAAGTTTTAAATCATCAAATCTATGCTCGTGGTATCCGCCGAAGTTTGCAACCATCCAATCTTCTTTTATACCACCGCCTGAGAAAAAGTATCTGTCTTCACCGTCAGAGGTGAAAAGCTGAACGTCAATACCCAACTCTCTCATTAAATCTCTTAACCAATAAAGATATTTTTTATCTCTACCGAAAGAGCCGTATTCGTTTTCAACCTGCATTGCGATAATGCTACCGCCTTTTGTGTGCTGATAAGGCACAAGTCTTGGAAGAAGCTCTTTGAAAAAGCTTTCAACTGCAGATACGTATGCTTTATCCCAACAACGAAGACGAATGTTTTTATCCTTTAAAAGCCATGCGGGAAGACCGCCGAAATCCCATTCTGCACAAATATAAGGACCGGGACGTACAATAACGTAAAGACCCAAATCTTGTGCTGTTTTTACAAATTTTTCTATATCGAGCATACCGTCAAAATTGAACTGTCCCTTTTTAGGCTCATGCCAATTCCACGGCACGTATGTTTCAACGGTATTAAGGCCTGACGCTTTTAATTTCAAAAGACGGTCAAGCCAATATTCCTCGGGAATTCTGAAATAGTGCATAGCACCTGAATAAATATGAAACGGTTTCCCGTCAAGATAAAATTTTCTGTCTTTCATTTCGAGCATAATTTTCTACCCCTTTTGAGCATATATATTTTAATTATACTAAATTTCTTGTAACAAAACAAATATAAAATAAAAAACGGCAAGTCACACAAACAAAACGTATCTCTTTTGTATCAAGTGACGAATAAAACCACCTTTCAATTGATAAACTATATAAATAATAGTCTTAAATTTATAAATAAAGGTGATTTTATGTGTGGAATTATAGGAAAAGCAGGTATCAATGAAGTTATGCCCGAGCTTATTAACGGACTTGAAAAGCTTGAATACAGAGGCTACGATTCTGCAGGAATTGCCGTAATTCATAACGAAAGCATATCTCGTTGCCGTGAATCAGGCAAAATTATAAATTTAAAAAAGAAAACCGAAAAAAGCCGTGAAAAGCTTACGGGAAATGTAGGTATAGGTCACACCCGTTGGGCAACTCACGGAAACCCTACCGTAGAAAATGCTCATCCCCACGTAAGCAATGATGGAAAATTCAGCCTTGTTCATAACGGAATAATTGAAAACGCCGAAGAGATAAAACTTTCTTTCCTCAGCAACGAAAGCTTTTATTCTCAAACCGATACCGAGGTTGCCGTAAAGCTTATTTCTAAGTTTTATAAAAATAGCATTATAACTGCTATCAAAACCGCTTGTAAGGAGTTGACGGGCACCTTCGCTTTCGGTATTCTTTGCACCGATTTTCCCGATAAAATTTTTGCAACTGCACAAGGTAGCCCCCTTGTTGCAGTAAAGGGTGAAACGGGGTGTTGGATAGCTTCCGATATAGGTGCTATTGAAGAAAAAAGCGGTGAGGTTTACCGTATAGCAAACGGCGAAATCTGCGAAATTTCAAAAGACAGAATACGCTTTTACAACTCTGACGGTGAAGAAATTAAAAAGTTAGCAGAAAACATTTCACTTGAGGAAGAAGCGGTAAACAAAGGTGGATATGACCATTTTATGCTCAAAGAAATTTACGAGCAACCGATTGCTATAAGAAAAACTATTTTTTCGTTTGCGGATAAAGAGAATATCGAATTCAAGGATATACAGCTTCCCGATGACTTTTTCAAAAATAAATTAGAAAGAATTATCATCACCGCCTGCGGTTCCGCTTATCACACTGGGCTTATAGGAAAGCACGTAATTGAAAAGCTTTGTAAAATCCCTGTAAACGTTGAAATTGCATCGGAATTCAGGTATTCTGAGCCACTTATAAACGAAAACACCTTGACTGTTTTTATCAGTCAAAGCGGTGAAACTGCAGATACTCTTGCTGCATTAAGGCTTTGTAAAAAATACAATGCGAAAACTCTTGCTATTGTAAACGTGAAAAATAGTGTTATTTCTCAAGAAAGTGAAAACGTTATATATACGAATGCAGGAAGAGAAATAGCCGTTGCAACCACAAAGGCTTTTAGTGCTCAGCTTGTAAGCCTTTACGCATTAGCAATTTTTATAGCAGAAAAGCGAGAAACGATTTCAACTCAAAAAAAGCAAAAGCTATTAAACGAGCTTTTAGCTTTACCCGAAAAAATCAACTCTACTCTTTTAAAAACCGCCGATAAAATAAAAGAGCTTTCAGAAGAAATTTATAATTCAAAGGATATCTTTTTTATAGGAAGAATAAATGATTTCGGCACCGCCTGCGAAGGCTCATTGAAAATGAAAGAAATCTCTTATATAAACTCTCAAAGCTATGCCGCAGGTGAATTAAAGCACGGCACAATCTCTTTAATCGAAAACGCTACACCCGTTATTGCAATAGGTAGTAACAATAAAGTTTTTTCAAAAACTGTAAGCAATATTGCCGAGGTAAAGGCTCGAGGTGCAAAGGTTTTTTTAGTAACCGACGAAAGCGAAAAGGAGATTTCGGCTTTTGTTGACGATACTATATACGTACCCTCAACTGCCCCCGAATTTCAAAGCTCGTTGCTGGTTATCCCCTTACAGCTTTTAAGCTATTACACCGCAAAGCTTCTAAAAAGAGATATTGATAAGCCGAAAAACCTTGCAAAAAGCGTTACGGTTGAATAAAAAATATAAAACGCCCCATCTCTGTCCAAACAAAGATGGGGCGTTTACGTAACTTAATTACATTTTAACCTTGTAGCACTTGATTTCGAAAGGATTAATTTCGAAGTTAAGTGTGTCACCGCTGAAGATGTCAACTGCAACGTCGTTTCTTTCAAGAAGGTCACATTCTGCAACTGCTTTGATATCTGCAAAGAGCTTTGCAGAAACCTTTGTGCGACTGCCTGCTTTTTCAACGAAACGGATGATGTATGCATCTTCATCCTCGCATTTTTTAACTGCCTCAAGAGTAACGTTTTTGCCGTCAACCTTGATGAAGGATTTTTCAGTTTCACCCTTAGCGTTTGCAGAAATTTCTACGGGCACTGCGGGGTTGTTGATTTCAAGACCTCTTACGAGAGTTTCTGCATCCTTCCAGTTACCTGCGTGAGGATAGATTGAATATGTGAAGTAGTGGTCACCACGGTCTGATTTGGGGTCGGGATTCATAGGTGCTTTAAGAAGAGTGATAATCATTCTCTGCTTGTCAACCTCGTAACCGTACTTGCAATCATTAAGAATTGTAACACCGTAGTTATCTTCACTCATATCAATAAAGTTATGAGCTGAAACCTCAAATTTAGCCTTATCATAAGGATTATGACGGTAGTTTGAGCTTTCAATAGTAGCGTAAGCAATATCACGGGTAAACTTCTGAGCCTTAACGTCAACGTCGAAGCCAACCTTAAGAAGCTTTTCCTGCTCATGCCAGCTGATAAACGTATCAAAGTCAATTCTGTCAAGCTCGTTGTAAAGAATAATATTCTGTTTAACGAGAGATTTGTTGATAACCTTTTCGAATGAAACAACTGTGAAAACGTCACCTGAAGCGATACCTGTTACCTTACCTGCTTCAGTGTCAAATTCACGGTCAACGTAAGAAGCAACGATATCCCAAGCGTCATATTTACCGGGAAGGTCTTCGTAAAGACGGAATACGTTACCTTTACCGCTGAGAACTTCTCTGTCATTCTTTTTATCGTAGATAGAAACAAGCTCTGCACTATCATCAAGAACAATTTTGAAGCTATCGTTTTCAACAGTGTTGCCTGAAAGAGCATTTGCTCCGTTTACAGCACCGTCCTTTGCATAGAATACCTTGTAGCCAACTGCGGGGATATCCTTAGCAACGAAAACGAGTACCTTTGTGCCGTCAAGCTTTGTATAGCTCTGAGTAGCAAGCTTGTTGCCGTCTGCATCGTAAATTTCTACATCCTTGTAGGGAAGCTCAACCTTCTGAGTTGCATTTACGCCGAGAGCATTGAAAAGAGCAAAGGGCTTGCCGTATTTTTCTGCACCATCAACGTTACCTGCAAGAACGTTAAGAGCTTCATCTCTTACGCTTTCACCGATTGCGATAATATCATCATAAATTGCGCAAAGGTCACCGAAAACTTCAGTGATATGTGAGCCGGGAAGAGAGTCGTGGAACTGGTTAGTAAGGATAGCCTGCCAACCTTCGTTAAGCTTGTCAAGAGGATATTTGTAGCCGTATTTCATAGCAATACTTGCAAACATCTCTGCCTGACGGTAAAGATTTTCACAATATCTGTTAAGCTTTTTAAGAAGAGCCTTTGTTGTATGAACACCACGGTGCTCTTCAAGGTAAAGCTCGTCCTTCCAAGTAGGAATATTAGTTTCTGTTGCATTTGCTTTCATTCTTGCAAGAGAATCTTCGATCTTACTTGTCTGTGTTTTGGGAAGACCGGGGAAGTTTTTATAACGTTTAACGTATTCGAGCATTTCGGTATCAACACCGCCGCCACCGTCACCCCAGCCGTAGCAGTACATTGATTCACCGATAGTTTCTTTATCTGTATATTTCTTCCAGTTAACCTTAAGAGAGTCGGCTTCAACAGTACCGATAAAGTGAGTGGGGGGAACGATTGAGAATACCTTTGAGCCGTCGGGACCTTCCCACCAGAAAGTATTATACTGCCAGGGGTTAGTATCGTTCCAGATACCCATTTTATGAGTTACGAAATATTCAACGCCTGCTTTTTTAAGAATCTGAGGCATTGCATAGCCGTTACCGAAAACGTCGGGAACCCAACAGGTTTTAGGTGTGATGCCAAATGTTTTTTCAGCGAAACGGATACCGTGAAGAAGCTGACGAACAAAGGATTCACCTGAAACAAGGTTACAGTCGGGCTCAACCCACATAGCACCGATGTATTCCCATCTGCCCTCTTTAATACGCTCTTTAACCTGCTTGTAGATAGCGGGGAAGCGTTTTTCCATTTCAATATAAGTGGGGGCTGTACTCTGTGAGAAAATAAAATCATCATACTGCTCCATAAGACGAAGCATTGTAGCATGAGTTCTACCGAGCTTACGAACGTACTCTTTGTATGCCCACATAAACACGATATCAAGGTGAGAGTTACCAACAAGAGAAAGCATACCCTCTGATTTGTAGCTTGTATTGTTGTAAACCTTATCCTTAAGAACCTTCTGTGCTTTAAGAAGACCTGCTTTGAATTCATCACCGTCAAGGTCAAAGTTTACGTATGTAAATGCTTCTTTAAGAGTAGCTCTGATAAGCTCTGCAAGACCTGTATCATGAACAGGCATAAAGAGTGCATTGAAAACTGCTTTGAAATCCCAATAGATTTCTTCAATTACAGGGTCAACAACACCGATAAATGAGCAAGAAAGAGTTTTTACTGTTGATTCGTTTGAGTGCCATACGTAGTATGATTCAATGTCAACGTCGTAATGCTCGTCACCCTTTGCACAGTCTGTAAGAAGAACAGAGTTTCTGAAGGGGTCAAGACCCTGATAAGGCTCACCGTTAAGAGAAAGAAGTGAGTCCCCGCCAAAGTATACGTTAAGAGTAACCTTTTTACCCTTGAAACGCTCGGGCATATCGAATGAGTTTTTGAAGAATGCACTCCAGCCGTTGTTACCCCAACGGTCACCAACGTTGAGTTCTTTCCATTCATCGTAGAAAAACTCGTAATCATCGATACCCTTATAAATACATTCCTTCATTTTCCATGCAGGAATTGATTCGATATCAGTATAAATACGTTTTTTAAGGTTTTTGATTTTAAGCGCTGCTACGTCGTCAAAAGAGAAGATACCTCTCTGCTTGCCCTTAGTGGCATCACGCCAATCATCAACATGAGCATCCATAGCATCAAGAGCTGCTACAGCATCAATGTTTTTAATCTCAGCCAAAACAATCGTCCTTTCTTAAATCGGAATATGGTGCATCCGCACCCGTATTCCCCGATTTTATTACATTTTACAGTATAACATTATTATAGTGTAAATTGCAAGATGGAAAATACAAAAAATGGGAAATGGGCAAATGGCAAGTGGCAAATTTCGGGTCTGCGACGCGATTTAAATTGATGCGAAGCTTTACCTCCCTGTGCGAAGCATAGGGAGGGGGACCATTGCTAACGGCAATGGTGGAGGGTAGTTCTCTTACTCATTAGGTTTACATAGGTAAAAGATCTTCGCATACCATACAACACTTATGACTTTGTAACTAAACCTAAGACGTTAGTGAACTACCCTCCACCACGACTTCGCTCCGCTCCGTCGCGGTCCCCCTCCCTATTGAGCAAAGCCCAACAGGGATGATAAGCTTCGCGAATTTTTATTTTTACTCCTTACGAAGCTTTCTAGTGACTGTCGACTGGTGACCGGTGGCTAAAAATCCTCTTGCAATTTACTACCTACTTTCTGTATAATGAACTTATCAACCAAAAAGGGTGGTAAATATGAAATATATTGACAGAAAAGAAAAGCTTAACTTTTACGTTGGTCTTTCAGGTCAGAACATTGTTTACTCTTTCATAGGCGGTACGTTTTTCACCTACTTTATGACTGATATTGCAATGTTTCCTGCGGCTATCGTTTCGGTTTTGCTTATCGTTATGAAGGTATGGGACGGTATAAATGACCCGCTTGTCGGTTCGTTTGTTGACAAGCACCGCTTTAAAAACGGTGAAAAGCTTCGTCCGTTTTTACGATACACTCCCCTGCCCGTAGGTATTTTTACAGTGCTTATTTTCCTCGTTTTTTCAACGGCTGAGGATATGCTCTGGCTTCGCCTTGCATATTTTGTAATTATGTACATTTGTTGGGATATAGCCTACACTCTTCAGGACGTTGCAATTTGGGGTATAACCGCTTCTGTTTCACCAAACGGTGACGAACGCGATAATTTCGTTAAATGGGCAAGGACTGTAGGTTCTTGTGTTTACGGTGTTTTCGGCGGACTTATTCCTATGGTTATCGAAATGGTTGCAAACACAACGAAAAAATCAATGTCACTTGTAACTCTCGTTTTTGCTATTATTCTCGGTCTTGGCGGTGCTATGATAAGCATGCGTACTTACAAAGCACAGGAAAGATTACGTGCTGTACCCGAAAAACAACAGGGCTCTTTACTTGAAAGCTTTTCACTTCTTTTCAAAAATAAAATGCTTATGCTTGTTACCCTTTCAAACCTTTTCGGTGCTTTAGGCTTTGGCGGTCAGCTTATGACTTATTTCTTTAAATACAAAATGCCTACTGACTTTTTAGGTGCGGGCAGTGCTATCGGTGCTTTAGGTCTTACTACAATTTACGGTGCAATTACATACGGTCCTCAGTTTTTAGGTATGCTTTTTGCTGATAAGCTTAAGAAGATTTTTAAAGGTTACGTAAACGCTCTTATCTTTATGCAGGTGCTTAATATCGTTACAAGAGTTATCGCATTTGCAATAGGCTTTGACGGTATCAATATCTGGATAGGTATGCTCCTTATGGGTATCGGTTGTATTCCTATGGGTGCGGCTTCAATTGCCCAGACCTCTATTTTCTGTGACAGTATTGACTATATGGAATGGAAAACAGGAAAACGTACTGAGGGGGTTACATTCTCAATGCAGACGTTCTTTACCAAAGTTTCAAGCGGTATCACCGCCGGTCTTGCAGCACTTTCACTTTCCATTCTCGGCTACAAAGCTATCGACGATTCTGCAATTACCTTCCTCGGCACTCAGACTCAAGCCTTTGAAACTTGGATTTGGCCTCTTGCAATGCTCACCCCCGCAATAGCAAGTGTGTTATACATAATCCCTCTTCTTTTCATTCGTTATACACCTGAAAAGAGAGCTGTTGTTGAAAAAGAATTGGCAGAAAGACGCTCCGCAGAAGCTACAAAATAACCGTTAAAAATACCAAGCCTCTTGAGATTTTAAAATCCCAAGAGGCTTTTTTCGTCAGTTTTCTTTAACTTTCTCTTTAATCATATTCATATATTCGGCTGTAATAACACCGGCAGGCAAGGCTACTATCGCAATACCGAAAAATGAAGAAAACATTGCAACCATTCTGCCCAAAACGGTTACGGGGTAAATATCACCGTAACCAACCGTTGTCAAAGAAACAGTAGCCCAATAAAGAGCGTCAAAAAACGTCTTAAAAGAATCGGGCTCCACATTGAAAACTATAATCGCCGAAACCAATATGTAGCCTACTGCAAGACTACCCACAGTAACAAGCGCCTTCCTTGATTTTTTCAAAACGTCAAAAATCATTTCAGCACTTTTTGAATATCTGAAAATTCTTATAATCCTGAAAACAGAAAGCGTACTGACAATTTTAACCGAATCAAAAATTTCAAATACCGAAACAACCAATGCAAAAACCGAGAGCAAATCCACCAAAGAGATAAACCTGAACGGATATTTTATAAACGCCTGAAACCCATCTTCTTCAAATTTATAATCTGCAGTCAACCATCTTAAAGCATAGTCAATTACAAAAATAAACAAGCAAAAAATCTCTATATTCCCGAGCATAGCGGTATCTTCTTTTGTTGCAAGAGGAAGAATGCTCACCACTATAACAAAAATCATAAAATATTTATAAATAAAGCTCAATTTGTTATCATCATACACGTGTACGATATTATATATTTTTTCTCTCATACTACACCACCTGAAGATTTTCACTTAATTGTAAAACTATTTTACCATTTTTTAAACACTCTTCAAGAGTACAGTGTAAAAAATATTTGAAATCTTGTCCATTTTTTTATAAATATAATTTACTATTCAAAATATTTGTGATATCATTGTTATAATTATGTACATACGAAAGGACTTTTACTATGTTACTTGATAAAACACTTTACATTCCCGACTTGGGTGAGGTTGGTGCTGACAGCGGTTTTCACCTTCTTCCCGCAACTGAAGACGGAAAATTCGTTGCAGGTAAAAACGGTGTTGAATTCGTAGTTGCAACAGGTGACAACAAGGTTGAGTTTGTAAGCTTCGGCACTCATTCTCTTGCTTGTGTTAAATCTGCAATTGCTTACCCCGTTTATTACCCCGTTTACCCCGTCAAAACAGAATATCCTTTAAAAGCTGTGCTTATGGACCTTGACGGTACAACAGTTCGCAGCGAGGAATTCTGGATTTGGATTATTGAAATGACTACTGCGAGTATGCTCGGTAATCCTAAATTCCAGCTTGAAGAAGCAGATATTCCTTTTGTTTCAGGTCATAGCGTTTCTGAGCATCTTCAGTATTGTATTGACAAATACTGCCCCGGTGCTTCTCTTGAAAAAGCAAGGAACTTCTATTTCGAGCATACTCACAGAGAAATGGAAGAAATTATGGCAGGCAGAGGTAAAGACGGTGCTTTCACTCCCACAGAAGGCGTTAAGGATTTCCTTTTAGAGCTTAAAGATATGGGTATAAAAATTGGTCTTGTTACTTCAGGTCTTTATGAAAAGGCTTGGCCCGAAATTCTTTCTGCATTCAAAACTCTCGGTATGGGCGACCCCAAGGATTTCTATGATGCAATAATTTCTGCAGGCTTCCCCCTCAGAAAAGGTAGTGTAGGTACTCTCGGTGAGCTTTCACCTAAGCCTCATCCCTGGCTTTACAGTGAAACCTCTATCGTTGGTCTTGGCGAAGCATTCGCCGACAGAAACCATGTTATCGGTATTGAAGATAGCGGTGCAGGTGCTTGCTCAGTAAGACTTGCAGGCTACACAACAATCGGTATTGCAGGTGGTAATATCGAATCAAGCGGTACAAAGGCAGTTTGCACACATTTCTGTGACAACTTCCAGGAAATAATGAAAATTATAAAAGGATAAGGTGATAGATATGGATAACAAAAAAGATAAAATCCAATGTCATTTTATATCCAACACCCATTGGGACAGAGAATGGAGATTCTCCGCAAGAAGAACCCAATATATGCTTGGATATATGCTTGATATGCTCCTTGACATTCTTGACAAAAACCCTGATTATAAGCATTTCCATTTAGACTCTCAGACAATGCCTATTCAGGATTATCTTGAGGTTTACCCCGAAAAGAAAGAAAAGCTTCAGAAGTACATAAAAGAGGGCAGAATTGCAGTTGGCCCTTGGTTCTGTCTTCCCGATGAATTTACCGTTGGTAGCGAGGCTCTCGTAAGAAACCTTCTTCTCGGTCACAAAATCGGTAAAGAAATGGGCGGTATCAGTAAAACAGGTTATTCACCCTTCGGTTGGGGTCAGATTTCACAGCTTCCTCAGATTTATGACGGCTTTGATATTCACTTCGCATCCTTCTACCGCGGTATTAACGAATATAAAGCTCCTAAATCAGAATTCTATTGGGAAAGCCCCGACGGAACTCGTATTTACGCATCCCGTCTTGCAAAGCGTCCCCGTTACAATATCTGGTACGTTGTACAAAGACCCGTTTACTTCAATCAGAAGGACGAAAACAACCGTGATATGCTCTGGAATGACAACAACGGTGTTTTCAAGCTTATTGACAGAGATTGGAAGTTAGACTATCAGTATACTCACCCCTTCTACGAGTATCATAAAGAAAACGTTCAGGCAAGAGCCGAGCAGGCTATGAAGGAGCAGGATAACGACTGGACAACAAATCACCGCTTCTGGTCAATCGGTCACGACTCTTCTTGCCCCGATGAACGTGAAATTCAGCTTGTTAACGACCTTAACGAAGCACTTCCCGAGGCAGAGGTTTTCCATAGCACTCTTAAAGAAATGGAGCAGGGCATTATTGATAACTTCAACCCCGATTCACCCGTTCTTAAGGGCGAAATGAGAGACCCCTATACAAAGGGTAGCGTTAGTGAGCTTTGCGGATGGATTCTTTCTGCAAGAACTTACATCAAGCAGGAAAACTTTGACACCGAAAGAAGAATCATCAACTACGCAGAGCCTATGGCAGTATTTGCAGCTCTTTCAGGTGCACCCTATCCTCAGAATTTTATCGACCTTTCTTATAACTATCTTCTTCAGAACCACGGCCACGACAGTATCGGTGCTTGCGGACGTGACGTTGTTTACGAAGACGTTATGTCACGTTACAGACAGGCAAGAGAGCTTTCAATGTGCGTATTTGAAAGAGCGTTTATGGATATCGCAGGTGACATTAATCTTCGTTCATTCTCTAAAGATGATGCAGCAGTTGTAATCTTCAACCCTGCACCCTTTAAGAGAACTGAAACTGTTGATTTAAGACTTGAGATTCCTGCAGAATGGAAAGCAGACAGCTTTGAAATTCTTGATGAAGAGGGCAACAAAATCAAATATCAGGTGCTTTCAACAAACAAAGCTAATGCTCAGATTATTCAGAATCCCAACGATACTGCAAACGTTCTTCATACAGAGCAGTACCTTGTTGCAGCTGAAGTTGCTGACATTCCCGCTATGGGTTATAAAACTCTCAAGGTACGTCCTCTTTACAACGTTCGTGCTACAACTCCCGTAACACTTGTAAAAACTACAAACGTTATGGAAAACGAATATCTCAAGGTTTCATTTAACCACAACGGTACTTATAACGTTATTGATAAAGAAAACGGCAAAGAGTATAAAAACCTCGGCTACTTTAAGGATAGCGGTGAAATCGGTAACCCCTGGCAGCACGTTGCTCCTGAATGTGACGAAACATTCACAACTCTCGGCGAACAGGCAAACGTTACTCTTCTTCGTCACGGTGAATTTGAAACAACCTATAAAATCACAATGCGTTGGGAGCTTCCCGAAAAACGCGCATTCGATGAAAAATCAAGAAGCGAGCATAAGCTTCCCGTTGATATTGAAAGCCTTGTTACTCTTCGCAAGGGTGCAAAGTTTGTTGAAATTGAAACAACAATCAACAATCGTTGTGAAGACCACTACTTACAGGTAGGCTTCCCCACAGGCATCAAAGCAGAATATGCAGATGCACAAGGTCAGTTTGACGTTGTAAAACGTAAAATTGAAAAGCCCGACTACTCACTTTACGATGAGCCGCCTATGACAGAGCATCCTATGAACTCTTTCGTAAGCATCTCTGACGGTAAAAACGGTGTTGCTCTTCTTAACACAGGTCTTAAGGCTTACGAAGCTGCAGACGATGAAGATAACACACTTTACCTTTCACTTATCCGTGCGTATCCTCTTCGTATCTGCGTTACTAAAGATATGCAGAATTATAGCGACTGGGATAAGGGCTCACAGTGTATCGGTGTTAACACATTCCGTTACGCATTTATGCCTCACAAGGGCGATTGGGAAGAAGGCAACGTATGGCAGGAAAGCGAAAGATTTAATCTTTACCTTACTGCAGGTCAGATTGCTCCCACAGACCACGGTAAGAATCCTCTTTCACACTCATTCCTTGAGCTTAAGGATGAGGTGCTTAACGTTAGTGCTGTTAAGAAGAGCGAAGACGGCAACGGCTACGTTGTAAGACTCTTCAACCCCTCTGACAAGGCTGTTAAAACCGCTATCCGTCTTAACAAGGGTATGGCTCCTATCGAAAAGGCACAGTCACCCGTTGAAAGACAGAAGGCTGAATTCGAGCTTCCCGAATATTCAGGTAAAGCTTGGGCAGAAGCAAAGCTTGTTACATTGGAAGAAAAGGACGTTGCTCCCCTTACAATTGACAAAGACGGCTTCGTAGAATTCGAAATCACAGGTAAGAAGATTCTTACAATTAAGTTTAACTGATAATAAAGCTGAAAGCGACAACAAGCTCAAAAACTTGTTGTCGCTTTTTTAAATGGGAAATTGCAAGTGGCAAGTGGCAAATTAAATGGCACTTCGTGCCGATTGTAAAAATGCCAGATATCAAAAGCTTCGCGGGGAGTAAAATATTTAAAAAATTGCGATAGCTTTTCATCCCTGTTTGCGTTAGCAAATAGGGAGGGGGACCGACGCCGTCAGGCGTTGGTGGTGGGTAGTTCTCTTGCTAATTAGGTTTATGTGGATAAAAGGTTATAATTATCTTTTTACACATCTAACATTATTGAAAATAAACCTAAGACGATAGTGAACTACCCTCCACCATTGCCGTTGGCAACGGTCCCCCTCCCTATGCTTCGCACAGGGAGGCAAAGCTATCGCTACAATTTAATTTAATACAAAATAACAGGGCTGCGATTGCATTTATAATTGCCGTCGCAGACCCTTAATTATTCATTATTCACTATTCATTATTCATCATTCATTAGCGAACGTAGTGAGTTTTATAATCGGCACGAAGTGCCCCTTAATTTTCCATACGCAACTTGCAATTTTGAATATACACCGAGTGGATAGAAAATCGCAAAACACGCAAAATCAGCTGTTAAATTCGCCTACTGTTACTGTCATAACAGATATAAGATTAAAGCCTGTTTCTGTTTCGCGGATAGTAATATCTGCATACTTATCGGGCTGGGTGGGGGCAAGAGTGCCGTCGGGAAGAACTTCAACGTTGTTTGTTCCAACGTAGCCTACACGAAGCACGGCAAGACCGCCTGTTTTCTGAATTGACTCAATTCGAACTGAGAAAGGTGGTGTAACGCCTGTAAGGGGTACGGTGTAGGTATTGTCACCTGCATTATAGGTGAATTCGTAACCGTAGCCCACAACGCTTGCATGAATTATGCCTACGTCTGCACCGAACATATCGAAATAATACTTTTCAACGTCCGCTGCGGGAACGATAAGACCTTCTTCCGTTACGGTATAATCCCCCGTTTTAACCTCATCGCTTAAAAGAGTACATATTGCAATATTACGAAGAGTGTCTTTATCAGCATTGGTAATATCACTAAAAGGTGCAGGGTCAACGCCTACTACCCAGGTAAGAAAATCGGCATATTCTGAATAATCAACAGCTTCTTCTTCACCTGTAGAAAGCTTTGAAACTGCAAAATCAACTATGCTGACAACACCCGTTATTGCAAAAATCAAAACTATAAGCCCAATTATAAAGGGAGCTTTCTTTTTTTTACTTGTAATTGTAACAACTTCACTCATAATAATTACCTACTGTATTTATTCCTTGTGCGTTCCGTTCTTCTTTCAAGGGCTTCTTTACGTGCTTTTTCCTTTAATCTTTTCTTTTTTTCTGCTTCCTTTTGGCGAAGAATAAGATTTATTCTGAAAACCACGATAGTACCGCCAATTACCTGAATAACGTCGCATCCTGTTGCTTCCGCAAGCTTTTGTGCGATTTCTTTCGGGGATTCGGGGGCACTTTCAAGATGAACTTTAATTTTAAAAAGCTCTCTTGTATTAAAAGTATCTTCAATCTGGGCAATTACCGCATCAGTAACACCCTCTTTACCTATTTGAAAAATAGGGTCAAGGCCGTTTGCCTCTGCTCGTAATTTTGCTCGTTCTTTACTTGTCATATTTTTACTCCGTTTATTTTTTGAAATTTAAATTATTCTTTACTCCATTTTGTGCCTTCACGGGTATCAAGAAGAGTAACACCCTTTGAAGCCAATTCATCACGAATTCGGTCTGCCTCTGCGAAGTTTTTAGCCTTTTTAGCTTCAACTCTCAAAGCAATCTGCTCTTCAACGTATTTTGCAAAGTCATCAGCGGGAGCTGCTGCTTCATCCTTCTGTGAAAGCTTTTTCGCACCTTCTACGAGATCAAGAGAAAGCACTCTGTCAAAATCGTTAAGAAGATAAATCTTCGTTTTATCGTTTGTCTTTTCTTTAAGCACGTCGTAAATTGCAGTAACTGCAAGAGAAGTGTTTATATCATTGTCAAGAGCCGCTTTGAAGGATGCGGTAAGCTTTTCAACCGCTGCCATATCAAGCCCATCGCTATCAACAGGATTAAGAGTTGCAATCTTTTTAAGAAGCTTATCATAAGCAGTTGCAGCACCGTCAAGATTCTCATAAGAGAAAACAAGCTGTTTTCTATAATGTGACTGTAAGCAGAAAAATCTGTATGCAAGGGGGTTATAGCCTTTCTCTACAAGAAGAGAAACTGTAAGGAATTCACCCTTTGATTTACTCATTTTTCCTGAATTTGTATTAAGGTGTAAAACGTGGAACCAATAGTTACACCATTTATGACCTAAATAAGCTTCACTCTGGGCAATTTCGTTTGTATGGTGAGGGAATGCATTATCAATACCGCCACAGTGAATATCCATATATTCGCCTAAATGCTTAAGGCTTATTGCTGAGCATTCAATATGCCAACCGGGATAGCCTACGCCCCAAGGGGAATCCCATTTAAGAGCCTGCTCTTCAAATTTTGATTTTGTAAACCAAAGAACGAAGTCGTTTTTATTGCGTTTGTTTGTATCCTCTTCAACGCCCTCACGAACGCCAACCATAAGCTCTTCACTGTCGTGTTTGTTGAAAACGTAATATTCATCGAGCTTTGAGGTGTCAAAATAAACGTTACCGCCTGCAAGATAAGCGTAGCCCTTTTCAATAAGACCGCTTACCATTGTAATAAATTCATCAATACAATTTGTTGCGGGTTCAACTACGTCAGGTGTTTTAATGTTAAGCTTTTTGCAATCCTCAAAGAAAGCATCTGTATAGAATTTTGCAATATCCATAACAGTTTTGTTTTCTCTTTTTGCACCCTTAACCATTTTATCTTCACCGGTATCGGCATCGCTTGAAAGATGACCAACGTCGGTAATATTCATTACACGCTTTACGTCGTAACCGCTGTAACGAAGATGCTTTTCAAGTACGTCCTCCATAATATAGCTACGAAGGTTACCTATATGAGCAAAATGGTAAACGGTAGGACCGCAAGTATACATATTTACCCTACCGGGTACGTTTTCTTTGAAATTTTCTTTTTTACGAGAAAGTGAATTATAAAGCTGCATATTTCCTCCCGATTATTTGGAAAAATCTATAAGTTTGATTGATTGTTTTACATAAATTACGCCTGAAATTACGCAAAGCACGGCGGTAATCCACAAAAGCCCGTTTGAAACCTGTGACAATGGGAATTTATCGCCTAAAAGACCGCAGTCGTTAAGCTCGGCAAGAATCATAATAACTAAAGAAAATACCATTTGAGATATTGTTTTAAGCTTGCCGTAGATATTTGCGGGGATAACGATTCCTTGAGCGGTAGCAACAAGGCGGAATGAAGTAATTGTAAATTCTCTTAAAAGAACTATCATAATAATCCATATGTTGCAAAGACCAAACTGCATAAATGCAAGAAGTGCGGCAGTTGTAAGAATTTTATCTGCAACGGGGTCTGCAAGCTGTCCGAAAACGGTTACAATCTGTTTCTTGCGGGCAATATTACCGTCAAGAAAATCAGTAAACGAGCCTATTGCAAAAACGATAAGACCTATAAGGAAATGATGGGGCATATCGCTTAAAAACAAAGCAAGAAAAATAGGCGTAAGAATGATTCTTATAACCGTAAGCTGATTAGGTACGTTCATCATTTTCATATTGCTTCACCAATGAGTGCATACTCATCCTTATCAAAAATTTCTACCGGTACAATATCACCATCATCAATTCTGTAGCCTGATGTAAAAACGATATTGTTGTCAATGTCGGGTGAGTCCATATACGTTCTGCCGAAATAGCTGTCTAAATAAGGGTCATAGCCTTCAACAAGAACGTCGTAGGTTTTCCCGATACATTCCTGAAGCTTTTCTTCAGAAATTGTATACTGCTGATTCATAATAACCTCGGCTCTTTCGGCCGCAACCTCTGAATCAATCTGATTATCAAAATCGTAAGCAGGTGTACCCTCTTCACGAGAGTAAGCAAAGCAACCTACCCTGTCAAGCTTTGCTTCGTTTACAAACTCTGAAAGAGTTGTAAATGCTTCTTCAGTTTCACCGGGGAAGCCTGTTATAAAGGTTGTTCTTATAATTATATCGGGGATTCTTGCTCTGATTTTTTCAACAAGAGCCAAAAGACTGTCTTTATCCCCTTTTCTATTCATTGCTTTAAGAATTTCACCGTCTGCGTGCTGCATGGGAATATCAATATAGTGGCAAACCTTTTCGTTTTCGGCAATAGCATCTAAAAGCTCGTCGGTCACTCTTTCGGGATAGCAATAAAGAAGTCTTATCCATTGAAGCTTTTCGATTTTGTTAAGCTCGTTAAGAAGCTCGGGGAGCTTTAATTCGCCGTAAAGATCCTCACCGTAGCGGGTTGTATCTTGGGCTACAAGGATAATTTCCTTTACGCCCTTTTCGCAAAGAGCATTTGCCTCTTCAAGTATGTCATCCATTTTTCTGCTTCTGAAAGCACCTCTGATAGAGGGAATTGCACAGTAAGAGCAACAATTTGAGCAACCGTCTGCAATTTTAAGATATGCAGTATATTCGGGTGTTGTAAGAATTCTGCCACCGTCAAGAGGAAGAAGCTCTTTTTCGGGGAAGCTACTGTAAACCTCTTCGTTTTCGAAAATTGCATCGCAAACAGCTACGATATCTGCATTAGCACCGATACCGATAACACCGTCGACCTCGGGAATTTCGCTGATAACCTCATCGGCATATCTTTGAGCAAGGCAGCCTGTAACGAGAATCTTTTTGAGAATTCCGTCTTCCTTTAAATCTGCCATTTCAAGAATTGCATCGATAGATTCTTTCTTTGCATCCTCAATAAAACCGCAAGTATTTACGATAACGATATCAGCCTTGTCAGCATCCTGAACAAGCACGTAATCTGCGTCAACAAGCTTTTTAAGCATAATTTCAGCATCCACCTGATTTTTGGGACAACCAAGACTTATCATTCCGATTTTTCGTGACATAACATTCACCTCATTAGTTTTAGGTTAGAGTGGGTAAAGTATATCCGAATCAGATTTTGGGATAGTCTTTTCCACTCATATTTCGTTAAAATACTCGTAAATCCGTCAGGATTTACTGCGTTTTTGCCTTATCTGAGTGAAAAGTACTTAATCACAAAATTCTTCGACCTTAAATGAACGAGGTTTCGAGGGATTTTGGTCGTATTTGACTGCAGACAGGCTGGCGCCTTTCAAAGGCAAATCGGGCAAAAGTTCCGAAACATCGCCATTTAAGGCTGATTCGGATACGCTTTACCCACTCTACTCACACCGACGGAAACTCTATTTCGCACTCCGAAAAAGCTTCTCTTATGTCGCGGAAGGAATAACCCATTCTTACGAAACGGTTTACAAGCTTTTTTCTATCCTTTTCCGTTTCTACTTTATTATAGTATTTTGTCCTTAACATTTCTATAATACGCGAAATCGGCTCGTTGTCAAGAGTTTTAATTGTATTATCTATAGTTTCAGAGTCAATTCCTTTGCTTTTCAGCTCGTAAATTATCCTCTTTACATCATATTTTTTAACTTCAAAAAGATACCTTGCATACTCTTTGCAAAAGCTTTCATCATCAATATAGCCCCTGTCAAGCATTTTTTCTATTGCTCTTTCGGCACTTTCCTTGCCATATTTCAATTTAAGCTTATCGTAAAGCTCTCTTCTTGAATAAGCTCTCATAGAAAGATAGGTTATACCTTTCTCATAAGCAGAGCGAAAGCCTGCCTCCTCTTTCAAGGAAGCAAGCTCTTCTTCTGTAATTTCAGTACCGTCTTTAAAGCCGTTACGGTACCAATAATCGTCATAAACTGTAAGGGTATACTCACCGTCAATATAGATATGAACCTTATTGCCGTTACCCTGCTTTGAAGTAATTTTCATTTTTATTCGTCGTCATCAACAGCAATATCAATCTTTGCTCTTGCCTTTTCTTTTGTAACGTCCTCTGCGGGAGCGGGGGCAGCCTGCTCTCTTCTTGAAATGGGGTTTCTTGCAGAAATGATGTTCTTGATATTTTCGCGAACTTTAGCTTCAATTTCAGCACAGAAATCGGGTGTGTTTCTGAGATATTCTTTAACGTTATCTCTACCCTGACCTAATCTTTCCTCACCGTAATAGAACCAAGCACCGCTTTTTCTTATTACTTCCATTTTAACTGCAAGGTCAAGAAGCTCGCCGTATTTAGAAATACCCTCGCCAAACATAATGTCAAACTCAGCCTCTTTAAAAGGAGGAGCTACTTTATTTTTAACGATTTTTGCTCTTGTACGTGAGCCGATAAACTCGTTACCGGGGCCCTTGAGCTGTTCAACTCTTCTTACGTCTATACGGATAGTTGAATAGAATTTTAAGGCTCTACCACCTGTTGTAACCTCGGGGTTACCGTAAATAACGCCAACCTTTTCACGAAGCTGGTTGATAAAAATAACAACAGTATTTGATTTTGAAATTGCACCAGTTAATTTTCTTAATGCCTGTGACATAAGACGAGCGTGAAGACCTACGTGAGAATCACCCATTTCGCCCTCAATTTCTGCCTTGGGAACAAGAGCTGCAACAGAGTCAACGACAATAACGTCAAGCGCTCCCGAACGAGCAAGATACTCTGTAATTTCAAGTGCCTGTTCACCGTTGTCAGGCTGTGAAACAAGAAGCGAATCAATATCAACGCCTAAAGCAGCTGCATATACGGGGTCAAGAGCATGCTCAGCATCAATAAATGCAGCTTCGCCACCCATTTTCTGTGCCTCTGCAACAACGTGAAGTGCGAGAGTTGTTTTACCTGAGCTTTCAGGACCGTAAATTTCAACGATTCTGCCACGGGGAAGACCGCCGATACCTGTTGCGGCATCAAGTGCTATTGAGCCTGTTGGGATAGCCTCAACGTTAAGACCTGCGTTTTCACCAAGACGCATAATAGCACCTTTACCGAAATTCTTTTCTATCTGGGAAAGCGCTGTTTCGAGTGCTTTTGTTTTTTCTGATCTTTCTGCCATAGTTTTTACTCCTTCTAAAAGTGTACAAATGTTCGGTTACGGTGCTATTATATATGATGTATCTGTAAAAATCAAGCAATTTTCAAAAAAATTTTTAAATATTTGCATCAATATTATGTGAAAGTTCATAAAATACACTAATTTGTGAAAAAAACACTTGCATTTGCAATCAAAAGGTGATATTATACGTTCGTTGTCTTATGTTTAGACTTTATTTGAAAATTTTTGAAGGAGGTGCAGCTCAATGGCAAAATGTGAATTTTGCAACAAGGAAGTTGCTTTCGGCATCAAGGTTTCTCACTCACACAGACGTTCAAACAGAACTTGGAAGCCCAACGTTAAAAGAGTAAAAGCAATCGTTAACGGCTCTCCCCGTAGAGTTTATGCTTGCACACGCTGCTTGCGCTCCGGTAAGGTTACCCGCGCTATCTAAGTTAACACTTAAAGCATAACGCTCCGAAGCTTGTCTTCGGAGCTTTGCTTTTTTATCTCTTTTTACTATAATTCTATAAAAACATCAATTTCAACTTTACTCGACCTTCCCACATTCAATAGTTACATATTTTTCTTTTTATATTTGTTAAAAGATTACATTGAATTTGGTTTTTTCATATAGTATAATTGTATTTGTTAAAGTATGATTAAAAAAGATTATCACTAAATTAAATTTCAGGTAAGGATGTGACCTTTTTGAATAAAAAACGAATTTTGTGCTATTTGTTATGCATTTGCATATTAACTTCTTGCACTTTGCTTTCCAGAAATAATGCCTTTGCCGCCGATAACGCAAAAAGCACTACACTCGTTGTTGCTTCGGCTAATGAATTTGAATACAGATTTATTCCCACAAACAATCCTCAAAAGGTTGTTATAACGAAATACAACGGCTACGCTTCACAGGTTGTTATACCCGCTTATATAAACGGCTTACCCGTTTCAGTTATTGCGGGTACTACGTTTAAAGGTAACAGTAATATTACATATGTATATATTCCTGCAACGGTTACTTCAATTTCAGGAAATCCCTTTAACCTTTGCACTTCTCTTTATACAATTGACGTTGACCCCAATAACACAAGCTTAAAATCAATAGACGGCGTGCTCTACACCTTAGATGCTTACGGAAGCCTTAACACTCTTTTAAGCTTCCCTGCCGGAAGAGGCGGCCATTTTGCAATGCCCTATGGTGTGAAAAGAATTGAATCTCAGGCATTCGACCACTGCTATAATTTAACGAGTGTCGATATGGCAAACACCGTAACAGAGCTTGAATCATTCGCATTTTCATACTGCTGGAATCTTTCAAGCTTACGTTTAAGCGATAACCTTGAAATTCTCGGCGAATATTCACTCGCTTACTGCAGAGCCCTTAAGCACCTTGATTTACCGTTCTCACTGAGAAACATTCAAACAGATGCATTTTTAGGCGGCATTGATTCTCAGAATAACAAATTCTATTATTACACTGACGGCATTTCTTGCGTAAAAAACACCTATACTTATTACTATTTGAGATACCTTAGATTACCCGAAAACACAATAATTGCCTTCCGTACTGTTACCGATACTAATTCAAAGGTCACCGTATATGATGCTTACGGAATTTTACCCGAGGGTAACGTTGAGGTTGTTGCAACCCCAGTTGATCCCACAACAGTTGCTCATAACGTTACAACGAGATTTACTGAAGCATATTGCTATGATATTAAGCTTTACTGCAACGGTCAGGAATTTCAACCTAACGGCAATATAATTATAAGATTCAACGGCTTGCCTGAGCATATAAAACCATTAGGTGCAAAAATTTATAACGCAAATTCTTGGAATTCAATTTGCGTAAACGGCTCACCTCACACAAGATTTATAGGCACTCAGGTTAACTACACAGGTAGATTTCTTATTCTTGCGAATACCGTATATGATGTTATGGGCGACCTTGACGGCAACGGAGTTGTAAATCTTTTTGATGCAAGAGCCGCTCTTCACGCCGCTTCAGGCACGCTTAACTTAACTGAAGCTCAAGCGGCAGTTGCTAACGTTGACAACTCTTCTGACGGCAAGGTTACAATGAATGACGCCTTGAGAATTTTACAACACGCTTCAGGCGTTATCAGTTGGTTTTGATTGGATACAGATTAGCCCACTTTTAAAAATTCTCTTATGGAGGTTATATTATGTTAGGTCTTGGTAAATACAAAGTAAACATTGATCATATGTTTTACACAGGTGTTGCTGTTTTCGAAATTAAAGACGATGACGGCAATTACGAAATTGACATTGAGCTTGAAAACAACGATTTCGAAATGCCCGATATTGAGCTTAAGGATGTTATCGTAGAGGTTGACACTATTATTGCAAAAGCAGAGATTGATGAATTCCCCGGTAAAGCAGTGGACGTTAATCTTACCTTTACCGATGACAAATGCAACGGCTTTTTGAAGATTCCCTTTGTTGGAAAAATTAAAATCAAGGATGCCGTTAAAATCGGCTGATTTTAAAAATTACTCTGATTTTTCACAGGAGAATTACCGTGACAGAAATTAAAACTCCTAAAAAAAGAACCACTCAAATACCTGAGTGGTTCAAACTTGATAATGCTGCTTCGGTTTTCCCCGGTCAGAACACAAGCACTTGGTCTAACATCTTCAGGTTTTCTGTTGAATTAAAGACCGAGGTTGACCCTGACGTTTTGAAAACCGCTTTAGAAAGAATTATGCCTCGTTTCCCCGAATTTGACGTTCGAATAAGACGAGGCTTGTTTTGGTATTACTTTGAAAAGAATCCTACAAAATGCCCGTCGGTAAATCCCGACGTTAAAAACCCTTGTCATAGGGTTAAATTCAAAGAAAATGACGGTTATCTTTTCAGAGTTTATTATCACGGCAAAAAAATTGCGGTAGATACCTATCACGCCCTTTCAGACGGTCACGGTGCATCTGTTTTCACCTGCACTCTTGTAGCGGAGTACCTTCGTCTTTTAGGTCATACAATTTCGACGGGCGGATTTGTTCTTGATATAAACGAACAACCTACCCAAAGAGAGCTTGAAGACTCATTTGCGAAAAACGCTTCATCAAAAGGCAAGATTAAAAGAAGTGACAAATGGGTATATCACGCGGTAGGAACGAAATTACCCAAGCATATGGTTAACATTACCGCAGGTACAATTTCATTTTCAGAGCTTCACAAAATAACAAAAGCAAAAGGCGTAACTATCACGGAGTTTTTTGCCGCTTTACTTCTTGACGTTCACTGTCAGAAGCAATTAAGAGAAAAGAAAAAATTAAAAGAAGTATCCGTTCAGGTACCTATTGATTTGAGAGGAACTTACGGTTCTGAAACATTAAGAAATTACTCTATTTGTTTACGAGTAAAGGTAGACCCTAATTTAGGTGAATACACCTTCGATGAGCTTTTAAAAACCGTTGCTTTACAGCTTCGCCTTGCAAACGACGAGAAAAAGCTTAACGCTATGGTAACGGCAAATTTAGGGCTTGAAAGAAACCCCGTTTTAAAATATCTGCCACTTGCAGTAAAGGATTTAGGCGTAGGTATTTCCTTCCTTATAACCGCGGAGCAGACAACCACATCTTTACTTTCAAATATGGGTCCTGTAAGGCTTCCGGAGGATATGAAAGAGCACATTGAAAAGGTTTATCTTATGCCCGGACCCGGAAAGCTTAATGCCGCAAGATGCGGTGTTGCAACCTTTGAGGACAAGCTTATGTTTACATTCGCTAATATCTACGAAGAAAACGATATTGAACGTGAATTTTTCACACGTCTTGTAAAAATGGGTCTTCACGTTAAAATTGAAAGCAACCGAGAATAAAAACAAAAACCATATTGACTAATCAAGGAGAATTGTATGTCATATTGTGTTAATTGCGGTGTAGAGTTAGACGCAAGTGCTAAAAAATGTGCTTTATGTGACACACCGATTTATAACCCTAATATAAAAATGCCCGAGAATGAAACAACTACACCGTTTTCGGATGTACCGATTATACCCAAAGAGGTTAAAAAGAGATTTATTGCATTGATAATTTCTTTCGTTATTCTTATACCTAACCTTGTTTGTGCATTACTCAACTTATTTTTTCAGCCGGAAAATCTTTGGTTTATTTATCTTGCATCAACAAGTCTTCTTGTATGGATAGTTTTCGTTTTCCCCTCTTTAACAGCTAAATTAAGACCGTATCTTATGTGGGGATTTGACACTTTAGCAACTGCTTTATACGTTGCTGTTTTTTACGCAAGAAATTTAGGTGGTGAAAAATGGTATTTCGGTATCGCAGTACCCATAATTGCAATAGTTTCACTTTGTGCATTATACTTTATTTATTGGTACCGTCAAAGAAAACGCCATTGGACGTCAAAGGTGCTCCATTTCTTTATTGATTTGGTTATTACACTATCAGTTTCGAGCCTCTGCCTTTACCTTAACAGTAAAATTCTTCAGTTTGAAATACTTTTTATTGCTGATATTTGCTGTATCGCCCTTGTATTCTTCTGGTTATACGCAAATAAAAGCAAAAAAGTCAGAGCATGGCTTGCGAAGAAGGTTTTTGTGTGAGAGACGTATAATTTAAGATGCCGGATACCAGTTCCCAGATACCAGAGGCTTCGCTCATGGTTTAGTGAGGAGTGTCGGGATCTGCGGTCGGCATTGTAAAGCTCACTACGTTCGCTAATGAATGATGAAAATTGAATAATGAATAATGAATAATTAAGGGTCTGCGACGGCAATTGTAGTCACCAGTCGCCAGATGCCAGTCACCAGATGCTTCGCGTGGAGAAAAGTTGAAGAGGTGCGATAGCTTTTCATCCCTGTTTGCGTTAGCAAATAGGGAGGGTGAGCGTTTGTGAGCGCTGCCGGTGGCAGATGAAGCGAACAATAAGCTCTGGGCGCAATAAGGAGTATTGCGAAGTGAATAACGAGCAAGACGACTATATTGCAACCGGTTGACCCTTCTTCGATATAT
>JAZROI010000047.1:0-6651 GCA_045648585.1 Acutalibacteraceae bacterium
TTGTAAACAGAATCAAATTCGATAAAACTCATTTATTTCAACCTTTCGGATTATTAAAATTCACATTATATTGTACTACATTTATGTTAACAAGTCAACTGTCGAAGCATGGCAAAATTTGCATACTACTTTAATATTTTATTAATTTTTTCAAGAAAGTGATTTAAAGATTTCATTCATAACAGTTGATGCTACGGGTAATGCCGCAGAAGAACCCCAACCGCCGTTTTCAACAACTACCAAAATAGCAACTGGGCAATTTTCATTTGCTGAAAAGCCTACAAACCATGAATGAGGCTTTACGCCGTCTGCTACCTCTGCCGTACCCGTTTTACCGCACATTTCGAGCCCTTTAAAATTACTGTCACCATAGTTGTTTTCTACGTTTTTTCGCATCATTGCTTTGAGAGTGATTGCAACGTCAGCGGCAATTCTATTTTCAGTAACTGCCATTGTTTCTTTTAATAGCTTTCCATCGGGTGAGGTTACGTTTGAAACAACGTACGGTAACACTACATTACCGTTATTGGCAACGCAACCTAAAACAGTCAGCATATGATATGGATTAACAAGAGTAGTATACTGCCCCACGCCTGCCCAAGCAATGTCACCTTTTGCAGCATCGTTTAAATCAAAAGCACTTGCCTTTGTATAAGTGTTTCCAAAAGAAAATTCTTTCGAGAAGCCGAATTCCTTTGCAGTTTTTGTAAGTGCATTTTTCCCTATTTCATCCGTCAAAGTCGCGTATGCACAGTTACATGATTTAGTAAATGCTTCTTCAAAATTCATAACTCCGTGCTTATCAGGACAAGTGATTTTAACACCCTCTATAACTGTTTCACCGTTACACTCAAACTGCCATTCGTTGATATCAGCCTTATTTTCAATAACACTTGCAGTTGTTATTATTTTAAAGGTTGAGCCGGGAGTGTATAAGCCGTCTATAAGACGATTCATATAAAGACCTTCATATTTCCCGTTTTCATTTTTCTGAATCGTTTCTTCCGACGGTTTATTTCTTATATCATAATTGGGCGAAGAAACAGAGCAAAGAAGCTCCCCTGTTTTGTAGTTGTAAGCCGCTACAACGCCTTTTCTGCAGTTAAGAGCATCGTAAGCTGTTGCACAGATTTTACTGTCAAGAGTAAGCTTTATATCATTTCCCCTACCGTATCTTTTTAAAGAGTAAAGACCCGTTATGGGATTATAGCCCGTAAGCTGAGTTTTATAAGCAGTTTGAACACCCGAAGAAATATAACCTTCAGTATCACCAATTATGTGAAGAACAGACCTTCTCACACGCTCAGAGTTATTATAAACTCTTTCATTATCCTTTGTTTGTGCGAGTATTTCACCATTTCGGTCAGTAATATTACCTGCGGCAACAAAACTACCGTCCTCCGTAAGATGAAGGTTAGCTCTCAAGGTGGCCCACTTTTCACCGTTTACCGCAAATTTAAAGGCAAGAAAACCTAAACCGTCTAACACAACGGCTACAAGCAGTAAGACTATTAACCCTCTTCGTGCTGTTTTTTTCATTTAGTTGCCTCCTTTTTCAGTTTAATTTGCGGTTTAAAGGAAGCGAACGTTCTGGTATCTATCGCCTTAATAAAGGCAAGCAAGCAAAAACAACTGATTATACTTGAGCCACCTTTGCTTACGAATGGCAAGGTAACACCTGTAAGAGGTAAAATATCGGTTATACCAAAAATACTCAACATACCTTGAAAAAGCATCATCGAGCTTGCAGCAATACCTGCAATAGAATAAAAGGCTGATTTCGCTTTTGGGGCGTTTATAACTGCAAATATGACCACACAAATATAAACTAACGGAATCAAAAAGCCCATTATCATACCGAATTCTTCGCACACAACACCGAAAACAAGATCCTCAGCCGCAGCGAAGATATTTCGTAATTCCCCGTTACCTAAGCCTAAACCGAACAAGCCGCCACTTACTGAATAAATAAGCGTTCTCGTTTGCTGATATCCGCCCTCATCCATATATTCCCACACGTGAAGATAGGTAGCAAATCGGTTTGCAACGTAAGGTCTGAAAACAAGTATCAAAGCCGCACCTAAAGCCGCAACCATACAAATAAGCATTATTGTTCTTGTATCGCCCGAACGCATGAAAGCAATTACAATAAAAGCAAAGAAGAAAATAAGCGCTGTACCAAAATCGTACATCATAAAAAGCTCACCGACACATATTGCGGCAAAAATAATGTACATAGTAAGGTGCCTCATAGACTGTAGCTTTTCAAGAGTTGCCGCACCGACAAATATGAATGCTATTTTTACAAATTCAGAGGGCTGAATTGAAAAGCCGCCTATTGTAAGCCAGCTTAAAGCTCCGTTCGTTGGCTCGGCTATAACGAGAGTTACCGCAAGAATACCGATGGCACCGGCAGCTAAAATATATCTTATAATTTTTACGGTGCTTACGAATCTTAAAATTATTAACAAAACGCAATAACCGACAAGACCTAAAACAGTCGCAAGGAATTGCTTTAAAACGGCTCCCGGATACATACTTCCTATAATCGCAAGACCGATTGAAGTAAGCATAAAGCCTATCATTTCAAGCTCAAAATTATATATTTTGAGAACAAAGCTTGCAAAAACGTAGTAAAGCCATTGCATTGCGATAAAGATAATATACGTTAGAGCAACCTGAATATTGTATTCACCGTTAGGCTGAAGATTCAACAACAAGGATACAACGTTAAAAATAGCAAGAAGTATAAGAATAACCCCGTAAGATGGCTTTCCTAACAGCCCGCTCTTGTCTTTGATGTATTTGTATTTTGATTCTTCAAGGATAAATTCAAGCCCACCCATATTTATAACGTCACCGTTTTTAAGGTAGCTTTTCCCCTCAATTTTTTGATTGTTTACCGCTACACCCGATTTTGAAAAAGTATCAAATATAACAAAGCCTTTGCTTCTGTAGGCTATTACTGCGTGCAGACGTGAAATCGTATCAAAAGACAATACAACGTCGCACTTTTTATTTCTACCCAAAGAGGTTTCTCTGTCATAAAGCGGTATAGCTTCTTTTGTTATATTATTAATAAGCTTACCTCTTACGGGGTCGGTAACCTTTTTACAAAAAAAGGCGACAACAAGACGCACCGTTACAAATAAAGCTATCGCTAACATCAAATACCTGAAAAACGGTGATAAAGCATCAATAAAGCTCATGGTACGCCTCCTTTTCTTTGCAGTAAATTATACTCCGCATAAACGCTCTTATACAATAATATCATAAAAAAAGCCTTTAATCAATGAGTATAAAATAACCTTGTGTAAACTAATTAAGAACAAAGTGTTAATTTATGGAAATCAAGGGCTTTTAGTCACTTTCTCTCTTGACTTTGGGGGTGTAAACATTGTATATTTATTGTAGGTCTTTATGGCTTCTATTTTGCCTTGGAGGTATATTTATGGCAATTACAAAATCGCTTTACGGTGTTATGAACGGTGCAGAAGTTTCTGCTTTCGTTATTGAAAACAAAAATGGTTTAAAAGCTCAGATAATCGAAAAAGGAGCTACTCTCGACAAACTTTTTATAAAGGATAAAAATGGTAATCTTATTGATATATTAGTAGGTCACGATTCTCTTGAGGGTCACGTTGAACGTGGTGATTATCAGGGCGTTGTTGTAGGTCAGTATGCAAACCGTATTAAAGACGGTAAATTCACCATTGATGGAAAAGAATACAACGTAACCCTTAATGAAAAAGGCATTACAAGTCTTCACGGTGGCGGTGAATACTCCTCTGCTGTATGGCAAGGCGAAGCTATAGGTGACAACGCCGTTAAATTTACATATCATAGTCCCGACGGAAAAGAGGGCTTCCCCGGTAACGTTGACGTTCAGGTTATTTACACCTTTAATGACAGCAACGAACTTGTTTTAGAATATTCTGCAGTTTCTGACAAGAAAACTGTTATCAACCTTACAAATCACGCTTATTTCAACCTTAACGGCTTTGACAGCGGTGACATTCTTAACCATATTGTTACAATCAATGCTGACAGATATACCCCTATTGATGAAATCAGCATCCCCACAGGCGAGCTTCCCTTTGTTGAAGGTACACCCTTTGATTTCACACAAGCAAAAGAAATCGGCAGAGATATTGAAGCGGACCATATTCAGATAAAAAATGGTAACGGCTTCGACCACAACTTCTGCATTAAAGATTTTGACGGCTCGCTTAAATTTGCAGCTTCTGCTATTGGTGACAAGAGTGGTATCAAGATGGAAGTCAGCACAGACCTTCCCGGTATTCAGCTTTACACAGGTAACTTCCTTAACGGAACAGTTGCAGGTAAAGACGGTGTGCCTATGACAAAGCGTTGTGCTTTCTGCTTTGAAACACAGGTTTTCCCCGATTCACCCAACCACCCCGAATGGCACAAATGTATTTACGATGCAGGCGAAAAATATTCAACAACAACAGTTTTCTCATTTTCTATCGTTGAATAATAAATAACTCTTAGGATTATAAATTTATGCTTATTATTATTTTGAAAGGAGTTGCAATATGGCAAAAAGCTTGAAAACGATATCACTTTTGATAGCTATTATTGTTTGTTTCACAGTTTTCTCTCCTGCTGTATCGGCAGCCACCTTTGCACCAACTATTGATGTTTCTAAAATCACCATGCAAACTCAATACAAATACGAACAAAACGACCCTTCATGGCTCAGAAAGTTAGACGTTAAAGAGGATATGCTTTCTACAGAAGGTCTTTTCTCACCCGAAGTTCTTATTCCCGTATGTAGCTATCCGTACAATATGGATGCCCCAAACTTCAAAAACCAGGTAGCTGAATACGTCGAATTATACACCATAACTGAGGATACCCAAAGAGCCGCCTACTTATATCTGCTTGAACAAATAGGTGTTCTTTCTTTCTTCGCAGACCCTGATTCCACTGAAGAGGATAAGGCACAATGGCTCAGAGATAACGGAATAATCGTAACAGCCGAGGATGAAAAAGACCCCGAAAAGAGAATTATGATTATTTCTCTTTATGCTATGATGAAAAATGACCTTTATTACGTTTATAAAGGTCAGCACCTTACAATTCCTCAAGGCACACCTCTTGAAGAAGCTATTGTTATATATCTTATTGCTCTTTCGGGTGATGAATCAAACCTTAGAAGCTTTATCGAAAAATTTTTCGGTGACAGAGAAATTCTTACTCTTGAAGATTACATTTACTACACCTCTTTGATTACTCTTTACACAACAGGTTATATTTCCCCTGCCGAAGTTGTTACCATATCCCCAAACGAGGTTTACAGACGAGTTGCCATTATGGCAATAAGAAACTATGGTATAGCAATCGATGCTGAAAACGCTACCACAGAAGAGATACGACAAAAATATCTTACCGCTATGTTGGGTACTCAGTACCGTGTTACATTAGACCCTAGTGCATTGAAAAAGGCCTCAAACGAGGGAATTATCCCCTTTTACATTTTACAAAGAATGGCATACGAAGATGCAGGGGTTACAATTTCACAAACGCGTTATACATACGAGCAAAGCTTTGACATTGTAAGAAAACGAACAACCCGCTTTGATTTAGAGCATGAATTTTATTCTGATATAACTGAATATAATATTTACCTTGATTATTTACGCCCTAACATTTCAATAAATCCTACCCCCATTGAGCCTGACGGCACTACTATTTTTATTAATGATACACAAGTGCCGGGAGGCTCTTACGAGGTAATTCCTTTAACAACTGACGAGAAACAAACTATATACATTTCTTGTGAGAATAACACAAACGGAGCTTTTTCAGCCACAGTTTATAAATTAAACATTTATCAGGGTAAGGATACTGCCCCCGATAGCGATATTACTAATATCGTGCCTACTGCAAACATCAGCTTTAGCGATACGGCAAACGGTACAACCCTACCAACAATGTTTATTACTAACGCAGACGGAATTATTATTCAAGGCCCTGATATGCTTCCCATTATAAACGACCTTAACAACTCCGCTAACCCGCTTATTAAAGAAATTCTTTCTCTTAATGATAGGGGTCAGCTTGTTGACCAATACGGCAACGTTGTTAACGAAGCTATTTATGAGCCTCTCCCTGACGGTTATGAATATGTTTTAGGTGAAGACGGTATGATTGCTGTTGTTCTCACAAAAAAGCCTACTACCGAGCCCACTACGGAGGATGGCGGTGGATTTTTCAGCAATCCAGAAAGCAGAAAAATCATAATAATTGTTTCCGCCGTAGTGATTTTACTTTTAATTGTAGCAATTGTTATCGTGCTTAAGAAAGGTAATAAAAAGACCGAAACAGAAAAGATGATTGCACGACGCGACAAAGAAAAAGCAAAGCGTGCGAAAAAAGCTGAAAGAGAAAACAAGAAAAAGAAAAACTATTAATATAATAAAAAAACGGTAGTTTCTATACTGCCGTTTTTTTACAATTTTTTACATTATTAAATTTATTTTAAAAATTGTTCATAAAAAATAAAATATTATGGTATATAATACAGATATAAACATTAGGACAGGAGGCGTTTTTTATGTCTAATGCTAAAATACTTATCGTAGATGATGATATTAACATTTGCGAGCTTTTACGACTTTATCT
>JAZROI010000048.1:0-10282 GCA_045648585.1 Acutalibacteraceae bacterium
GAAATCAGAATATTGATATTTACACTTCTCCCATGACCCGATACAAAGGTCTTGCTTATACAACCCAGTACGGTTACCGTGTGGTTGAGATTGACGAAAAAGACACGTCAACCTATGAAACAAGGGTTGAACGCCTTTATGACGTTTTTGACTTCGGCTACATAAAAACGGCTAAAGACAACGGCGACTACTATTCAACAAGACTCGCTTTTGAGCTTGCAGTAAAGGGTGCTGTTCAAGAAGGCTTTATGAAGCTCTATCAATCTGTTATTGAGTTCTTTACAGGAAGACAGGTTACTTATCCTGATTAATTGAGGTGTGATTTCTTCATGTCTCAAAACTTCATATAATTAAATACAAAACAACACAATAATCAAGCAAAGAACAGATGTATTTTATTGAATGCATTTGTTCTTTTTTATATTTTTAAAATTAGATTTACAAAAATTTAATTTTTTTGCAAACCTTGTGGAATATATTGTAAAAGAAGTTAAAATGAAAGGCTTGATAAAATGAAAAAAATATTAGCGTGCATTCTTATTACGGTTTTGTTTTTAACAGGCTGCAGTGTACCCGTAGAGCAAAAGCCTGAGGGCATTCAAATTAATCTTTCTGACGAAGAAATAACCGTTGACGGCAGCAAGATTACAAATGAAACTACGCAAGATGTTTATTCAGCAAACGATATAGTCTTCTATCTTGCGGGTCAGGATTTCACGTACGGCGAGGGCACAAAAGAAGACGAGCATCAACAAAGCGAAGCAGATGCTCATACAGTTGTACACATTACCAAGCCCGGCAAATACGTGTTAAGCGGAAAGCTTTCTGCAGGGCAAATTGCAGTTGATTTAGGCGAAGATGCTGAAGAAAATCCTGAAGCAGTTGTAACTCTTATTTTAAACGGTGTTGATATCACCTGCACCGTCGCTCCTGCTATTATTTTTTATAACGTTTATGAATGCTCGGTAGCAGATGAAGAAACCGCAACCAAAGACGTTGATACTAAAAATGCAGGCGCTAATATTATTGTCGCAGATAACTCAGAAAATAATATAAACGGCTCATACGTTGCTAAAATTTATAAATCCTACGAGCTCAACGAAGATGGCACAGAGGTTGTTGACAGTAAAAAGCTGCATAAATACGATGCCGCTGTTTATTCAAAAAAGACAATGAATGTTAACGGCGGAGAAAACGGGTCAGGTATACTTAACATCAAAGCTGAAAACGAGGGTCTTGACACTGAATTACACCTTACAATCAATGGCGGTAATATTAATATAACCTCAGGGAACGACGGTATAAACACAAACGAGGACAACGTTTCTGTTACTACAATAAACGGAGGCTCGCTTAATATTCTTTGCGACGGAAAAACCGGTGAGGGTGACGGTATTGACTCAAACGGTTGGCTTGTAATTAACGGCGGCACTGTAATATCACAGGCTTGTGCTACAAGCGGTGACGCGGGCATTGATTCTGATTTAGGTATTTATATCAACGGCGGTAACGTAATTGCATCCGGCAATATGCTTGACAAAATTGCCGGTGGTAAGCAAACATATGCTGTTTTCAGCTTCGCAACCCGTCAGGTTGGCGATAGCACCTATATATTAAAAAATGCTGAAAACAAAATAATCGGCGAATATTCGCCGACTAACGATTTCACTTATCTTTTAGTTGCAGATGATAAGCTTGTAGAGGGCGATTATACCTTCTGGCAAGGCGATACTCAGCTTTGTGCATATTCATATACAAATATGGAAAATGAAAAACCCATGGACGATATGCAACAACCACCCGAAAACATAAATGGTGAACAACCCGAAAAGCCAGAGGATATGGAAAACCCACCCAAAAACTTTGGTGAGATGGGTAACCCACCCGAAATGCCAAATGGTATGGAAATACCTGACGGTGAAATTCCTCAAATGCCCAACGGCGAAAGGCCCGAAAGACCTAACGAGATGGGTGGAATGGGCGGAATAGGTATGATGAACGGTGAAGCCTCTACCACCTTCACAATAATAAAAGGCGGAAATCAGTTTTCAAACGTATCCCCTATTCCCACTACAATAACCGAATAATATTAAGGGTAACTAATTGTTTATTATTCTAACAAAAATTATGAGCAAGATACATCTTTCTAAGATAGATCTTGCTCATTTCTTTATTTTTGCACTTTTTTATTTGAGCCTTTCGTTAAATCAAAACTTAAATTTAACAACCACTCAATTTTTTCTCTTTCAACGGTGCCGTCAAGCCAAACCGAAACCCAATAAGCCTTATTCATATGGTACGCGGGAAAAATGCCTTCATCCTTAGTAAGAGAGCCTATAAGAAGAGGATCGCATTTCAAATTAACAACGCTGATATTTTCGTTGTCGGTAAAACCAAACCTTGATTTTGGGATATCCATTACAACCGCAAACCACTTATTGTTATTGCTATGACGGTAAACCGCAAAGCTCGGAGCACTTACCCAAGGGTATTCAGCAGTTACGCCATAGACTTCAGTTATATATTTATCGAATCTTATTCTATCCAAAACAATTCACCAGACCGTGATTTATTCAATATCAAGCTCACTGTAATTGTGGATATAAATATCTACAATAGCTTTGAGTTCATCCTGCAAAGGCTCACTTTTATCATAAATGCCTACTACTTTATATCCGTTTGCTTTAGCAGTTTTAGCGGCATATAATGCATCCTCAAAAACCCATGTAGTTTCTTTCTCCGTGCCTAATTCATTAAGCACAACGTCGTAAACCTTAGGCTCTGTTTTTGATGCACCTACCGTATAGGTAGAATAAATCGGAGAAAAGTAATGAAGCATACCGTATTTTTCAAGCACAGCAACAAGAGCCGTTTCGCCCGTTGCCGTTGCTATGCCCATTTTCACACCCTTTGATTTTAACTTCTCAAGAAATTCAATTATATCATTTTTAGGCTCAGTTTCTTTAAGATAACGACCTTTTATATACTCAAAAAGCATAGAAAGGAGCTCTTCGTAAGTATACTTTAAATTAAATCTTTCAATAGCAAGGTGAAAAAGCTCGCGAAGGAAAAGACCCTTAAATACTTCTTCATCATCTTTTGTAAGCTTAATGCCTATAGATTCAAAAAAGTTATACTTTATCCCCTTCCAGACGTGCATTGAGTCAAAAAGAGTGCCGTCAAAATCAAAAATTGCTCCTGTAATGTTCATTTCTTTCTCCTAATGTAGCTAGCGTAAATATATGTTATTTCCCTTTGCCTTTTTCTTTAGCTCGTTTATCATTTATTATTTGCATATGTTCTTCAGTTATGAGTTCAACATTATTTTCTTTTGCCCAATCAACACAACCCTTAAGAACAAGAGGAAGGAAAACACGGGGTACTGCAAGAACAGTTTTGAGAGCTTCATCGGTAAATTTGATTTTATCGTCAACTCTGTCTGCAGCATAGCGAACTGACTCAAGAGAGGCCTCTCTCATTTGTAAAAGCTCGGCTTTCATTTTACGCTTTCTATGGAACCAGAAATTTTTACTGTCACGGTAACCGTAATCTACGGGAAGAGCAGGGAAATCCTTTGATTTAACACCGTTAATAATAGCATCGCTATATTTTTTCTTCATTAATATTTTATCTATTTTAAGAATAAAATGAGCTCCAAATTTACTTGTAATACCATTGAAATCGTGATACGGTCCCTCATAGCCGTTAAGCTCACCCGGCATATCCTTATCAGCACCGTCAAGCTCACGTACCCACGTACATTCAATAACCTGAATAGCATCGGTCATAACCATAGGTCTTGCTTCGCCCGTTTCCTCCTCAATCATACTTTTTTCAAGTTTAAAATTACATTTAGGCATTTTTTCATTAGGCTTATCACCGGGCCAAGAAAGCTTTACCGCCTCTTTAAAATTTTTAGGATTGTCATCAATAAAATTAAGCGCACATTTACCTGTTTTAAGAATATTCTGTGCGGTATTTGATGAATTGCGGCAACAAAGAAGCATTGCATAATAATCCTTACCTGCAACGTAATAAGGTTGAACAAGAGAGTATGGTCCTAAATTTGTTGAACCATCCTCACAAAGAGTACTTATAAGCACGGTAGGCATAGGAAAAAACAACGAAGTCTGATAAAAGTTGTCAACTACCCTTAAATTTTCAAAGCTACTCATAAAAATTCTCCTTTTCGAATTATCTGTTTATAAAAACAAATTTGTTCGTCACTTATTCTTCCTCAACAAAAGATTTCTTTTCCTTTGCGGCTGTTGCTGCACGGGTACGCTCCAAATCAAGATACATTCTGTCTCTTGTTTTCTGGTCGATATTATAGAAGAACATAGGAACAAGGCTAATAAAATCAAATATTAACTGTGGGCCGAAAGCAGCAATAAACATTTTCCACATTGTATCTTCGCTTTGCACCGCAGTAAGTCCCGATTCAAAGCCCGCCCATCTTGCAAGAAGCATCGTGTTAATTTTAGTTAAAGCAATTCCTCTGACTTTATTGATATAGCCTGTAAGAAGATTTACAGTTGCTTCAACTCTGTAACCGTTCTGCCATTCGCAATAGTCAAGAACCTCATAATTGATTTCATTTTCAATTATTTTCTTTGTACCGTAGAAAACCATCTCAAGACTGTTACCCAGCATCATTGCAATTGTCATAGGCAGCTTCTTTTTATAGAAGCCGTTTTTCTTACCGCCTATAAGCCCTACAAGGAAGAAACCGAGCTCAGAGGTTATTATGGAGCCTCTTTGGAACAGCCATAGAGTTTTAGTTGAAAAACGTTTTCTAAATCTTGTTGCCCAAGGATAGCTGGCATAAGAAATCGGCATACCAGGTATACCCGCTATAGTTGACATCATATTGAATTTCAGAACAGTATCATAATAAAGGGATTGCGACGTTCCGACGTTGATACCGTCAACAAAGCCCGACAAAGTATAAATCAATAACGGTTTATTCTTGAAAACGGAAAACATACCCTTTACAACCTGTGGCGGCTTTTCTGATTGAGGAACTCGTTCCTTACTTACAAACACCCACATTACCGCAGGAACGGTTGCAATCACCCACCAGAAAGATTTCATTGAGGCGAAAACCTTTGTAAGATTAATGTTGATTTTACCGTTTGCAACGAGGTCAAATAAAATTCCTGCCAATTGTTCCGGGAATCGCCTGAACAAATCACTTGCAAAACGGGATGACACCAACAAAGCCGTTCTTTCGTTAGGATTAGGAGTAAAAACGTTATCTATATATCCACCGCCACCGAAAAATGCACCTACTGTTTCAGAAATATATGAAATAATCATATAAAAAACAAGCCTTTGTGCCGCATTCATCCCCTGTGCATCAGCAATAAGAGGCATAACGCAAGTTATAACACCGACTAAAATACTGGGAATAAGAGCCAAATATTGAAACGGTTTAAATTTACCCCAACGGGTTCTCATTTTATCAATAATTACTGCAGAAAGCGGGTCATTAATCAAATCGTAAATACCAAGCGTAACTGCAGCGTTACCGTGAGCCTCAGCATTGAGACCAAAAATTTTATATAGGTATAATTCCGACGTTGTATCGTATTTACCTAAATTTAATTCCGCCGTAGCGGTTTTTAATATGTAGGTAACTCTTTCTTTTGTAGAACAGAAATTTCTGTTCATATACGCAGGTAAATCGGTTTCGAGAACGTATTCACGAGTTTGAGTTTCAACGTTTTTATTCATTTCGTCGTTCATTTTTTAACCGCCTCCCCATTCAATTCTGCTTCTTTCTTAAGCTGCATTTCAGTTAATCTGCGATACATTTCCTGACGAATTTCTTCCTGTGGAACTCCGTCCTCAACCATTTTAAAATATTCTTCTATTGGTATTCCGCCAACAAAACACGGCTCGTGCTTAACCTCAATGCCTTTTTTATAAACTGCAATATCTACACCGAAATTCACTCCGAGAAGTAACAGATAAACAAATGGTGCAATAACAAAATCTATACTGAAATAAGCATTATCGGGTACAACAATTAAAAGCATTGTTGCAGCAACACAAAAAACCAACGTCAAAATATCAAACGTATAATTTCTGGTTTTACCGCGTTTTGAGCAAGCCATTGTTAAACAACCGAAACGCACCAAAAGTAAAACAGCGGATAACAGAAGTAAAACAAGTGACACGGCAAGTAAAACAATCGGAATTTTCCCGTCATCAGTATTTAAAACGTTTAAAATTGAATTAATATCAAGACTATCAAGCATGTCAGTAAGAGTAAAAAGTGTAAACACCCCTTTAAACTCTACAAACGGAACATTAAACTCACCTTTAAGCCAAGGAACAACAACTGCTGCCAATGGAATAAGACTTGTAAAAATACGGATAACAGCAAGCTTTGAGCCTACGAAAGATGCTTTCATTCTATCTATTTTCTTCTGAAAATAATAACGCTGAACTTCCGCCTTGTCTGCATCCTGCATCAAGCGTTCCTGAATATCATAAACAACGATATTGCAATTACAATGTGGACAATGCTGTTTCCAATCGGTCAATTTCAAATGCTCGCCGCATTTAGGACAATTTGCCATTTAACCACTCCCTATCATCATGGTATAAATTTTAAGTCGATAGTCTTGAAATATTATAACTATATTGGCTATATATGCTATTTTACAATTTCATATTTCCAATCAATAATTCCGCCGAATTCTTTTACGTTTGTATATCCTAAATCGGCAAGAGCCTGTGAAGCAATTTTACTTCTTCTTCCGCTTCGACAATAAACTAAAATCAACTGATTTTTATCGGGCAATTCTTTCTCTGCCCTTTCGCTTATTTCGTATTCGGGAATAAGAACTGCGTTTTCGATATGCCCCTCGTCAAACTCTTCTTGAGTGCGGGCGTCAATTATAACGTAATCGGCTTCAATATCCATAATTTCCTTTGCCTCTTCGCCCGAAATCTGCTCATAACTTAAAGATTTAACAGTTGTGTTTTCGGTGGTTGTAGGGTTATTCTCGGTAATATTTTTATTAGAATTTTCATTTGAGCAACTGCAAGAAAATAACGTTAAGGCTACCGTAAGCAAAGCTATCAATCCTTTTAATTTTTTCATTAATATCACCGTCAAGACTGTTTTTTATGCTTTTTTTCAGCAAAGAACTTCTTTGTATCTTTTACCACTATACCGGACAATGCAAAAATCGCAATCATATTGGGAAGCGCCATAACACCGTTGAAAATATTTGCAATTGTCCATACTGAATCTACAGTCATAAAGCCACCGATAAAGACAGCGATAATATAAATATATTTAGAAGCTCTTACCGCTTTTTGATTACCTTTAGAAAGATATTCCACGCAGGATTCTGCATAATAATCCCAACCGATGATTGTTGTAAATGCAAAGAAAACAAGTGACATTGAAAGAATAAATGAAACAACGTTTTCATTTAAGAAAGGCATTCCGTTAGTAAAAGCATATCTTGTAACCGAAAAGCCTTGAAGCCCTGTTTTCCAGGCATCAGTAGCAACAAGCACAAGACCTGTCATAAGGCAGATTATGTTAGTTATAAATGCACCGTTCATTGTAACAAGACCTTGTCTTACAGGCTCTTTTGCTTTAGCGGCAGCCGCTGCAATAGGAGCCGAGCCTAAGCCGGCTTCGTTAGAAAACACACCCTTTGAAATACCGTGCTGCATAGCAACGAAAATAGAGCCAACTGCACCGCCCGTTACGGCAGCAGGGTCAAATGCACCCTTAATTACAGTAGAGAGTGCTGCGGGCATTACCTTTATATTTGTAACTACTAAAACAAGTGAAAAAACTATGTAGGTTATAGCCATAAAAGGCACTACAAAAGATGCTACGTTTGCTATTCTCTGTATTCCGCCTAAAAGCACTAACGCAACGCAAACCGTAAGCACCACCGCAATAACGGCAACGTAAATCTCGTATACGGGAACTTCATTCACTATAGGAAGCGACACCATTTTTTCTCTATCTTTGCAAAAGAAATCAAGAATTGCGGTTGAAATACTGTTAACCTGTGTAAAGGTGCCAATACCTAAAATCGAAGCACTTGCTCCGCATATGGCAAAGGTTTTCGCTAACCATTTCCACTTTTTGCCCATACCCTTTTCAATGTAGCAGAACGGTCCGCCGTAGGTATGACCGTCGGGAGCGGTTTCGCGGTATTTAATAGCGAGCATACCCTCTGCATATTTTGTAGCAAGACCTAAAAGCCCCGCAACAAAAAGCCAGAATAATGCACCTGGACCGCCTAAACAAATAGCGGTAGCAACGCCTACGATATTACCCGTGCCGATTGTTGCCGAAAGTGCCGTGCACAACGCACCAAAGGAAGAAACGTTGCCCGTTGCACCCTCTTCGCTTGAAAACATCCATTTAAGAGCTAAGGGAAGCCTTACTATCTGTATGCCCTTAAGCCTTACGGTAAGCATAAGCCCGCCCGCAATTATAATAACAAGAAGAGGTATACCCCAAACAAAATTCTCAATTCCCTTGAGTATTTCCGCAAAAGACATTTATCTTATCTTCCTTCCCCTTTAAGTTGATAATACAGAATATATAAACATAACAGAATACCAGATTATATTATACTACAATAGAGCACTTAATCTCAACTATAGAATTAAAATATTTTATGGATAATTTATTTTCTATATGTTGAACATTTTATAAAAAAATGTTAGTATTACTTTATATTGTTTTAAAGAAGGTGTTTTTGTGATAACAAAAGCTGAATGGAAAAAAATAAGAGGCTCTTTACCGAGCCCCGACCAAATTATGCTTTCTATTAAAGGCGATGCGGCTCACTCTATGACTGTTCGTTGGAGAACAGATTTAACTGTTGAAAGCGGTTATGCTCTTTATAGAAAAGTCGGCTCTCAAAATTGGGAAAAAGCCGATGCTTTTATACATACAATTCATACCGATATGGATGATAGCAATCTCTTTTTTGCCGATATGACAGGTCTTGAAGCTGATAGCGAATATGAATACACTTGCGGTAATGATGAATTCAGAAGTGACGTTTTCAGATTCAAAACTCCTGAAGAAAATTGCAGTAAATTTTCTTTTCTTTGCGTTTCAGACGTTCAGGCGGGTGATGCAGAACCCCCCGCTGATTACAGCGTGTTAAATAAAGTTCTTAAAAAGATACTTTCCGACCACCCTGAATGTGACTTTATTCTTACCGCTGGTGATAACACAAACTGCGGTCAGACCGATATTCAGTGGACGGGTCTTTTCGAAGGCCTTAAGGGTATTATCGAAAGTAAGCCTATAATGTTCTGTATGGGTAACCACGACGATATGGGCTTCAGCAGTTATTTCACTAAAGAGGATAAATATTATTCAGAATATGCTGAATATTTTACAAATCAGCTTTGGGGCTCTTACGAGCATAACGGCCCCGTTGAAAGACCTATCGCTAACCACGCTTTTGATTACGGTAACGCTCATTTTTGTATGACGGGTACAAGCGGTTACGAGGAAATGAACGAATGGCTTATTGAGCAGGCTGAAAATAGCGATAAGACCTGGAAATTTGCTACTCACCATTTCCCCATAAACTATGCCGGACCTTGCCTTGAATGCGACGATACGTATCCTGCAATGCGTGACGGTATGGAGAAATACGATATCGTTTTCTCAGGTCATGAGCATACGTTTTCACGTTCACTCCCCCGAAGAAACGAAGGCCTTTACGATAAACCATCAGAGGGCACAATTCATTATAATTTAGGCTCAAGCCACCGTAACCCTCCCGGAACAAGAGCAGTTCCTAAGGTATGGAACGTAAAATCATACTGCCATGAGGAAGAGCTTTCTATGTACGCTATAGTTGATATAGACGGCGATAAATGTACTCTTACAACCTACATCGAGGATGAAAAGGTTGTTGACTATTGCGTAATTGATAAAAAGAGCGACACAATATTCCCCGTTGACCTTGCACCCGTTTATAACCAGACAAGGCTTAAATTCAAGGGCTACGATTTAGGTATATGCGTTAGAACAACTCTCCCTCAGAATATCAACGGCAATTGGTACATTCCTATCGGTCAGCTTATAAGCTTTATCGGTGGCGACGTTGAAAGAACAGAGGGCAAAATCAAAATCGGTGTTTACGGCAAAACGTCAGAATTTACCGAAAATTCTGCAACAGTTGTAACTCAGGACGGCGAATACGAAATGGAAGAAGTCGGAGGCCAAGCGGTCTTAGGAAGACAATTTTCATTTTCAACTCCTTGGCTC
>JAZROI010000049.1:0-10363 GCA_045648585.1 Acutalibacteraceae bacterium
TGGAATAGCAAAACACTTTGTAATTATGCAGGTGCTTGGTACTACGTTGAAAACGGTATTGTTAACTGGAATTACACAGGCCTTGTAGAATACAATGGTATATGGTACCACGTGGTAAACGGTTACCTTGATTGGAACGTAACAACTCTCACATTATATAACGGTGCTTGGTATTACGTTGAAAATGGTGCGATCAATTGGAACAGTGATACTCTTTGTTGCTATGGCGGTGGTTGGTATTACGTGAAAAACGGTATGGTTGCTTTTGATTATACCGGAACAGTTGTTTATAACGGCGAATCAGTTGAAGTTGTAAACGGTTTCACTCATACTGTGTAATAAGCTTATTGCTTTTTAAAACTTTGCAAAAATAATAATTGAAGCTTCTATGGCAGAAAATATTTTGCTATAGAAGCTTTTTATTTGTATTTAGCTTTTTATATAAATCAATTGTCATATTTTTTAATGTTTGTTAACATTTGTTTTTCTCTATATCGTTGACAGTATAAGCTTTTTTATGGTATTATTCATTATGTATAATTTTAGTTTTTCTTAGGAGGAATTATTTTGAAAAAAGCTGTATCTTTGCTTTTAAGTGTATTGATAATTGTGTCAATGTTCAGCATAACTTTTGTGCAGGCTTCAGCTGCAGACGTGCAAGAATATTTCACAGTTGTAAACACAGGCTTCAGTAACAATGAAATTACATATTATATTTCATTAAATCCAAATCAACCAAAAATAAACTCTGTTATCTTTGATATCAATTTTGATAGTACCGTTCTTAAAGTGGTTGAAGATAAAAGTGGTCCTGTTGGTATAAAAAACAACTACGGTGAGTTTAATGCTAACGTTGACGGCTTATATGAAAAGGGTAATAAAACGGATGATAAGTACGTTTTTGCATTTTTCAATCCTAACGGTGTATCTGTAGGTGCTTCAGCAGTTTCATTTGTAAAGATAACTTTTGAAGTAATATCAGAAAATCGTCCTATAACAAACGTTAGCTTTGATTGTGTGGAATATATTTCCGATGACGGAGATGCTTCTAACGACAAAACTAAAGCAACAGCCCCTGTTGCTTTTGCAGAAGATTCATTTTTAACTCTTAATGCTGTTAAGAATAAAGAGGTTCTTTCAAACACAGAAGGTCTTAAATTTGTTTGGGAAGCAGTTGTTGGTGCTGAATGGTATAAAATCTACCGTAAAGCAGAGGATGCAACTGAGTGGACAGTGATAGCTGAACAGGTTCTTGCTCCCGAAACAAGCTACGTTGATAAAATTGAAGGCGAGGATTTAGGCGAAATTTTTGAATACGTTGCAGAGCCTTACAACAGCTACGGCAGTGTTCCTCACAGTGAAACAGGTGTTAAAGGTAAATATTTCGGTACGATTGATTACATTGATGCAGTTATGACCGAAACCGGTGCAAACGTTTCTTGGACACCTCTCGAAGATGCAGAGACATATACTCTTTATCAGAAAGCTGAGGACGATGAGGATTGGACTTTTGTTAAAAACGTTGCCGAAACCTCTTGCCATAGCAAAGCTCTCGAAAGCGGTAAAAAATATTTCTTTACCGTAAAGGCTCATAGCGAGGGTTATCTTGCCGAAACTTCTGCAGCCCCTAAGGAGCTTGTTTTCTTAGGTTCTCCTGATGACGTGTATGCTAATATTTCAGATGAGGCTATTACGTTAACCTGGAACGAGGTTAACGGTGCTGAAAGCTATAATTTATATAAGAAAAATTCTTCTGATGAAAGCTATACTTTTATTGAAAACGTAACTGAACTTGAGTTTTCCGATGCAGACGTTGTTAACGGTGAATTGTATAAATATATTATTCAGTCAGTTAACGCAACAACAGAAAGTGTTGTCGGTGACAATTACACAGCAGTAAGAAAGCTCCCTGTTACAAAGAACGTAACAACTGAATTAGGCAAGAATTGCGTGATCGTTAAATGGGATGCAGCTGAATTTGCAGATGGCTACAGGGTTTTCAGAAAAGAAGTGGATTCGACAGGTTGGTCTGCTATAGGTAGCTCTGATACAAATGAATATTTTGATGTGAGAGTTGCTACCGGAAAAACATACGTATATGCTGTTGCTACACTTAGTGACGGTGGTATTTACGAAGCAGCAAATTCAGAAGCTTCTGAAGAGATTTTGTTTATAGCTGTACCTACTATAAACAGTGCAGTTGCATACGGAGATAAAATCACTCTTTCTTGGAGAAATATTGTGGGCGTTGAGCTTTACGACGTTTATAAATATAATGCTGAAAATGAAGAGTGGGAGCTTTTAGACACAATTGACGTTAATACATATGACGACTATGACGTAATCGGCGGCGAAACCTACGGTTATTCAGTTGTTTCAGTTATTGGTGACAATACGTCATTATTTGATGATGAGGGCATTTGGGTTAAATATCTTTCTGCACCCACAGGTCTTACTGCAGAAAATGATTTTGAAGGCGTAAAGCTTTCATGGAATGCGGTTGCCGGTGCCGATGAATACGTGGTATATCATAAGGTTGGCTCAGGCTCATATCAGGAAATAGCAAGATTTGATGCAAGTGAAACATCATATATTCACACAGCTGCAACAGCAGGACAAGATAATTTCTATAGTGTTTATGCTCGTGGCGGAGTTACGTATAGTGAACCTGCAGAAACAAGTATAAGATATCTTTCTTCACCCGTAATTACATCGGTAGAGATTTCTAACAGAAATAATATTTTAGTTGCTTGGGGAAAAATTGACGGTGCTGACAGCTATAATGTTTATAGAAAAGCTTATAATTCAACCGAATGGGAGCTTATAGGCACAACAGCGGGTACAAGAAACAGCTACCTTGATGCAGACGTTTTCTATACTAACGAATATACCTATACCGTTCAGGCTTGCTACGGTGATTCTTGTTCATCCTTCGACCCTGATGGAAAAAACTTCGTGCTTGAAATAGACGGTGTTCCAACTCTTGAACATATTAGTGGCAATAGATGGAGATGTAAGGTAGACTCAGTCAGCAACTACGCATATAAAGGCCTTGTTAATTACGAAGGTGTGTATTTCTATGTAGCTAACGGATACGTTGATTGGAATTATAACGGCTATGTTTATTACAATAACGAAGAGTATTACGTATCAAACGGTTGCCTTGATATGAACGGTGATACACTCACTATGATTGACGACGAATGGTATTATGTAAGAGGCGGTAAATTTGTCTCGGACTATACAGGTCTTGTACAATATAGCGGTGCATGGTACTATGTTGTTAACGGTTGTCTTGATTGGGACGTAACAACTCTTACCTGCTACGAGGGCTATTGGTATTACGTTGAAAACGGTCAGATTAATTGGAATGCAGATACACTTTGCTGTTATAACGGCGAATGGTATTATGTGCAAAATGGTACTGTTAACTGGGATTACACAGGTCTTGTAGCATTTAACGGAGCTTGGTTCTACGTGGTAAACGGTTACCTTGATTGGAACGTAACAACTCTCACGTTCTATAACGGTGCTTGGTATTACGTTGAAAACGGTGGCATAAACTGGAATAGCAAAACACTTTGTAATTATGCAGGTGCTTGGTACTACGTTGTAAACGGTATGGCTAACTGGGGCTATACAGGTCTTGTAGAATACAATGGTATATGGTACCACGTTGTTAACGGTTACCTTGATTGGAACGTAACAACTCTCACATTATATAACGGTGCTTGGTATTACGTTGAAAACGGTGCGATAAATTGGAACAGTGATACTCTTTGTTGCTACGGCGGTGGTTGGTATTACGTGAAAAACGGCATGATTAATTGGGGCTTTACCGGTTACGTTAATTACTTTGGTTATAATTACTATATTACCGACGGTTACCTTGATTGGTCTAAACAGTAATTTGTAAAATAAAACAGATATAGCAAAAGGTCTGCGACAGGAAGCAACTGTCGCAGACCTTCTTCGCTATTTTATTTTAAATAATCAAGAATAACTTTAACTGTATTTTCTTCAACTTCAATAGTTTGTTCGGGTAGTCGCATATTTTCAAGATAATGAGCATCTGAATCTGAAATGATTTTTAAATTATTCAGGTGAGGATGCTTTTCTTTTAATTCCGCTTCTTTACTCATATCAAAAATTTCTGCACAGGAAAAGCCAAAATAGTCGTCAATAGTACCTAAGTTTGACAATATACTAAAAGAGCTTCTGTCAATATGGGCGGGGTAGCATATTCCGCCGTATTCGGCAACTGTTTTAACAACCTTAGCAGTGCTTATGTTACTTGCTGTAACTAAAAGGGCTTCCTCTTGACCGATAACGTTGTCGTTTTCATCGCAAATCAATTGATCACCGAAAACCTTTGGTTTGTTTTTAACCGGTGGTAGAGTTGTGTGGACGTAATCAGAAAAGCGAAGAGCATCCTCTATTGTGTAAAAAAGGCATACAATATGTACTTCCTCTGAGGTGCAAAGCTCCATACCCGGTATGAAGGTTATACCTGCTTTTTCCGCAACAGCCTTCACTGCGGGGCAGTTTTTTGCTGTGTTATGGTCGGTAAGAGCTATAACGTCGAAGCCCATTAGCTTTGCCATATTAACAATGTTTTGCGGTGTCATATCCTCGTCACCGCAGGGGCTCAGGCAAGAGTGTATATGAAAATCGTAGTATAATTTCATATCAGCTTTGAAATCTCCGAAGCAATTTGATAAGAGTTTTTGCTTGTTGTGAGAATTATAACGTCGTTTTCTAACGCTCTTTTTTTAGCATCCTCATCAAGCGAAGCGCTTTCAGTAAGCACAATACAAGCTACGTCTGCAAGCACGGCAACACCGATAGAATTAATATTACCCATAACGGTAAGCCATACGTCGTTTTCACGTGCTCTCGACATTACCCAACTTAAAAGGTCGCCGCAGTAACAGCCCTCAGCATCTCTGTTTTCGGCAATTTCTTCACCGCATAAAAAGGTAAGTTCAAGCTTTTCTTGAAGTTGTTTTACAGTCATATTATCAATCCTCTAATCTGAATGGGGCGGGAATAAGTCTTTCTAATTCCTCGTTATTATCAATTTCCTGAATTTCCTGTCTTGCTCTGAAAACGCAATCATGCTCTGTTGTAAAGCCTCTCACAACGTCTTCTGCAAGTGCACGGCAGCTTGGCGTACCGCAAGTGCCACAGTCAAGACCGGGGAATACGGTGAGAAGCTCTTTCATTCTGTTCATTCTTGCCATAGCCTCTGCTACGTTGTCGGCAAGCTTCATAACATCGTCCCGAGCTTCAATAGGCTCTGTGCAAAGCAATTCCTGAGGCACCTTTTTCGTGGAAAGATGGTTGCAGGAGATAGGACTGTATTTTCTTAATTTCATCAATCTCGATTTTGCGATAAAGGGATTTTCAGAGGTAAGGCTTCCGCCTACGCACCCACCCTGACAAGCGTTAAGCTCAATGAAATCAACTGAATCAAGGTTTCCTCTTTCAACCTCTTCAAGAATTTTCATACAGTTTTCAATACCGTCTGCCGCAAGCGCATTATCGTTAAGAGTGCCTGAAGCCTCGCCACCGCTTGTTGCCCAGCTGATACCGATTACACCTGATTCGTGAAGTGCTTTAAGCTCATCGTATTCACTATGCTTTTCCATAGCTTTTAATAAAACGGGGTAAATATCGTTAATGGCTATTGCACCGTCAACGTGAGATTTTTCAATACCGATAGGCTCTTTTATAGCGGTAATTTTTGCAGGGCAGGGAGAAATAAAGAAAACACCGATTTCTTCTGCCTTTAAGCCGGTAATTTTCATTGCTTTTTCCCTTGCTAACCTACCTGCTTCATCAACAGGTGCGGTTATAGGAAGAATGTTTTCAACAAGCTCGGGAAAGCAAACTCTGATAAGACGCACTATCGCAGGACAAGCGGAAGAGATAACCGGCTTTTTAGGGTTGTTTTCCGCCATATATATTCTTGTTGCCTCTGAAATAAGCTCGGCAGCCTTTGATACCTCAAAAACGCTGTCAAAGCCTAAAGAGGGGAGTGCATTGAGAATTATATTAACATCGTCAAGATTGTTAAATTGCCCGTAAAGAGCAGGTGCGGGAAGTGCAATTTTATATTTGTAGTTGTTAATTTGCTCTAAGGAGTCGCGGTTTGCATATTTTGCATGGTGAGGGCAAACTCTTATACATTCACCGCAATCTATACAACGCTCTTTTACAATTATTGCTTTTCCGTTACGCACACGTATAGCTTCAGTAGGGCAACGTTTTAAACAGTTAGTACAGCCTCGGCACTTGTCTTTATCAAGACGTACCGAATGAAAATATGTTTCCATAAAAACGTTCCTTTCTGTTTGGTTATCAGTAATTTTGAAGTCAGCTTACGAAAACCTTTAATTTGATAGTTGTTCCTTTTCCGACTTCTGTTTCAATAATCATTTCGTCAGTATATTTTTTAATATTAGGTAAACCCATACCTGCACCGAAGCCTAATTGACGCACGTTTTCTGGTGCAGTAGAATAACCCTCTTGCATAGCGAGAGAAACGTCTGGTATACCGGGGCCTTGATCGGCAAGAATTATTGAGATGCAATCAGGTGAAATTTCAACGTCAATAACACCGCCGCCGCCGTGAATAACCATATTGATTTCACCCTCGTAAACGGCAATTGCAACGTTTCTTACTATGTTGGTAGGAAAACCTAATTCTTTAAGATTTTTCTTGATTTTACCGGAAGCTTCACCGGCACAGGTGAAATCTGTTCCGCTGACTTCGTAATGTAAAGATAAAAGCTCCATTATATACCACTGCCTCCCTTGAGGCCGTTTTTGAAAAGAAGACCGCAAGCGGTAAACATTTCAAGCTTGGTGCCTAAAAGGACGATATCGCGTTGCTCAGCAAGGTCAATCATATCAATATCAGGTCTTTTGCCTCTTACAAAAACAATACATTTCATATCCATCATTTCAGCAGTTCTTACTACCTGAGGGTTAACAAGACCTGAAAGAAGAACAGCCTGTTCTTTTACGTATGCAAGAACGTCGCTCATCATATCACTACCGCAGGCAGTGGATACTTCATTCTCAAGAAACTCCTCTCCACAGATAAGCTCTGCATCAAGAATGTTTTTAATTTCGCTTATTTTCATAATAATTCCTCCAAAAGAGAATATGTCTATTTAATTATATCATGTTTCTTGAATAAATACTATTAAAATAGGCGGTATTTTTTCGTTCTAAAAAAATAGAAATGTAAAAAAATAATCGTCGTTTTTGTGCAATACAGAAAAATGTTAAAAAAATATCAAAAAACTCGAAAAAGTTGTTTTTTTTCTATGGACACAAACGTTTTATTTGTGATATAATTCATAATGTATGTAAGGTGGTAAAATATAATTTTACCGCAAACTAACATATTCTGAATGGAGGAAAAATAATGCTCAAGAAAATCAGCACAATACCTTTCAATGGTACACCTGAGCAGAAAGCAAAGCTTGATGCAGTTATCGCAGCATGTAATTGTGATAAGAGCCAGCTTATGCACGTTATGCAGGAGGCACAGGGTATTTACGGATACCTTCCTCGTGAAGTACAGGTTATGATTGCAGAAGGTATGGACGTACCCCTTGAAAAAGTTTATGGTGTTGCAACCTTCTACGCACAGTTTTCACTTTCACCTAAGGGCGAATATGATATCTCTGTTTGCCTTGGTACTGCTTGCTACGTTAAAGGTTCACAGCAAATCACAGAAAAAATCAGTGAAATTCTCGGTATTGAACCCGGCGAATGCACTGCAGACGGTAAATTCTCTCTTGAAGAGTGCCGTTGCATAGGTGCTTGCGGTCTTGCTCCCGTTTTCACAATCAATGGTGAAGTTTACGGTAAAATTACAGCAGACGACGTTCCCGGTATCCTTGCAAAATATATGAACTGAGTGTTATGCGTGAATTATCGTTAAACATTCTTGATATTGCCCAGAATTCAATATCTGCAGGAGCTTCTTTAACGGAGATTCTCGTTAAAGAAAATACTGCAGAAAAAACCTTGCTTATCGGTATTTACGATAACGGCAAGGGAATGAGCGAAGAACAAGTCAAAAACGTTCAAGATCCATTTTTTACAACCCGCACTACAAGAAAGGTAGGAATGGGAATTCCTCTTTTTAAGCTTGCGGCGGAGCAGACGGGTGGCTCGTTCAAAATAACCTCTGAGTTAGGCGTGGGTACAAGAGTTGATGCACTGTTTAAAACAGACAGTATCGATTTTACCCCGTTGGGTGATATAGAGGCTACGGTTTCGACCATAGTTTCAATGAATGAGGATAAAGATTTCGTTTACACTCGTTCCGTTGATGAAAAAGAATTTGTTTTTAAATCTGCTGATATTAAGAAGATTCTCGATGGCGTTCCGCTTTCAGAGCCTTCGGTTATCAATTGGATTGAAGACTATATACGAGAAAACACGGAACAGTTATTTGATTGAAAGGAATGAATGATATGAAATCATTAGAAGAGTTACTTGCTATAAAAGAAAAAGCACAGGCTCAGATTGCAGCACGTGATGCAGACGGTAACGACGGTATCAGAATCGTTGTCGGTATGGCTACTTGCGGTATCGCAGCAGGTGCACGTCCCGTTCTTAAAGCTCTTACAGACGAAATTGCAAAGAGAAACGTTAAGAACGTTAGCGTTACTCAGACAGGCTGTATCGGTATGTGTCAGTACGAGCCTATCGTTGAAGTTTTTGAACCCGGTAAAGAAAAAGTTACTTACGTTCAGGTTAATGCAGAAAAAGCAGTTAAAATCGTTACAGACCATATCGTAAACGGTAAGCCTGTAATTGAATATACTGTAGGCGCAATTACAGAATAAGGAGGAAAAAAAGAATGTATCGTTCTCATGTACTTGTCTGCGGCGGTACCGGATGTACCTCCAGCCATAGCGGAGAGCTTATCGAGGCACTTGAAAAGAACATTAAAGAAAAAGGCCTTGAAGAAGAAATCAAAGTTGTTAGAACAGGTTGCTTCGGTCTTTGTGCTCTCGGCCCGATTATGATTGTATATCCCGAAGGTTGCTTCTACAGCGAGGTTAAGGTTGAAGATATTCCCGAAATCGTTGAAGAGCATCTTCTTAAGGGTAGAATTGTTAAAAGACTTCTTTATCAGGAGACTGTTACTGAAGACTCAGTTAAACCCTTGAATGAAACAAACTTCTATAAAAAGCAGCATCGTGTTGCTCTTCGTAACTGTGGTGTTATTGACCCCGAAAATATCGAAGAGTATATCGCTTACGATGGTTATAGAGCTCTTGCAAAGGCTCTTACAGAAATGACTCCTGAAGACGTTATCAAAACTGTTATTGATTCAGGTCTTCGTGGTAGAGGCGGCGGTGGATTCCCCACAGGTCGTAAATGGAGCTTTACAGCTGCTAACAAAGCAGACCAGAAATACGTTGTATGTAATGCCGACGAAGGTGACCCAGGTGCTTTCATGGACCGTTCAGTTCTTGAAGGTGATCCCCACTGTCTCGTTGAAGCTATGACAATCTGCGGTTACGCAACAGGCGCAACTGAAGGTTATGTTTACGTTCGTGCAGAGTATCCTATCGCTGTTGAACGTTTACAGAAGGCTATTGACGATGCCCGCGAATACGGTCTTCTTGGTAAAAACATCTTCGGTTCAGGATTCGATTTCGATTTATTTATCCGTCTTGGTGCAGGTGCTTTCGTTTGTGGTGAAGAAACTGCTCTTATGACATCTATCGAAGGTAACCGTGGTGAGCCTCGTCCCAGACCTCCCTATCCGGCAGTTAAGGGTCTTTTCGGCAAGCCCACTACTGAAAACAACGTTGAAACCTTTGCAAACATCCCTCAGATTATCCTTAACGGTGCTGAGTTCTTCAACTCAATGGGTACAGAAACAAGTAAGGGTACTAAGGTTTTCGCTCTCGGTGGTAAAATCAATAATACAGGTCTTGTTGAAGTTCCTATGGGTACTACACTTCGTGAAATCGTTGAAGATATCGGTGGCGGTATTCCTAACGGCAAGAAGTTTAAAGCTGCTCAGACAGGTGGTCCTTCAGGTGGATGCCTTCCTGCAGACCTTCTTGATATTCAGATCGACTATGATAACCTTGTAGCTAAAGGTGCTATGATGGGTTCAGGCGGTCTTATCGTTATGGACGAAGACGATTGTATGGTTGACATCGCTAAGTTCTTCCTTAAATTTACAGTTGATGAATCTTGCGGTAAATGTACTCCTTGCCGTGTTGGTACAAGAAGACTTCTTGAAATTCTTGAGAAAATCACAAGCGGTAAAGGTACAATGGAAGACCTTGACAGAATGGAAAAGCTCTGCCACTAC